>JBEGTF010000105.1:0-3319 GCA_041179545.1 Actinomycetota bacterium | reverse complement strand
TGAGGCATTGAACGCCCGCGGAATCGACACCAGCAAGCTTCGCGTTTCTGCAAACGCACACATCATCACCCCTTACAACGTGATCGTTGACAAAGTTTCTGAGCGCTTCCTAGGCAAGCGTGCGATTGGCACCACCGGTCGTGGCATTGGCCCAACCTATGCCGACAAGATCAACCGCGTTGGTATCCGTGTGCAGGACCTTTACGACGAAAGCATTCTTCGCCAGAAAGTTGAAGCCGCACTTGTTGCAAAGAACAACTTACTAACCAAGGTTTACAACCGCGCAGCGATTCGCGTTGTTGAAGTTGTTGCTGAGTTGCTTTCTTACGCAGAGCGTCTGCGCCCAATGGTGGCTGACACCGCACTTGAACTTTACGAGGCAATCGAAAACAAAAAGGTTGTTTTGTTTGAGGGCGGCCAAGCAACAATGCTTGACGTTGATCACGGTACCTATCCGTTTGTGACTTCTTCAAACTCAACTGCCGGTGGCGCATCAACCGGTTCAGGCATTGGCCCTGGGGAGTTCAAGACAGTTATTGGAATTGTTAAGGCCTACACAACTCGCGTTGGTGCTGGCCCGTTCCCAACTGAGTTGTTTGATGAGAACGGCGAGTTCTTGCGCGCAACCGGTTTTGAATTTGGAACCACCACCGGACGCCCACGTCGTTGCGGTTGGTACGACGCACCGATTGCTCGCTACTCAGCACGCATCAACGGTGTAACTGATTTTGTTTTGACCAAGCTCGATGTACTTACCGGCTTGAAAGAAATTCCGGTTTGTGTTGCCTACGACGTAAACGGCAAGCGCTTTGATGAGATGCCGGTTTCACAAACTGACTTCCACCACGCCAAGCCAATCTACGAAAACTTCCCTGGTTGGTCAGAAGACATCACCGGTTGCCGCACCTTTGCAGATCTTCCAAAGAATGCACAGGACTACATCATTGCGCTAGAGAAAATTAGCGGTGCACGCATCAGTGCGATCGGTGTGGGTCCTGGTCTGTTTTCAGTTCCCACTGGTGAGTCACCTGGTCAAGCACGGAACTGCCATAGCCAGGTGCCGCTGACAAAGATTTGACAGCAATCCCATTTCGAACCTGAATGCTTACAAGTTTGTCTGCAACGGAGTCGATTGAAATTTCAACATTGCCAGTGCCATATTTGGCGGCATTATTTATTGCCTCGCGCAGGGTCTCAATTGCACAGGCCTTGCCAACCTCAGAGGAATCAATTCGTCTAGCGACTTCAGGGTCGAGCCAGACCTTGAATTCCAAGGTATCTCCCCAACCTTCGGTCAGTTGAGCTAAAGCTTTAGAAAAAGGCAGTTTTACGCTTTCATTAGGCAAATCTAGTGCCTGGCTGGCCGCCCCTACTTTCTCGGCCAGTTGCCCGCGGGTTGTGTCTGTAAGAGAATCGGCCTGGTTGAGTTCCAAATACACGGCAAATAACGAAGACTGCACCGGGCCGTGAACCATTCGGGCCAGTTTCTGCTTCTGCAGCCAGGTGCTCTGGCGGAGCGTTGAAACCAGCACCTTTAGTTGCTCATTTAGTTCCTGCACACGACCTATTGAGAAGGCACGAAGTTCTATGGTCGTCTTGAACCAGGTCACCGCCAAATAAATTTGCGCGAAGGATATAACTACGCCAATCTCATAGAACTCGGCAGATAAGCCTTCGGAGAGTAAACGAATAAACAAGAAACTAGAGCCGATAACAGTCGCGTGATAAAGAGCATTCCAGTTGCAGATATTGCAATTGTCACGATGCCCTGCGGTACGGCTTCCATTCCAAATACAAAAAGAATTAGCGGTAGGTCGTAAATTGCAAGTAGAAATGTGGCTGAAGCTACGGACGTAGCTTTTGATAGTTCTACTTTGAATGCAAAGCGTTCACGAAGCGAAAACTTTATTGGCTTTACTTTACTTAAATCGATGTCTTCATCAGGATCTGACTCAATTTCCCAACTTAGCGGGCGCACCCCTTCGTTTAAGGTTTCGCCAACCAAAGAAGCCAACTGCTTCGGATTTCTATGACTTTCTATTTTTGAAAGTAGATTGGAAAGCAATTCATCGAGCTTAGACCTAACGTCTACCTCTAAACGTTGAGTAATTTCTGCCAGTTGAGTTTGGTAATTCTCTCTGAGGTGGTTAAGTTTCGTTTGCTCGATTGCAATTTTCTTACGCGCAATTCTAGATTCAGAAAAACTTGCCAGCAGAATTGTCAATAGGCTCTGCACCAAAATCATTTGGAAAAATCCTGTGGTTGCAATCAGTAAAAACGATCTATAGTTTTCTGAATTTGCGTCGACAGTGCTGTAGAGATATGGCAATGCAATTACCGGCACAAAGTTGGAGATTGCCGACGCTATCGTAAAAGCTGTAATTGATTTTGTGAAGGTGTTCTTGAACTTGATAAATCGAAAAAAAACTAAAACTGAAATTACCGAAAGTGAGTTATAGAGGTCGAATACGTACCCAGCAGGACCCCCGCTAACCAATTCCACTCCGGTAAATAGTTGCCCGTTTAATACATAGTTAGCAAAAACAAGCAGCATAAGTTGCCAACTAAAGGCAAAGCGGCTGCCTATCCAGCGATAAAGCGAGGTACTAAGCATCGGGGGCGGTGCCAATTGGTTTGATTTTGCTTGCGTATTGGTTGGTAGCAAGTACTCGAGCATTAACATCTGAGTTCGCATCTATACCCAGCGCTTTCAACGTTCTTGAAATAGCGCTTTCCGTTGCACCAAGTGAACGACCTCGAATATCTGCGATCTGCTGATTAGTTTTTCCCTCAGAAATTAGTTGCAGGATTTGAATTTGTAGCCGAGAAAGACCACCCAGGGGACGATCATCCAGCAGGTCATGCCTTTGAGATTCGTTGACATTGTCTACGAGTGCCGATTCCAGAGCGTCCACCAAGACCTTAGCTTCCGTGACTAAGTGCTTGTTTAGATAGGCAGTCGCAGGCGCGTTCTTTGCCAGAGTTGAGTCTGCGAACCTGGGGTCACTGAGCGAAGTCAGAAACACGATGGCAACTTCGTCTGAGCTTTTTCGAACGCGCTCAGCTATGTCTAAACCGTTTGGTCCCGGGCCAAGATCAATGTCGACTACCAAGGCATCCGGATCTACAACTCTGATCAAGCGAAGGGCATCGGTGTAGTTGGCGGCAACAGCCACTTGAAAACCTGCTGACTCAAGGTGGGAGGCAATTAGTGAGCGAACGAGGTTGTCGTCTTCGATTACCACCACTGATCTTGAGTACATGCCCCAAATCTATCGCTCATGGGTTAACCCTCGTTTTTACTGCTAGGGGTTAACCC
>JBEGTF010000104.1:0-2962 GCA_041179545.1 Actinomycetota bacterium | reverse complement strand
GGAATCAGTTCGTCACGCAATTCGTCATCGGGTGCGTGCAATGAGAGCGCAAAGGTCACCGGCACCTGTTCGTCGGCAAGTTTGTGAATTGCCGGCACCAATCCCACGGTTGAAACGGTAATTCCGCGAGCGCTCATGCCCAAACCCTCAGGCTGCGGGGCAACCATGGTTCGCACAGCCTTCATTACGCGGTCGTAATTGGCCAGCGGCTCGCCCATTCCCATGAACACGATGTTGGTCACGCGCTCCGGCGCATCCTTCATCTTAGCCTTTGAACCGCCCAGTTCACCGGCGGCAATTACTGCGTTGGCGCGCACGATCTGGTCCACGATTTCGCCGGCCGACATGTTGCGGGTCAATCCCGCCTGGCCGGTGGCGCAGAACGGGCAGTTCATGCCGCAACCAGCCTGGCTTGAGATGCAAAGAGTGATTCGGCCGGTGTAGCGCATCAACACCGATTCGACCAGCGCGCCATCGAATAGGCGCCAAAGGAACTTAATGGTGTCGCCGTTATCAGTCTGTAGGCGCTTGACCTCGGTCAACAACGTCGGAAGAAGAGAGCCAACCAGCTCGGCACGACCGGCAGCTGGCAGGTCGGTCATTTCATCGGGGTTGGAGGTGTAGTGGGTGAAGTAGTGGTTGGCGATCTGCTTGGCGCGGAATGCCTGAACGCCAGCCTCAATCAGGCGCTCGGCGCGCTCTTCGGCGGTGAGGTCAACCAGGTGAATTGGGGGCTTGCCGCGCTTGGGCTCGGCGAACATGAGCAGGGGCTTGCCGTCTGGGCCAAGTTTTTGCTTCCAGCCCTCTGTTTTGGGGCGAACTTGGATTAGATCAGACATGTATCAAGTCTAGGGATTGGGGCCTATATAACAATTGGCTAAAGACTGTAAACGCTTACATTTTTCCGGCTAGCCTTGATAAATCGATGAGTTTTGCGCCTAATTTGTGGCGCCCCGGCTATAACAAAGAGGTTCAAAATGTCAGGTACCAGCATCCTGGTCTACGCGGAGCGCGTGGGCGGAAATCTGGGGGAAATTGAGAAACTGCTGGCTGGCCCGCTGGCCGACTTTGATGGCATTCACGTGCTTCCGTTCTTTCACCCTTATGACGGTGACGACGCCGGCTTTGACCCAATCGATCACACCATCGTTGACCCGCGCCTTGGTGACTGGACGGACTTCAAGCGCATCTCACAGACACACGAGCTGACCGCCGACCTAATCGTTAACCACGCCTCTTACCTGTCTCCTGAATTCAAGGACTGGCAAGAAAAAGGTGAGCAGTCTGAATACGACGGCATGTTCCTAACCTTCGATGTTGTGTTCCCAAATGGTGGAACAGAAGAAGGCATCACATCTTTCTACCGTCCACGACCTGGCATGCCATTCACCGCTTATGAGGTCGGTGGAAAGCGCCGTTTGGTCTGGACAACCTTCATGCCTTCGCAGGTTGATATCGATATCAACCACGACGCGGGTAAGGCATACCTGGTTCGCATTCTTGAAGCACTTAAGTCTGGTGGCGTAAAAGTTGTTCGCCTTGAAAAGAAATTTCCGAGTTGATTCACTCATACGACATGCGAGTACTTGTTGAGGTGCACGCGCACTACACCCAGCAGTTGGATATCGCACCGCTGGTTGACTTGATTTACGACTTCCAAACTGCGCCGCTTCTTTTGCACTCACTTTTCACCGGAACAGTCGATCGACTTGGTGACTGGTTTAAGATTCGTCCAAACAACTGTCTAAACGTTCTTGACACTCACGACGGTTACGGAGTTATCGACGGTGGTCCCATCGGTGAGCGCCCTGGTTTGATTACCCAGGATGAAATGGCAAATATTTTTGCTGTTGCAGAAAAGCACACCGATGGCCACTCAGCAATTGCATCTGTAATTCCGCAGTGGTTCACACTGCCACACCAGATCAATGCGACGCTTCCAAATATTGTTAAGAACGACACCGGTTACGTAATTATGCGCGCTGTGCAATTCTTCTTGCCTGGTGAACCGCAGGTTTATTACGTTGGTTTGTTTAACGGCATGGATGATCGCGACTTGTTTGCTCGTTCAGGTCAGGGTCGTGACACCAACCGTCACAACTACACCCCAGCAGAAATTCAAGAAGCGTTGCAGCAGCCGGTTACCCAGGCAATTATTGCTTTAGCTCGTGTGCGCAAGCACGCAGCATTCAACGGTGAATTTAGCTGGGGCATCATCGATGCCGAAACTATGCGTCTTGAATGGAAGAACGGCACCGATGTGCTTTCCTTGGAATTCAAGACCACAGTTGGTGCGCCAAGCTTCGTTGTTGAAGCAACTGCTGATGGTGGCGTGCGCCGCTTCACCAGCGTTGAAGAACTCGCAAAATACTAAAGCTTAAAGAAAAATCCCCGCCTGCTTGTGCTGGCGGGGATTTTTTAGTTTGACTACTTCTTGCTGTGCTGTGGGTGCGCGGTGAACGCCGGACGCAACTCAGCCCAGACCACAATCAAAAGCACCGGCAACAGAATGTCTGTTGCGACAAAAATCGGATAGTCCAGCAGATACCCCGTAAACCAATCGCCCTTTTGGATGAACAAAGTTACGTGATTGACGATTAGTGCGATTGGCCAGGTTAGCGCCACCAAAGGCATAAGTCTCAGCACTCTTGTTTTACCTAGCGCGTAAAGGCTAAACAAAATTGCAGGACCAGTAGAAATTAAGATCCATCCAATTGTGGACACCGTAAGAACGGTGGCACGCAATACATCCGTTTCACCAAAAGGATTGAAAAAGAAAAACGTTGGGTAGGTAGCAACCACCAACCAAAAAAGTGCACTGACAAAAATTCCAAAGCTTGCAACCACTGCGCGCGTTGAAACCTTTGATGCTGCAAGATTTACCGATTCAGTACTCATTTTTCTCTTTCATCTCTTTTAGTAATCACAAACTACAATCCAGCGTGCGCCAGCTAGATTGTGC
>JBEGTF010000103.1:0-2534 GCA_041179545.1 Actinomycetota bacterium | reverse complement strand
GCAGTAACCGCAAGGCCAATCGGCCCGGCACCAAGCACAACCAGAGTGTCACTTGCGTTCACGTTTCCCACGCGCATCAGTGCGTAGTAGGCAACGCTGAACGGCTCAACGAGTGCGCCGTTGTTCCAAGAAATATTGTTTGGGATCTTGTGTAACCAAGAAGCCTTCGTGATGAAGAATTCTGCGGCGGCACCGCTGATTGAGAAACCAAAGTGATCATCACCAATCACACAGTCACCAACTACGTGATCACCCTTCTTGAAGTTGGTCACCTTGGCACCAACCTTCATCACTTCACCGGACCACTCGTGGCCAGGAATAATTGGGTAACTGAATGGAATGATGTAGCGTCCCTCAAGCAACTCAATGTCTGAGTGGCAAACGCCAACAGCACGAGATGCAATCAGTACTTCATCATCCGCGATGTCAGGAACTGAAAGTTCGTTGACCTCTGCCTTACCCTCTGAAACAAATTGAAGAGCCTTCATGATTAGTGTCCTCTTACTAGTACTTTGGTTTCGGTTCCGGTTGGTGATACAAGTTCTTCGAAGCCCTTTGAAACGATGTCGTCCATGTTGATCTTTGAACTAACGACTTTTTCAACCGGCAGTCCGCGACGACCAATAAGGTCAATGATGCGTGGCCAGTCAGTCACTGGGTAGCACCAGGTTCCGGTGTAGGTGATCTCGCGCTCTGACAGCTCCATTGGCTCAAGCGATGCTGGCTTGGTGTGCAAACCAGTCTGCACAACATATCCGCCTGAACGAACTGACTTGATTGCTGTTTGCAATGCACGTTCGTTTCCTGAACACTCAATGACCGCATCAACACCGATTCCTCCGGTGGCATCTTTCAACGCCGCGATTACATCATCCTTGGTTGGGTCAAGCAGTGTTGCAACACCCAGGTCGTTCATCATCTTCTGACGGTTTGGGTTTAGTTCTGAAACGTAGACGCGAGCGCCAAGGTTTTCTGCATAAAGTGCAGCAAGAGCACCGATAGGCCCTGCTCCGGTAATAAGAATTGTGTCGCCTGGGCGAACGTTGCCGCGGTCAACACCGTAGGCAGCTACCGCTGTTGGCTCAACTAGTGCACCAGCAACATCTGAAACAGCATCGTGCAACTTGAAGACGTTTGCAGCAGGAACAACTGCCTGCTCGGCAATGCCGCCCCACTCGCAGCTAAGACCAATGCAGGCCATTGAGGTGCAAAGGTGATTGTCACCGCGTGAACAGAAGTAACAAACCCCACATGACAAAAGTGGCATCGCTGAAACGCGGTCGCCGACCTTTACGTTGGTAACGCCTTTACCCACCTCAAGAACCTCAGCACTGAACTCGTGACCAAGAATCTGCGGCAGGATTGAGCCGTTTAGCTTGTGTGGCTTTGAAGGAATAACGATAGGCCCCATGGCGTACTCGTGCACATCGGTGCCACAGATTCCGCACCAGAAGGGCTTAAGTCTTACCTCGCCTGGGCCCACGTTTTGCGGCTCGGCCACATTTTCAACACGGATATCCTTAGCTCCGTAAAAGATCGCTGCCTTCATGATTGCTCCTTTATTACTGTCTTTTAGAGTGATGGATCGAAAAGCACTTTGCCCTGGATCTTGCCAGCGCCTAGTAGTTCAAGCTGCGCGCTGATTTCTGAAAGCGGGTAGACACCCTCAATCAACTCTTCAGCAAGAGTGGTTGTTCCCAAGATTTCAAGTGCCGGGGCCAGATCCTGGTCGCAAACATCCGCCGCGCTTAACCAGGTTGATAGCAAACGGAAGCTGACCCGGTGCGCCACTGGCTTCGATTACAACATCGATACCCGCCTCGCCAAAAATCTTCTTAATGTCAGATTCGGCATTATCGCCAACCTCAACCACGTGATCGGCACCTAGGCGAGATGCTCGTTCCAAGCGGCTGCCACCAAAATCCATCACAGTAACTTGTGCATTGAATAGTTTTTTCAGACCGGCAAGAACGAAAGTGCCGATGGCACCAGCGCCAATTAAAAGAACTTTGTCACCATCGCGAACACCCGAGCGACGAGCTGCGTGCAAACCAACAGCAAGTGGTTGTGCAATGCCGGCGGCATCCAAACTCAAACCAGCTGGCACTGGAACCAATGTGCTGGTAGGGACGGCTACGTACTCTGCCATTCCGCCATCGCGGTTCAATCCGAGGGTTACATATTTTTCGCACAGGTTGGTGCGCATCTCTTTGCAACGCTTGCACTGTCCGCATGAAATTCCAGCACCCGATGCAACGATGTCGCCAACTTTGAATCCACCTGAGCCATCGGTTGTGGCTGCAACCTCTCCGATGAATTCGTGGCCAAGAATCATTGGGCCGTGATGGCCTGAAATTGGGTGCTTCGTCTGAGTCGGAAACATTTTTGGTCCCGACTTGTATTCAGATGCATCGGTGCCGCACATTCCTGAGCGTAAAACCTTAAGTAGGACTTCGCCGGCTATCGGTGTTGGCAGCTCTCGCTCTTCAATTCTTACGTCACCACTTGCGTGGTAAACGGCGGCCTTCATTGAT
>JBEGTF010000102.1:0-4006 GCA_041179545.1 Actinomycetota bacterium | reverse complement strand
TCGGTGTTCGTGATGTATTAGAAGGTCGCGCTCCTCGCGCGGTCGCAACCAAATAACAAAAGGGAAAATAATGGCAAACGTAAAGATTGCTGGCGCACCAATTTCTTGGGGTGTTTGCGAGGTTCCAAACTGGGGCCACCAGATGACACCAGAGCGCGTTCTGAAAGAAATGGCAGAGCTTGGCCTTGGTGCTACCGAGTTTGGCCCTGAGGGTTTCTTGCCAACCGAAGCAAAGCTTCGCGCGGAAGTTCTTGAGGCTCATGGCATGGAAGCAGTTGGCGGGTTCTTCCCGGTTGTGCTTCACCTTGCAGATCAAGACCCAATGCCAATCGTGCAGAAGGAGCTCGAAGCCTACGTTGCATCAGGCGCTAAGACCCTTGTGCTGTCGGCAATCACCGGCCTTGACGGCTACGACGTAAAGCGCACAACTTTGGATGAGGCAGGCTGGAAGGTGCTGAACGGCAACCTTGACCGCGTTCGCGAATACTGCATTTCTCTGGGCATCACTGCAGTGCTGCACCCCCACGTGGGCACCATGGTGGAAACCAAAGACGACATCGAGCACATCCTCGCTGGGTCAAAGATCGATTTTTGCTTGGACACTGGACACATGATTATTGGGGGTACTGATCCTGTTGAGTTTGTTCACCAGCATGCCGACCGCGTAAAGCACTCACACCTAAAGGACGTGAACCTTAAGGTTGCCGACCGCGTGCAAGCCGGCGAGATTACCTACTATCAAGGAATCCTCGAGGGCATGTATGTGCCACTTGGCGAGGGCGATGTTGACATTCGTGCGATTGTTCGAGGTCTGATTCAGTCTGGTTACCAGGGCTGGTTTACTCTTGAACAAGACAACGTTGTGAACGCAGAGCCACCAGTTGGTGGAGGCCCGCTTGATAATGCAAAGAAGAGCGTTGCGTTTATTCGTGCAGTAGCCGATGAGCTGGCAGCCGAATAAAAAAACTAACTACAAAAAGATGCGGTCTCCTACTGGAGACCGCATCTTTTAATTAACTCGATTTACTTCAGGTTTACCTTGATTGCCTTGCCAGTCTTTGCAGACTCGGTTGCAGCATCAGCAAGAATCAAAGCCGCGCGACCATCATCGAAGGTTGGGTTGTTGTTCTTACCGGTCTGGATGCCCTCAACAAAAAGTTCAAGCTCGCGAGCATAGGAGAATGCGTAGCGCTCTAAGAAGAATTGCATATAAGGATTGCGACCTTCAACGGTTACATCGTTGTAGAGCTTCACGGTGGTTGGTGACACGTTGGTTGCTAACAATGCACCCTTTGAACCAAAGGCCTCTAGGCGCTGATCGTATCCATATGAAGCGTGACGTGAGTTGATAATTGTTACCAGCTCGTCCTTACTACCGCGCAATGTAACTACTGCGCTGTCGTAGTCACCAAGGCTCTTGATGTCATCGCTAAATACGTTTGCGCCTGATGCGTAAACCTCAACGATGTTTGGAATAAAGAAGCGAGCCATGTCAAAGTCGTGAATTGTTTGGTCGCGGAAGATTCCACCTGAAACTGCCAGGTAGTCCTTAGGTGCCGGCGATGGGTCACGGCTAATAATTGTGAGCTGCTCGAGATTTCCAATTTCGCCGGCCTGAACACGAGCGTGAATTTCATTGAACTGCTGGTCATAGCGGCGGTTGAAGCCTAGTGCTACCAGTGTTTTCGCCCCGTTTGCTTTTTCGCGCATCGATTCAACTCGAGCAATGTCTAGGTCAATTGGCTTTTCGCAAAGTACGTGTACGCCAGCGTCGATTGCGGCACTGATTAAGTCAACGTGCAAAGGGGTAGGAGCTGCAACCACAACGGCGTCAACTTCACCAGAGGCAAAAACCTCTGCTGGGTCGGCAACTGCCTTGCCACCGAACTTATCGGTCTACGTTTGGGTTGGCTGCAATGCTGATTGCGTGAACCTGGCCGATTCGGCCGGCACCCAAAAGGCCAATGCGTACTTTTTTGTCGCTCATGGGACATCCTTGTCTGAAATAATTAAGGTCCGATTTGTGGACCGTTCCAATGGTATTGTAATCACAAAGTTTAGACATAATTCGAGCTCAAGGAAGAGCAAATGGCAAAGATTGCGGTTACCGGTTCAACCGGATTTGTTGGAAGCAATATCGCGGCGGTCCTAGAGAATTACGGCCACGAGGTAATAGGCTGCGATGCCGTTGTGCACTGTGCCATTTCTAATGAATTCAACAAGTTGGTCGAGAACCGCCAGGCCGGCTACGACTCATTCCCGGGCATGACCCAGCGTGTGACCCTTGCTGCAAATAAGGCAAAGGCTAAGCCGATTCTTATTTCCACCGACTGGACTATGGACGGCAGCCAGCACCGTGTACCAGAAACAGACCCAGGCAACCCAATCAACTTCTATGGCGCTCTAAAGATTTTGAGCGAACAGGTAATTCGCGACCTGGCACCAACCAATGGTGCTATCTGCCGAATTGCCGGAGTGATGGGCCAGCACCAAATCACCGAGAGCCCACGATCACAGGATGTTGGCTTTGGCTACTTTGTCTTCTCGCTGGTTGAGGCGCTTCGCGCCGGAAAGACTTTTACAGTTTGGGGCGGCGACCGCGTAAATAAAGTAACCACGCCTTCGCTTGCCGCAGAGATCGGTGCTCAAATTGAACGTGTGATTTTGCGTAATGCAACCGGAACTCTGCATCTGGTTGGCGACGAAGCAGTCTCGCGCATGGAATTAGCCAAACTCACCTGTGAAATTTTTGAACTTGATGCAAGTCTGCTGCGTGAGAGTGACCCACCTGCCGAATCACTATTCCCAGCTGCGGTTCCAGTTGATTCGTCATTGGGAAACGAGTACACAAAGGAAGTTTTGGGTATTGCCCCTCAACCACTTCGCGCAATCTTGGAAGCATTCAAGCAAGAACTAGCAACCGGTGAAATAAATCCGCTGACGCCGCGACAACTGTAGATTGTCTAAGGTGAACGAAAAGCTAAAAGGCTACATCTTCTCACTGACTGCAATCATTGGGTTTGGTGGAACTTTTATTGCCGTAACACTTGGTGCAGAATCATTTGATCCAATCACCATGAGCATGGGCCGTGTTGTGCCCGCGGCACTTCTTGCAATCGTTGCGCTCAAGGTTATGAAGCAGCCATTGTTTCCTCCGAAAGATGCCTATCCATTAATAATCGGATCATCACTTGGTGTCGTCGTTGGCTTCCCGTTACTTTCTACCTTGGCTCTGCAAACAGTGCCGGCCGCTGATGCTGGAGTGATTGGTGCAATAACACCTATAGTCACCGCAACTGTTGCAGTTTTTATCGGCCACAAGAGACCGCGCCGAATGTTTTGGGTCGCAGCAATTTTTGGAACAATTTCGGCAATGGCCCTGGCATACTTTCGCGGCGGTAACGAATTTGGTGGTGGAGTCTTCTGGGGCTATCTAGCTCTGGGAGCCGGCGTGCTATTTGCATCGATGGGGCACATTTCTGGCTCTACCCTGATCGCAAAATATCCAGCGTTTGTGGTCTTGAATTGGGCCGTCATGATTTCAATCCCGTTGCAACTTCCGATTGCAATCGTTAACTGGACTCTTAACCCAATCACTCAGATGCCAAGTGCTCAAAGCTGGTTTGGTTACCTTTATGTGAGCCTGTTCTCTTTGGCAATCGGAAACTTTATGCTCAACAAGGGACTCTACATAATTGGCCTAGTTAAGGGACCTCAACTTCAACTGATCCAACCGGTAGTTACCATGGTGCTTTCCATTTGGGTTTTACACGTTGCTGTTTCGCCGATCACTTGGATCGCGGCCCTTGCAATTTTGATTTCCGTTGCCTGGAGTCAGAAATATCGCGGGTAACCGGTTACATTAAGACCCCGATAATTTTCGCGGGCTAAACTTATAAAAAATTATGGGTCTAACGACGGGGTACAAATGACCAACAAGCCAGATCGCAACTTAGGCGTTGAGCTAGTTCGTGCAACTGAGGCTGCAGCCATTAAGGCAAGCGCC
>JBEGTF010000101.1:0-3713 GCA_041179545.1 Actinomycetota bacterium | reverse complement strand
AAGATTCAGCCAAAGGTTGTTGATGCCGGACACCACGCCCGCCGTCTGATTCGCTTGACCGGTTTAGACGTTGAAGAAAATCAAGCTCGACGCTTGCTAAACGATTTAGACCAGTACCGCCGAGATAATCCGCGCCCAGGTGCCGATGAAGAAGTTCTAGCTCACGAATGGCTTAGCCGAAGCTTTGAACCAGTCCTAACTGCCATACCTAAGGAAATGTCAGGTCGCCTAGAACCCGCCCAGATTTATCACGAGGTTCTTGAGCACCGTTGGTACATGTCTGAGGAACAGGGGCACGATGTTCCGGTGAATGAAGCCGTCACCGATTACATCAACAACGTTCTGGCAAATCGTCGCGAGGAAGCTACCTATCTTTCACCGCCAACCGAACTAATCACGCTGCCAAATGCGATTCCATCTGGCACCATCGTGGTCGCCGAAGATGATGATGAAGTTGATTGGCGTGACCTGGTTTAACTAAAGAAACGAGCATAAAAAAAATCCCGATCATCACTGATCGGGATTTTTTTGTTGGATTACTTCTTGACTACTCCTGCGAGAACCTGGTGAAGGTTCTTTGCCTCTTCGTCGTTGACTGAAACTACTAGTCGACCGCCACCTTCTAGTGGCACTCGAAGAATAATCAGACCGCGTGGCTCGCGCTCGGCTTCCATTGGTCCGTCACCGGTGCGTGGCTTCATTGCTGCCATTGAGAAACTCCTTGAATTGCTGGCTAATTAGCCGGAATTTCTATTATCCCACGGATAACCAGGCCCGAAGTGCCTTCTCGCAGGCGTAGATCTGGCTAACCGGCACGGCTTCGTCGTCTGCGTGGGCTTTACTTGGGTCTCCAGGGCCAAAATTGACCGCTGGAATACCCAGGGCACTAAATCGGGCGACATCGGTCCAGCCGTACTTAGGGCGGGCCTGAGTTTGGGTGGCTGCCACGAAGGCTTGCGCCTCAGCGCGGTCCAATCCAGGGCGGGCACCCTCGGCTACATCAACCACGACCATCTCCATGCCAGCAAAAACCTCACGCAGGTGTGCCTCGGCATCGGCGGCCGATTTGCTTGGTGCAAATCTATAGTTCACGGTTATCACACACTCATCGGGGATCACATTGGTGGCAATTCCACCACCGATAAGTACCGCATTCAGACTTTCGCGATAAACCAATCCATCGACATCAATCTCTGCAGGCTGGTAGGCGGCCAAAATAGCCAAAGCCTGAGCTGCTCCGTGAATTGCGTTCTTGCCCATCCACGGCCTTGCCGAGTGAGCCTTGACGCCACTGAAGGTCAAATCGATTCGCATGGTTCCGTTGCAACCACCCTCTACCTGGGCAGAGGTTGGTTCGCACAAAACTGCAAACGAGGCATCTAGAAGTTCTGGGCGATTGCGCGCCAATCTGCCAAGGCCATTCTTGGTGGCCTCAACCTCTTCGTGATCATAAAATGGTTCGGCAAGAGTCGCTGCAAGTTTTAGCTGGACCGCTACCCCGGCCTTCATGTCAACCGTGCCGCGACCGTAAAGAACCTGTTCGCGCTCCATGGATAACATCTGGATTGGAAGATTATTGGCCACCGGAACGGTATCGATGTGGCCAGCGATAACCACGCGGTTGGCTCTTCCTCTCATTGCCCGAAACCGATTCGATATCGCAAATATCGCGGGTGAGTTCTGCGACGTCCGCTTCTAGATTTAGAGGTGCTGTGGCCATAAAACGAGCCTAACTTGTAACCTTGTATCCATGACGTTTTTAGAGAGCAATGCCTGGGGTCACGGCCTCGCAACAGTCGCAGCCGACGGAACAATTCTTGATGTTTTGTACCCGGCCCCAAAGCTTGGCGATGCTCCTAAGTCAGATGCGCTCTGGGTGGTTCCAAAAGAGCTCGACGCCATGGTGGGCAACGATGATCGTCGCCGCGTTTCAACCCAGGTTGTTCGCACCGAGGTGAACCTGGCAGAGCCGGTTAGCTCAACTGCTGATGCCTATCTACGTTTGCACCTGCTGTCATTGCTTTTGGTAAAGCCAAACTCGATCAACCTCGAAGGCCTGATTCCAAATCTCCCAATTGTTGCTTTCACCAATGTTGGTCCGGTAGCAATCGATGATCTTGATTCTTTGCGCCCATCCCTTACCCGTGCCGGGATCAGTGTTTACGCAATTGATAAATTCCCTCGACTCGTTGACTACGTGACACCAAAGAAGGTTCGCATCGCTGACGCTTCACGCGTGCGTCTTGGCGCACACCTGTCTCCTGGCACCACGATTATGCACGAGGGTTTTGTGAACTTTAATGCCGGCACCTTGGGCACCTCGATGGTTGAAGGCCGCATCTCGCAAGGCGTTGTGGTTGGCGACGGAGCCGACATCGGTGGTGGCGCATCAATTATGGGAACACTCTCCGGCGGCGGCAAAGAGCGCGTGGCAATTGGGGCTCGCGCACTACTTGGGGCCAATTCCGGAGTTGGAATTTCAATTGGAGACGATTCGGTAGTTGAAGCTGGCCTCTATGTAACCGCAGGAACCAAGGTGACCATCATCGACGGCGAGGGCGAGCGCTCAGCCAAAGCTTCTGAGCTATCTGGTGTTGCAAATCTTTTGTTCCGCAGAAATTCAGTTACTGGCCGCGTAGAAGTTTTACCTCGCAAGGGCGAAGGAATTGTTCTAAACAGTTTGCTTCACGGCTAGGAATCTAAAAACTTTATTTTCTTAGCTTGCATAATCTGTTTGATTCTTGCGATTGCAGATTTGCCCATTCCGTGCAGGTTAGCTAAATCTTGCAAAGAGATCTTCCTGAGATCAGAAACTCGATACAGCCCTGCGCCAACCAACGCTCGGCGAGCCGGTCCAGCCAGGCCAATTTTGAACCATTCAGCTTCTTGCTCATCATATTTTGGGGACATAAGTCTTTGCCGGCAATCAGCCGGTTACCGAATCCCAACCCTTTTCAGGAAGCGGATCAGCGCCAAGCATCACCGGCGCGGGGCCAAGAGGCAAAACAACACCGATCGCCTTGAATGCGCGTGGAAGTACCGCGTCACTTGGGAAGGTGGCCAGCAGTGAGTGATCTTCACCGCCACCGATAACCCAATCGGCTGGATTTGCATCGATTGCACGTGCAGCTTCTTCAACTACAGCTTCGAAGCCTTGCAGCATCTGCGGATTGATTTGCAATGTCACCTCAGAAGCCTTCGCGATTCGCGCTGCGTCTTTGGCTAAACCATCAGAAAGATCAAGCATTGCGGTTGCACCTGCCACAGCTGCCTCGACGCCAGCATAAATCGGCGGTTGCGGGCGACGCTGCACGTTTACCCAATCGTCGTAGGCCGAGATTGCATCGGTGTTGCCGCTTTGCAGCAGTGCAAGGCCAGCTGCAGCGCGACCAAGAGTTCCGGCGACGGCAAGAATGTCGCCAACCTTTGCGCCATTGCGCAGCACCGGCTCACGGCCCTCAAGTGAGCCATGGGCTGCAACGGAAATCAACACCTGATCGCTGGCGGCTAGATCTCCACCAACTACACCGCAACCGGGAGCCAACTGTGTGCAAGCATCGCGAAGGCCATCGGCGAAAGCTTCAAGCCAGGAAACTTCGGTGTGGCCGGGAGCGGTAACAGCAACAACAAGTGCGGTTGGAACGGCACCCATTGCGGCAACGTCAGCGATATTGCTGGCCACCGCCTTCCAGCCAAGGTCATACCCGGTTGAC
>JBEGTF010000100.1:0-3076 GCA_041179545.1 Actinomycetota bacterium | reverse complement strand
CAAGCTTGGCATCGAAGAGTTGCGCCCCGACTCGCTCAAGGTTCTGCCAGCTTTCAAGATGGATAAACTTCAAGATAATTTCACCGGCGGTGATGTGCTGCTGCAGGTCTCAGCCGATGACCCAATCGTTCTGTCACACGCGGTGCGAGCATTAATTCAAGACAGCGTTGGTTTTGCCTCGATTCGTTCAACTCAACAGGGCTTCTCTAACGCCCAGGGTGTGGTGCCCGGCGGAGTGCGACAGCGAAATCTGATGGGTCAAGTTGATGGCACTGACAACCCTCAATTCGGAACCGATGATTTCAAAAACCTAGTTTGGATTGAAGATGGTCCTGAGTGGATTCGTGGCGGAACAATCTTGGTGCTACGCCGAATCTCGATGCAGCTAAACACCTGGGACAAACTTGGCCGCCACGATAAAGAACAAGTTATTGGTCGTCACCTTGATAGTGGTGCGCCACTGGGCAAGCAAAACGAAACGGACCCGCTTGACCTAAACGCTGTTGATGAGCGAGGTCTCAAGGTAATTCCAAACTTTGCACACGTGCGTCGGGCATCACCGCAAGCACCGGGCGAGCGATTCTTCAGGCGCCCGTTCAACTACGACCTTGGCACCGCACCAGACGGCACCCCGGATGTTGGCCTGCTTTGGACCGCCTACCAGCGCGATGTCAGCAAGCAGTTCCTTCCGGTACAGCGCCGCCTCGAAAGCTTTGACCTACTGTCACAGTGGACCACCCCGATTGGTTCATCGGTGTGGGGTATTCCAGGTGGATTGAGTAAAGGGGAGACCTTCGCAAGTCGCCTAGGCTTGTAGGGTGTCCAGCCCTTCAATCAGCCAGCGTGAACGCTGGAAGTACATCTTTATTATTGGTGGGCTACAAACCCTGCAGCCATTTTCGCTGGACCCATATCTTCCTTCTGGGCCAATCATTGCCCGTGGTTTCGATGTTCCAGATTCCCTAATTCAACTTACGCTAAGTGCTCTGCCCCTTGGCTTTGCGCTGGGGCAGCTCATTGCAGGTCCGTTGAGCGACTCAATTGGCCGCCGCCGACCTATGCTGATCGGGTCAGTTCTTTATGTAGCGGCGAGTTTCTTAGTCGCGCTGGCGCCAAACATTGAAATGTTTTTTGCATCGAGATTTATACAGGGCGTTGCCGGTGCGGCTGTGCTGGTGGTTGGCAACGCGGTGCTTCGAGATTTGTACGATGGACTGCCTCTGCTAAAGGTGATGGGTAGGGTGCTCTTGATTCAGGCCCTTGCTTGGTTCATTGGGCCCTTTGCCGGATCTCAACTTTTGCAATTCATGAATTGGCGCGGAGTGAGCTCAATTTTGGCTTGCTTTGCAGTCTTGATGTTAGCTGTAGCAATTAAGTTTTTACCGGAAACACTTAGTCATGAAGATCGTCGCGACGAAATCTTTGCTGGCATGGCTATGCGATTTTTACATGTGCTCAAAGATCGTATTTACGTTGGTTTGGTAGTTATTTCGATGCTCAACGGAATCGCGCTTTGGGCATATCTTGTGGTCACACCTTTTGTACTCACAAATCAATACGGGCTCACGCCCGCTGAATTCGGATTATTGCTGACGATGAATTCTTTCGGTGCTTACCTGGGCGTTCAAGTCTCTTCAAAATTGGCGCAGAGAATTCCAGCGCAGTGGATCTTGGTTGGTTTACATGTGGCCAGTGTGACCATTGGTATTACTTTGCTAATTCTTTCAGCGGGTAGCCCACCGCTTTGGCTGGTTGCAGGATTGGTATGGCTTTTCGTCTACTTCTTTGGCATGACCGTGACACCAATCGGTGCGCTGTCTCTGGCGCCCCATGGCAACGAGGCTGGAACAGCTGCGTCTCTCGTGGCCGTGTTGGGTTCGCTAGCCACCGCACTTGCTGGCCCGCTTTACACAACACTTTCAAAGCAAAACATGAGCGGCGTTGGCGCGACAATTGCTGCTGCACATGCCTTGGCGCTGCTTGCGATGGTAACAATTGTTAATCCAAGAAAAGTGCCTTGTTAATCCAAGAAAAGTGCCTGACCTAAAGTAATAGTCTGTTGTCATGGCTCGCGTATTGATAATGCACGGTTGGACAAACCGCAGACAAGAAAACACTTGGCACAGAATTTTGGTTTCTGAGCTGCGTCACCAAGGCCACCAAGTTTTGTATCCGCAGTTTCCAAACACCGATAACCCCTCGCTCGATGACTGGCAAGAACTGCTGCTAGCCGAGTTAGCACTCCTTGAAGAAGCCGGGCCTGGCGAGACCGTGGTCATTGGGCACAGCCTTGGCTGCGTGAACTTTATTCACGCTGCTGTCGAAGGTAAAATTTCTAAACCAATTGATCGCCTACTTTTTGTAGCACCTGCCGATCCAAAGTTATTGGGTGAAATTCAAGGCCTAAAGGTTGCTCTAGACAAGGCGGCCTTTGCACGCCGCGGTGAAGTCGCTGACGATTGTTGGAAGTGACGCTGACCCTTGGATTCCAGATGGCGTTCAAGAGACTTTTGGCGCACCGCTGGGCGTGGAGGCGATTGTTATCGAAGGTGCTCAGCACTTTAGAGGCGACGAGGGCTGGGGCCGCTGGCAGGGCATCCTGGATTGGGTCAATGACCCAAGTGCGGACATCACCATTCGGTAGGTAGGCTAATTAGGTGCTCCCGATTTGCCCCAGGGACAAACTTCTAATTTAGGAATTAACGATGCGTATTCTGCTCGTTGGTGCTGGTGGTGTTGGTGACGCAGTTGCCAAAATCGCCGCTACCCGCAACTTCTACGAACTAATCGTGGTCTCTGACTACGACTTCTCTCGCGCCGAGCGCACAATCGAATGGATTGCTAACAGGCACGGCCGCGATGTTGCAGCCAAGTTTTTGGCAGCCAAGATTGATGCGTCAAGTGCTGCAAATGTGACAGAGCTTTGCAAGGCTCACAACATTGATTTCGTAATCAATGCGGTGGAACCAAAGTTCCTGCCGACTGTTTTCTCAGGCGCGTTTACCGCCGGAGTGAACTACCTAGACATGGCCATGAGTCTTTCAGAGCCACACGAGGCGGACCCATTTCACCTGCC
>JBEGTF010000099.1:0-2596 GCA_041179545.1 Actinomycetota bacterium | reverse complement strand
AACCGAGTTGCGGGTGGCGTAAGTCACCCGCAACTTTTTTTATTGTTAGCCGCGTATCCACTCGCGAGAAACAGCAAAGCGCTCTATTATTTCTGGAATCGGATCAACACCGATACCTGCCCCGGTCGGAACGCTGATGTGCCCATCAACCAGCACGAACGGCTCTGTTAAGTCTGTCTCGAAATAAGCCAAGTTAGCGGCGCGACCAATTCCAGTCTCGAGCATTCCACCACACCAGACAGGAATTTTGTTTGCAACCGAAATGTCGTGTATTTTTACCGACTCAATGTATCCGCCGACGCGAGATGGTTTAATGTTGATGATTTCGGCTGCACCTAGTTCAATCGCATCACGTGCGATATCTGCAGAAATAATAGTTTCGTCTAAGCAAACTGGTGTCTCAATGTAGTCGGCAAGCTTGGCGTGACCAAGCAAATCCTCTTCGTAAATTGGCTGCTCAATTAGGAGCAAATTAAATTCGTCAAGTCTCTTCAGTAGGTCAAAGTCATCGCGAGTGTAAGCAGTATTTGCATCAACTTGTAGAAGAAGGTCAGGGCCATAAGTTTCGCGAACCAGTTTGACAGGCTCATAGTCCCAGCCTGGTTCAATTTTTAGCTTGATGCGTACGTACCCCTCATTGAGATATCCATCGACGTACCCCATAAGTTCTGGAAGGGAATCCATAATTCCCACCGAAACTCCGGCTGGCACCTTGTCTCGAGTGGCGCCAAAATACTTTGCGAAAGACGTGTTGCTAGCGCGAAGTTGCGCATCGAGAAGAGCCGTTTCTATCGCAGCCTTTGCCATGCGATGTTGCTTGATCCAGTGCAAAGTCGGGGCTACAGCTTCTGCAGTCAGCTCGCTACCAAGTTTGAAGAGATCAGGCAAAATAAACTCACGAAGCACAGCCATAGCTCCGGTGTGATATTCACTTGAATAATCTGGACGATCATTAGCACCACATTCTGCCCAACCCTCACCCTCATCAGTGATGGCATGTACCCAAACCACCTCATGCATGCTAACCGAACTAAATGATGTCCTAAACGCCGACTTAAGTGGCACATTAAGACGGATAAGTTCTACGGCTTCTAGTTTCATTAGGGTTCCTTGTTGATCTGAAATTGATACTGATTAATCTTCGGAAAACTCGTAATCTGAAGTGCCTGGCTCAACCAAAATCGCGGTGCGATTCTTATCTGTACTCCCGATGAACCAACCATCATCAAGCGCCGGCTGCAGAACTTCTCGAATTTGCTTACGCCAAACTCTCGCAAGGTCTAAGTCACTCTTTCTGAGCGCTTCGATGTCTTCTGGCAACTCCACCCAAAACGCACTTTTGCGGTCAAAAAGCTGCGGTTCTGGAGCACCGCCAACGTTCTTAATGGCCATTGAATCTGTGCTCGTTGGCTGAATGTTTACAGTCTCTTGAACAGGCCAATAGGCGAAAAGGCGGTCAGAGTCGTCGCCGACGTTGATCGAATCGGTCATGGTGCCATAGAAGTTAGGTAAATACTCTACGGCCAATGCTCCGAGTTTTTCGAAGTTGAATACACAGTTGCGGCGAACCAGCGGATCAAAAGTCCAGGTGATGCCCCCAAGTTCACGTTCCTTGGCCCAGGCATATTGATGTTGCTTCAACTCGTAGCCAACTCCTGGGATAGAGGCGGCAGTGACGTGCGAATGAAGGACCTGGTGGGCCGCATACTCTCCTAGGAACCCAAACGATGCCCCAACCACGGTGCCATCTTGCTTTGCAAGGGTTGCGTAGCCACCGATGTGTACCGCAGCGAGAGCTAAGTCAAAGGGAACAACTTCATCACCGTCTGTCCAAATGGACTTGAAGAAGGTAGCCATGAGTTCTGCATCTCGAGCATCTTCTACCTCGATGATTTGCAGCTTTGCGGACATGTTCCAATTCTTTCAGATTAAAAAGAAATCGGGGGCAAGCCTAGGCTTGCCCCCAAAAATCTTGGTACTACTTAGTGCCGTTGATTGTTGCTTCGTCTACTGCGAAAGCACCTAGGTTCCACTTGTCAAGAATTGACGCGTAAGTTCCATCTGCAATCAATGACTGAACCGCAGCCTGGATGGCCTTGGTCAAGTCTGCGTTCTTTTTTAGCACACCGATACCGGTCAGCACTGAGCTGTAACCTTCTGGAGCGTCAGTTGGCACTACAACCTCAAAGTACTTGCCTTCGCCAGCTGTTTGAGCAGTGTAGGCAGCTACTTGACCGTCGTTTACGCCAGCTGATGCCTTACCTGCACGGATTGCGTTTTGAGCGTCACCATCGGTTGGGAACTCAAGAACTTCAATCTTCTTCGAGCAGCTCGGGTTTACCGCATTGATCAGTTCAATCTGAGTGGTAGCTGTCTGAATCGCAACTGTCTTGCCACACAGGTCGGCAAAGGTCTTGATCATTTCTGGGTTTCCCGCAGGCACAACCACGGCGAAGCCAGCGTTAAAGTAGTCAACGAAGTCAAGTACTTCCTGGCGCTCTAGTGTGTCGTTCATTCCTGAAATGATGATGTCGTGAGCACCAGACTGCAGTGAAGGAATGATTCCATCCCAGTCCTGGTCTTCAAAACTGAACTT
>JBEGTF010000098.1:0-2502 GCA_041179545.1 Actinomycetota bacterium | reverse complement strand
TATTGCAACCGGAGATGACCGCTGGCTAATTGCCATCGACATTGACGGCACCTTGGTAACCGATGACGGTTTCCTCTCTGAACAAGTAACCGCAGAAGTCGCGCGCGTGCGTGAACTTGGACACGAGATTGTGGTTGCCACCGGCCGCAGCGCAGCCAATGCGTTTCCGGTGATCAAGGACATCGGTATTCAAACAGGTTTTGCAGTTTGTTCCAACGGTGCAGTGACGATTGAATTGCACGAATCACACGAGCGCGGATTCAAACCGCACGAAGTAATTACTTTTGATCCGGCACCGGTGTTGGGCGAATTGATTCAGGCGCTTCCGAATGCTCACTTTGCAGTTGAAGATGTTGATGGCACCTACAGATTCCACCGCGAGTTTCCGGCGTACGCACTTGGTGACAAAAATCACGAGACGCCGCTTGAGGATCTCACCTCACACCCGGTTAGTCGCGTGGTTGTGCTTTCACCCGAGCACGACGCCGAAGAATTTGGCAGCATGATTGATCGTCTTGGTTTGCACTCGGTTACTTACGCGATTGGCTACACCGCCTGGTTGGATATCGCACCAAGTGGAGTGAGCAAGGCTTCGGCACTTGAGAAGCAGCGCGAAGAGCTCGGCATCAAGCCTTCTCAGGTAATCACTATCGGTGATGGTCGTAATGACATTCAGATGTTTGAGTGGGCGCGCGAGCTTGGCGGCTATGCGTTTGCAATGGGCCAGGCCCCTGAAGAAGTAAAGGATGCCGCGACCGCAGTGACGGCTGCCGTTGAAGATCACGGTGTGGCCCAGGTGCTAGCCGGTTTCGAAGGCATCGTCTTCACCCAGAAGTAGGCACCCCGATAACCTGCGGGCCAGCCCTCGGGTGGCAATGCCAGCCAGTCTCGGGTAAAGTAGTCGGGTACGGAAGCGTGCCGGAGCGGCCGAACGGAACAGTCTTGAAAACTGTCGTTGTTAATAGCAACCGTGGGTTCAAATCCCACCGCTTCCTCCACAAATAAGAAAACCCCCGATTTTTCGGGGGTTTTCTTATTGGAGGCAGCGGCGTAGTCGCTCCTCCCGAATAGTCAGCACAAATGCATGTGAGGGGCGGTCTCGAACAGCGTGTTCTAAAACTGGCTAGGTCGCCGGTTTCTTAACACCCACGCTCAGTTCTCGCCCCTTCCTCCACAGGAAACCCCCAGCCCAGTGCTGGGGTTTTTCACTTAAACTAGGAACCTATGCCAAACAAGCCCTTTGCCCGTCACGGTCGCATTCGCGTGCAGACCAAAGCAAGCGCAATCTGGGGCATCTTTTTCAAGGTGGTTGGTCTAGTTCTTGGTGCCACCGTTGCGGTTTCGGGCATCGCCATCGCAGATCTTTCAAACACCATCCGTGCCAATGGCATAGTGCTTTCGGGCTCGGGAAAACTGACTGAAAAAGACATCGCCGGACCGATCAACATGCTTTTGGTGGGTAGCGATACTCGCGAAGGCCAGGGCGAGGGGTACGGAAACGACACATCGGTGTTGGCTGACGTAATTATTCTTTTGCACGTTTCCGCAGACCGCAAAAACGCAACAGCGCTGAGCTTTCCGCGCGACCTATTAGTGCCGTGGCCAGCCTGCCCAAGCACATCGATTCCGCCGGGCCCCGGCTACTTGCCGCAATCGCTTGGCCAAATCAACGCGACCATCGCTAATGGCGGACCGGGCTGTACCTTGCTCACCGTTGAGGCTCTGACCGGTTTGAAGATTCCATACCTGGCGATGATTGACTTCAAGGGCGTTATTGAAATGTCGAACGCTATTGGTGGCGTTGAGGTTTGTTTGACCAAGCCAATCAAAGACCAGTACACCTTCCTAGATCTTGCTGCCGGAACCCACACCCTTCAAGGCAAGCAGGCATTGCAGTTCTTGAGAACTCGTCACGGCGTTGGTGACGGCTCTGACCTATCCCGTATTTCAAACCAGCAGGTGTTCCTAACTTCACTGGTTCGCAAGGTGAAGAGCGCCGGCGTGCTCGGAAACCCGATCTACCTTTACTCTTTGGCATCGGCAGCTGCTCGCAACATGAAGTTGAGCGAGAGCCTTACAAATGTAAACGTGATGGTAGCTATGGCCGGTGCATTGAAAGATGTAGAGCTAGACAAAATGACTTTCTTGCAGGTGCCGAGTCGCGGTGGATTGCCAGCGCCATACTCAGGCCGTGTAGCACCGATATACGAAACCGCAAATATCATTTTCGAAAAATTGCAGAAGGACGAGCCGCTGATTTTGGCTGAGGCCAATGCTGGTCAGGGCGCCGTGATTGCAGAGTCACCTGCACCAAGCGCAAGCCCGGACCCAAGCGCTAGCCCTAAGCCATCGGCGTTGCCAACCGGAATTCTTGGCACAACCGCCGACACCAAGACCTGCTCCAACTAAAAACAATTAGGCTAACCAGACGGTTCAAGGATGAACCAGATTGGATTTGAATTGAACAGCAATTCAGAGATCTCGCGTTCGTGGCTACTAGTC
>JBEGTF010000097.1:0-2549 GCA_041179545.1 Actinomycetota bacterium | reverse complement strand
GGCCCTATCGGTCTAGTTTCAAAGTCAGGTACTTTGACCTACCAAATGATGTTCGAGCTTCGTGACATTGGTATGTCAACAGCAATTGGTATTGGTGGAGACCCGGTTATTGGAACCACTCACATCGATGCACTTGCTGCGTTCCAGGCAGACCCTGAAACTAAGGCGATTGTTTTGATTGGTGAAATCGGCGGTGACTCTGAAGAGAAGGCTGCCGCTTACATCAAGGAAAACGTGACTAAGCCAGTTGTTGCTTACGTTGCAGGTTTCACCGCTCCAGAGGGTAAGACCATGGGTCACGCTGGTGCGATTGTTTCAGGTTCTGCCGGTACTGCACAGGCAAAGAAGGAAGCATTCGAAGCTGTTGGTGTGAAGGTTGGTAAGACCCCATCTGAGACTGCTGCGCTAATGCGCGAAGTCATCAAGAGCCTATAAATCTAAACGGCATCTAGGGGGAGTGTTTCGTCTTGAACCGTCGACTCACTTTTCTTGTTGCAGCGTTTGAGGCACTAGTTGTCGCTGGAATTGGACTTGGCATTCTGCTGGTACCACTCACCGTGGTGTGGCTGTTTGAAAATGATCCGACCATCGATTGGCTAGTGCCTTTTCGCGCATCTGCAGATGTATGGATGATGGCACACGGAACCCGATTAGTTGTTCCGGCAGGAGCTTTTGGTTCAACCGAGGTACCACAATTCGTCGTGAGCATGATTCCCCTTGGGCTAAGCATTTTTATTGGCACTCTTGCACTGCGCATGGGTCGCAGGCTAACCGCTGCGCTTGAACTTTGGCCAGCATGGTTGGCAGCCGCTTTGGTTTACGGCGGTCTTTCGTTTTTCTTGAGCGCCGTTTCTTATAACGAATTCGCGTATCCGGTTACCTGGCAGGGAACCTTCTTGCCGCCAGCTTTCCTGTTGTTTTTCGTGATGCTTGGCTCACTGTTTGGAAAGCGTCAGGCGTTCGGCGAAGCCGCGTCTTTGCCTGAACCTGCCGAGCGCGTTTGGGTAACTAATTTCCTGAATCGTCGATTCGATAATTTGCACTGGGCAATTCGCGCGGTGAGCGCACCTGCCCTTCGAGCGGGAACCGGAATTGTTGCAATTCTGCTGGCGGTTTCATCGGTGTTTATTGCAATCATGATGGCAATCAACTGGATTCAAGTGATTCGTCTTTACGAGGGCTTGCAGGTGAGTTTTCTGGGTGGCGTAATGATTACCGCCGGGCAGCTGGCAATCTTGCCGAACCTAGTGATCTTTGGTGCAAGCTGGCTCACCGGTGTTGGTTTTCAAATTGGTGCCGGTTCGCTTATTTCCCCGGTGGGAACCGTGGTTGGTCCTTTGCCGGCCTTACCAATTACCTCAGCGCTGCCGATTGGTGAATTGAGCTTTGGCATGGTGGCTTTATTGGTGCCGCTGGTTGGCGCCTTCGTTGCAACCATCTTGATTCGTCGTCACGCAGATGAAATTCGTTTTGAATTCGCCTCTGCTTGGAGTGCGGCAATTACTTTGGGTCTTTCAATAGCTTTCGTAGCTGCGATCGAATTTGGCTTGCTTGCGCTGCTGGCCTCTGGAGGTGTGGGACCTGGACGGTTGCAGGTTATCGGTGTGAATCCAATCTTGGTTGCTGGCGTGCTATTTATTGAAGTCGCGTTGGTGTCAATCTTGGCGGCATTCTTTAGCGCTAGACCAGATGCGCCTGATCTCCCACTCGCACAAGCCGCTAAGAATTCAGGGCAACAGGGTCACCGGTAAACTGGTCTAATGCTGTCGGTCGTTGTTCTCATTTCAGGTTCGGGTTCTAACCTACGAGCCCTTCTCGAGGCCACAGAAAACCCGCTCTTCGGCGCCAAGATTGTTGCAGTTGGTTCAGACAATCCAGCCGATGGACTTGCTCACGCTGAACACTTTGGAGTTCCAACGTTTGTTGTTTCGCCAGGTTCATTTGATTCCCGCGAAAATTGGGCAAATGTTTTGTTGGCCAACATCAACCACTTCAAGCCTGATCTTGTAGTGCTTGCCGGTTTCATGAAAATTCTGCCGGCTAATTTTGTTTCAGCGCTGACCCCAAACTTAATTAACACCCACCCGTCCCTTTTGCCTGCGTTCCCAGGTGCCCACGCCGTGCGTGACGCTCTGGCTGCCGGTGCACAGGTATCGGGTGTGACCATTCACGTTGTCGACGAAGGTGTTGACACCGGGCCGCACATTGCGCAAGCAAGTGTGCCGGTCTTGGCTGAGGATAGCGAATACGATCTGCACGAACGCATCAAAGTCGTTGAGCGAGAGTTGCTAATTGCAACTGTCAAAGACATCGCCACCAAGAAAATCCACCTTCCATCACTAGCTAAGTAAAAGGGGCTTTACTATGGCCGCACACAACGACCACAAGCCAGCTGACTACCGTCACCGCGACCGCGTTGAAATCAAGCGCGCACTTCTTTCGGTGTCCGACAAGACCGGGCTGCTTGACCTGGCCAAAGAACTTGCCACAGCGGGGATTGACATTGTTTCAACTGGTGGAACTTTTGCTGCCTTGAAAGATGCCGGGAT
>JBEGTF010000096.1:0-2552 GCA_041179545.1 Actinomycetota bacterium | reverse complement strand
AACAAATTCCACAAACCGCGGGCAGGCTGCGCTGGTGATGTGCAAATCAACCGCTGCTGCAAAAGCATCGTCGTAAGCCTTAGATGTCACGGTGGCCGACGTTCCAATCACACCGATTTTATGGTTGCGCGTTGCCGCAACCGCGCGACGCACGGCAGGTTGAATAACCTCAACAACTGGAATGCCGCGGCCAACTGTGTATCGCTCACGAGCGTCACGAAGCACGGCAGCGGATGCAGAGTTGCAGGCGATAACCAGCAGCTTCACGCCTTCGTCAACAAGGCGATCCATGACAGCTAATGCCAAATCACGCACTTCTTGAATGGTTTTGGGTCCGTATGGAGTGTTTGCGGTGTCACCAACGTAGATTATGGATTCATTTGGCAGCTGATCGATCACTGCACGGGCAACTGTTAGCCCGCCGACTCCGGAGTCAAAGATTCCTATTGGCGCATCATTCACAGACCTCAGTCTACTGAACGGCTTCTACTTGTCTGGGTTTGCGCTCTTTGGATCTTCCGGGCGCAGGCCTTCGTAGATGTCTTTGCAGGTTGGGCATATTGGAAATTTTTCTGGGTCGCGCCCCGGCACCCAAACCTTGCCGCAAAGCGCAATAACGGGTGTTCCTAAAACAGCAGACTCAACAATTTTTTCTTTGCGAACGTAGTGAGAATTTCGTTCGTGATCGCCAGGCTCTACATTTTGAATTTGCTCTTCAAGTAGCGTCGAGCCAGCGGTCTGACCGCCAATATCTTCTCTACCCAAATCACTCATCTAGTTCTGCCTCACTTTAGATCCGCTGCGTCACCCAAGACTACATTCAAGGTAACTGACTTGGAGTCCCGTAGCACTTCGACAACCGCCTTGGCACCGGCTGGTTCTTGCCGAACAGCAGCGGTTAATTCTCCAGCGGTAGTAATCGGTTGGCCGTTGAACTTAACCACGATGTCACCAACTCTGATCCCGCCCACTTCCGCGGCACCGCCAGGAGTTAGCTCTTTCACTTCTGCGCCCACGCTGAATCCGGAATTGTCTGAAGAACTTGTGGAATCGGCTACTCCAGCTCCGAGCAAGGCGTGGCTCGCGGTACCTGTTGACATGATTTCTTTTGCAATCCGTTTGGCTACTTCGGATGGAATCGCAAAACCAACACCGATGTTGCCTGCCTGACTACTTGAACCGGCTGAGGCAATCGCCACGTTGATGCCAATTAACTTTCCGGTTTCATCTACCAAGGCACCACCCGAATTGCCCGGGTTAATCGCGGCATCAGTTTGGATAACCCGCAGGTTCACCGAACTACCGGTTCCGCTGAAGAGTTGTAGCCCACCAAAGCCCTGCCCCGAATTATCAGGTACCGCTGAAGAGGCAACCGCAATCGTACGGTTCAATGCTGAAACGATTCCCTCGGTTACAGTGTTCGCCAAACCGAGCGGTGCACCGATTGCCAACACGCGATCTCCAACATTGATCTTGTTTGAATCTGCGAAAGTTATGGCCTTGAAACTAATCGGAGCCGCCACCTTAATGACGGCAAGATCATTGATCGGATCTGTACCAATGACTTTGCCGCTGTAAACGTGACCGTCGTAAGTCTTGACTTCAATTTTTACCGATTCGGTTGACCCATCAAGAGTCACAACATGTGAATTGGTCAAGATGTATCCGTCTTCAGTAAGAAATACTCCGGAACCGTTGCCGCTTCCCGAGTTTCCTGAAACGCTAATTGTTACAACCGATGGCGCCGCAATCGCCGCCGCGCCGGTAATCCAAGTAACTGATTTTGCATCGTTCACGACAACCGCTGCAGGTCGAGTCCATGAGTTGTAAACGGCTACGCCTACACCGGCGCCTACACCGGCGCCAACCACCGCACCCAGAACAATCGCTGCCGTACCGGTTAGGAATGTGGTGCGCTTGGCAAGTTTCTGTCGCAATGACAACTTTGGAGTGACCACGGCTGCTGTTGCTTGGTCAAACAAAAATTGACGATTGAAATCAGACATCTAATAACCTTTCAGATCTTGCAAACCAATTAAGTCGGCCAAGTGCCGCTGGTATGAGAATTACAAGCGAGTCTGATTAGTTTATGAAAACTTTCTGAACATTTTCTGGGAGCAGGTTTTGCCAGCAGCCTGGGCTAGTCGTTTCCATCAGTTGCAACCAAAGGATGTTGGCCGCGTTAGGCAATCACCACCTACCAGCAATACCCGATTCGCCGCCGGAGGATCCTGATTGCTATTCGAACCTGAACCCGAATTTCCGGAAACATCTACCTCAAGCTCATCCAACAGGGTGATCGTGTCAGGCTCGGCTATCCAGGTTGCGCTGCCTTTCAGCCGATAACTTACGGCGTAGACCACTCGAACACTCACCGGGCGCGTTCCGATGGAATCAAATGTATGCCCAACGTAAGCGCCAGCCACAAGATTGCCGTCCCCAAAATCCCAAGCTACCGACACTGGCGTGAACCTGACCTCAGTTGGCATATTCAATAGGGTGCCGGTTCTGTAATGCTGAACCGCCGATGCAACAAACGACGCCCGCTGCCC
>JBEGTF010000095.1:0-4393 GCA_041179545.1 Actinomycetota bacterium | reverse complement strand
GCAACTTATTTTGATGGCAGCGATTACGACAACCTCTACAAGATCGCACTCGATAAATGTTTAGCAGCTGCGGATTTTGTGGTTGCGGTGATTCCAGAAACTTTCTTGCTTTCAAGTTTTGATAAATCGCGATTGGCGTTGGTGTCAGTTATCGAAGGTGATTTATTTGCTGACACTGAAGCACCGGCGGTGGTTGCCTGTTTCGGTCCTGCAGAAATCAAATACGAGGCAAGTGTTTATAACGGTGACCAACGACTTGGTTCTCTCAAAGAAATCTTTGATTTACGAAATGGTCGTGCGCGTTCCGGGATCCAAATTATTTTCAATGATCCAACCGGACGCATTGGCCTTCGTGCAGTTGACTCCCACGACGGTATTCGACGAATTGAATTCATCTACGGCGATTTTGAATACAAGCGTGAACGAATCAAAGAATCATCACGTCTTTTGACTTACCTTGATGTTCCTGAGCTAAGTGATTTACAAATTCAAGAACTTGTAGTTCGAGCGAATGAAAGGTAACCGTCGCCGCAGGCTTGATTACGCGCTTGCGCGGCAAATAATTAACTCAGCTAGTTCTGAAATCCAGATTGCTTAAGTAGATCTTCAAAATCTCCTGGTGGATAACCCGAGTCCAACATTTTTTGAAACACTCGATAAGCATCGTTTTTACTTTCATACGCACGCAATGTGTCTTCATCATTCATCCAGACATAAATAATGACTTTCATGCGTGAGTCGTACCTGAAAAATAATCGGTACTGCTGATGGAAAACTACTCGGCGCCAATGTTTGTATTCAGGTCCCAAAGTAAGTCCCTGACGAAATGCCTTTGAACTTGGATCGTTGGGTACAACTTCGTTTGTGATTTTTTCAATTGAACGAAGAAGTTTTCCAGCAAAACTTTGCTGGCCTTTCTTTTCGACTTCGGTTTCTAGTTTCTGAAGCTGTAGTTCAAAAAGTGGGTGATTGATCAAAACCCAATCGTGAGAGGGGTCCTGGCTCAATTAGTCTTCATCCACCAAAGGAGCATCAAGATTAATCTCGTTACCGTCACCCAGGCTGCGCCAGTACGCAAGGCGTTCCTTGGTGAGTGGGGTGAGTTTTTGTGGGTTTTCCATGATGTCCTTTTCGAGCAGCTGCAGAAACGCATTTAGCGCCACGTCGTCGTTGACGGTATCTGCCTTCTGAACTCGAATCTCGCCGTTTGGCAAAACTGTGTATAAGAGCTGGTCGCGCTTGGTCAGCCCCAGAGCCTTGCGCACGGTGTCTGGAATAGTCGTTTGATAGCGATCGGTAAGGGTTGAAGTGACCTGAATTGTGCTCATGTGCTCAAGGTAATGCAATTGCATTACCTGTGTCAATACCCCTCGCCAAGGCTGTTTATAACGACTTGGCACCTCCCCTTTGCTCGCTTTTTGCCTGTGTAAGACTGAATTTATGACAACAATCAATCGTTCAGCGTTGCACGCAGCCACCGGGCCAAATCTCACCGCCAAAGGATGGGGTCAAGAAGCAGCAATTCGTATGCTGCACAACAACCTCGACCCGGCAGTGGCCGAGCACCCAGAGAATTTGATTGTCTATGGCGGCAGCGGAAAGGCCGCGCGTAACTGGGCGAGCTTTGATGCGATCGTCAACACACTTACCAATCTGGAAAACGACGAGACCATGCTGGTGCAGTCAGGTAAGCCGGTTGGTGTCTTCCGCACCCACGAGTGGGCACCGCGCGTGCTGCTTGCAAACTCAAACTTGGTTGGTGACTGGGCCAACTGGCCAGAGTTCCGACGCCTCGAGCACCTAGGTCTAACTATGTACGGTCAGATGACCGCCGGCTCATGGATCTACATTGGCACCCAGGGAATTCTGCAGGGAACCTATGAAACATTCGCAGCGGTTGCTGAACAATCTTTTGGTGGCACACTCGCCGGCACACTTACTCTCACCGGTGGATGCGGAGGCATGGGCGGTGCACAACCACTTGCGGTAACCATGAACGAAGGCACTTGTCTAATCGTTGACGTTGACCGCCGCTCACTTGAGATGCGCGTGCGCGATCGCTACCTAGATGAAATCGCCGACAATCTAGATCAAGCCATTGATATTGTCACCAAGTACAAGAACGCACGAATTGCAAAATCAGTTGGTGTAGTTGGAAACGCCGCAACAATTTTTGCCGAACTACTAAAGCGCGAAGTACCAATCGATATCATCACTGATCAGACTTCTGCGCATGACCCGCTGTATTACATTCCAGAGGGCATGGATCTCGCCGACGCAAAGGAAGCACGCGAAAACAATCCAGAGGATTTCACCAAGCGCGCGCAAGCTGCAATGGCAAAGCATGTTGAAGCGATGGTTGGCTTCATGGACAAGGGCGCAATCGTCTTTGACTACGGAAACTCAATTCGCGACGAGGCACGCAAGGGTGGCTACGATCGCCCATTCGCATTCCCTGGTTTCGTACCTGCCTACATTCGCCCACTCTTCTGCGAGGGCAAGGGTCCGTTCCGCTGGGTTGCGCTATCTGGCGATAAAAAAGATATCTATCGCACAGACCAAGCAATGATGGAACTCTTCCCAGAAAACAAACACCTACACCGATGGCTAAACATGGCCCAAGAGCGCGTAGCCTTCCAAGGTTTACCAGCGAGAATTTGTTGGTTGGGTTACGGCGAACGCGACAAAGCCGGAGCAGTATTCAACGACCTAGTTAAGCGCGGCGAAGTTAGCGCACCAATTGTTATTGGTCGCGACCACCTTGACTGTGGTTCTGTTGCATCTCCTTACCGTGAGACAGAAGCAATGCTCGATGGTTCAGACGCCATCGCTGACTGGCCAATCCTGAACGCCATGTTGAACGTGGCCTCTGGCGCTAGCTGGGTATCGCTGCACCACGGTGGCGGTGTTGGCATGGGTCGCTCTATTCACGCAGGTCAGGTATCGGTTGCCGATGGTAGTGATCTAGCGGCTCAACCGCGTGCTGACTAACGACCCGGGCATGGGCGTGATTCGACACGTGGATTCTGGCTACGACATTGCCAAGCGCGTTGCTCACGAGAAGCACGTTCACGTGCCGATGCTTGATACTGAATAGATTTATTCAATGGCGAGCACGCTCTTCAACAATATTTCCTCATTGGTCACCAACACCGATGCAGACTTCGCAAACCCTGCGTTCATTGTTGAAGACGGAAAGATCTCGTGGATTGGTGAAGCTAGTGCTGCTCCGGCTGCAGATTCACAGGTAGGAATTGAAAACAAAACTGTAATTCCCGGTTTCGTTGATTCACACGCACACCTCATGTTTGCCGGTGATCGTGCCGATGAATTTTCTGCACGCATGCAAGGTCAGGCTTACAGTGCCGGAGGAATCAAAACAACCGTTGCTGCAACTCGTGAAGCACAAGATGCACAACTAGAAGCCAACCTCTCCAGGCTTGTTGCCGAGATGCACGCAAATGGAATCACCACTTTTGAAACCAAAAGTGGTTACGGACTTGATGTTGAAACCGAATCTCGTTCACTTGCAATCGCAGCAAAGCACACCAGCGAAACAACCTTTCTTGGTGCGCACGTTGTGCCGCAGGAATTTAAAGATCGCGGTGAGAGCGGTGCTGATGAATACGTTGAACTTGTAAAAAACCAAATGCTCAGCGCATCAGCTCCGCACGCAAAGTGGATAGATGTGTTTTGTGATCGTGGTGCATTCAACGTTGAGCAAGCACGCGAAATTTTGAAAGCCGGAATCGCAGTAGGCCTTTCTCCCCGCATTCACGCTAACCAACTTGAAAACATCGGTGCAATTCAACTTGCAGTCGAGCTCGATTGCGCATCGGCCGATCACTGCACGCACCTAACCAACCAAGACATCGATGCACTCGCGCACTCAAACACAGTTGCAACACTGCTACCAGGTGCAGAATTCTCAACGCGGTCCCGCTACCCAGACGCAAGAAAACTTATTGATGCTGGCGTGACCGTTGCACTAGCAACAGATTGCAACCCGGGCTCTAGCTATACAACTTCAATGGCGTTCTGCATCGCGATAGCGGTTCGCGAATTGCACATGTCACCTGCCGAAGCACTTTGGTCGGCAACGATGGGTGGCGCTAAGGCGCTGCGCAGAGACGACATCGGTCATCTTTCTGTTGGTGCTCGCGCTGACTTTGCGGTCATCGATGCTCCAAGCTACATTCACCTGGCCTACCGCCCGGGAGTAAATTTGATTAGCGATACCTACATTGCCGGAAGGGCCGTCAGCAAATGAGAACCGTCACCATCAACTCAGCGGGCATGAGCATGCAAGATGTGATCGATGTAGCCCGCCACAATGCTCAAGTCCAGATCTCTGAGTCAGCCCTTGCCGGCATGGCCGCAACCCGCGAGCACA
>JBEGTF010000094.1:0-2576 GCA_041179545.1 Actinomycetota bacterium | reverse complement strand
ACCTTCCGCGTTACTCGCAACGAAGATCTTGAGGTTGATGAAGACGAAGGTGAGAACCTGCTTCTAGCTCTTGAAAAAGAATTGCTTCGTCGTCGTTTTGGTCCACCGGTTCGCCTTGAAGTTGCCAACGACATCAACCCTGAGGTTCTTGAGCTGCTAATTCGTGAACTAGACATCAGCGATGAAGATGTTTACCACCTGCCGTCACCGCTTGATCTGACCGGTCTGTTTGAAATTTCATCGCTGAAGCGTGCGGATTTGCACTACCCACCTCACCCTGTGATCACAAACCGTTACCTTCAGCCGGTAGAAGATAAAGATGTAAGTATTTTCTCTGCGATGCGCCAACGCGATATTTTGATGCACCACCCTTATGAGTCATTCTCAACTTCTGTTCAAGCTTTTGTCGAGCAAGCCGCGGCTGATCCAAAAGTCTTAGCAATCAAGCAAACCCTGTACCGCACCTCGGGTGATTCCCCGATTGTTGACGCCCTAATTGCTGCTGCAGAAGCAGGTAAGCAAGTTTTGGCGCTGGTTGAAATTAAGGCTCGCTTTGACGAGCAGAACAACATCGCCTGGGCCCGCAAACTTGAGCAGGCTGGCGTTCACGTGGTTTATGGAATCGTTGGCTTGAAGACCCACTGTAAGTTGGCATTGGTTATTCGCCAAGAAAAGGGCCAGCTTCGCCGCTACTGTCACGTGGGCACTGGTAACTACAATCCAAAGACCGCCCGCTACTACGAAGACTACGGTCTACTTACTTCGCGCGAGTCAGTAGGTGAAGACCTAACCAAGTTGTTCAACCAACTTTCTGGCTACGCACCTGAAGCGGAATTCAAATCTTTGATGGTTTCACCTAATGGAGTGCGTGAAGGATTGACCGCTCGCATTGAGCAAGAAATTGCCCACAAGCAGGCCGGTAAAGATGCTCGCATTCGCATAAAGGTGAATTCCCTTGTTGACGAACAAATCATTGACTCGCTCTACAAGGCCTCTAACGCTGGCGTGCCGGTTGAAATATTGGTTCGCGGTATGTGTGCGCTCAAGCCTGGCGTTCCAGGTCTAAGTGAAAACATCAAGGTGCGCTCAGTACTTGGTCGCTACCTTGAGCACTCAAGAATCTTTGCTTTCGCCGGTGGCGGCGACCCTTCGGTGTTCATTGGTTCAGCAGACATGATGCACAGAAACTTGGATCGCCGCGTTGAAGCGCTTGTGCGCCTTTCGCAGCCAGATCACATTCGGGAATTAAACGCACTTTTTGAAACTGCCATGGATGCCAAGGTAGCTTCTTGGTACCTCGATTCGACTGGCGCCTGGACGCGCCACCAAAACGACGACCAGGGAATCGGACTGGTTGACTTGCAAGATCACATCATGCAAGAGGTTTACGCAAAACGTAACGTGCGCATCTAATGACCATTTACGCAGCTGGCGCAATTTTATGGCGCGAAGAAAAAGGCAAGCTTCTTATTGCACTAATTCACCGAAACCGTCACGATGACTGGTCTTTCCCAAAGGGCAAAGTTGATCCTGGTGAAACTTTTCCTCAAGCCGCGGTGAGAGAAATTCTTGAAGAAACCGGTCTCAAAATAAAACTAGGAGCAAAGCTCCCAACCGCCGAATACAAAGTGCCTTCAGGCGAAAAGAAGGAAGTGCACTACTGGGCTGCGCGCGTGAGCGATAAAGCCATGTCAGAGTCCACATTCAAGCCAAGCGAAGAAGTTGCAAAGGTTGATTGGGTTAGCCCTGAGAAAGCTCACGAGCTGCTTACCTACAAGTTTGATAACGCCGTGCTTGATGCGCTCCTTGAGTTGCACAAAAAGAAACTGCTTAGAACGTTTCCGGTGATCGTTCTACGCCACGCCAAGGCAACGCCTCGAAGCGATTGGCACGAAGGCAAGGTTGTCGATGACGGAAACAGGCCGCTTCTTCCTGAAGGTAAAAAACAAGCCAAAGAAATAATTCCGTTGCTTCGTGCCTTTGCGCCCAAGCGAGTGGTCACCAGCCCCTGGGTCCGCTGCTTCAACACCGTTCAGCCTTACGCAAATAAATATCGCCTGCCGGTAATTGAGCGCTCACAGCTAAGCGAACTTGGAAATAAAAAAGGGCCGCGCCGCACAAAGAACGTTGTGAACGATGTCATCGAAGAGGGCAAGTCGGCGGTTATCTGTTCACACAGGCCGGCTCTGCCAACCATCCTCGAATCGCTTAGCGCCTTGGCCGGCAAGGATCTGGCTCGTTGGATTGAAGAGGCTGCAAACCTAAAGCCAGCAGAAATGATTGTGATACAAATCTCATCAGAAAAGCTCAAAGTAGTAACCGCTGAGCGTTGGACCAACGAACCCGTAATCTAGAGCCATGAACTCATCGGTGAGCCAAGGTCTGCCACTTCTAAAGAATGCAGCTGGCGAACCTGCCCTGTGTTTGGTCACAGGGGCCACCGGTTACATCGGTGGGCGACTAATAGTTGAACTTCTGAAGCACGGTTACAGAGTTCGAATTTTGGCTAGAAACGCAGACCGCCTCAAGTACCACCCTTGGATTGACCAGGTTGAAGTTTCTGAGGGTGATGCCCA
>JBEGTF010000093.1:0-2752 GCA_041179545.1 Actinomycetota bacterium | reverse complement strand
GCTATGAGGTAGCGGCTTCGTCAAGGTAGGCCTGTTCGGCAAACTTGATTGCGGCAAAAACGGAGTTACTGCCATACCCTTTGCGCTGCAGGTACCCAGCAAGCCTTCTGGTGCGAACGTCTTTCTCAAGGTGAGCCATCTGACGAAATCTGCGGGTTGCCAGTTGTTTGGCCGATTCAAAGTCATCTTCGGCAGTGATGCCCGAGATAGCTTCTTCAACAAGCTCCTGGCTGACTCCCTTTTCATTGAGTTCACGCTTGATGGCCGACTTTGCCAGCCCCTTGTAGTTTCTCCGGCTGTTCACAATGGTCTCAGCGTAGGCAGCGTCGTCGATAAGGCCCACCTCGGTGAAGCGCTCAATTACCTTTTCGGCTATCTCAGAATCGATTTCGCGCTGCTCAAGAATTTTTCGCAATTGAGAAGTTGATTTTGCACTGCGAGCCAATTGATGAAGTAACACGTTTCTGGCGCGAGACTCTTGCTTTTCTGGAGAAAGCAAACGGGGCTGATCAAGAGAATCTCTATCCAAACCTGATTCCGAATTGCCGGGTATGGGCCGGCGAGAACCTGATCTAGAGCTCTTTGATCTGCCCCGTTGGAAAGCCATTAGCTAATAACTATGCGCTTGCCGCTGCTTTGGTGACCGCTGCAGCTGCCTTGGCCTCTGCAACTTTTGATACGGCTGCTGGCGCTACTTCTTCGGCAGGCGAAGAAGTTGCTTCAGTAACTTCGTCAATAGGCAAGTCTGCGACGGCACGAGGCACACCAATGCCAAGTTTGGTCTTGATCTTCTTCTCGATTTCATCGGCAACCTTAGGGTTGTCAATCAAGTACTTACGAGAGTTTTCTTTACCCTGGCCAAGCTGCTCACCCTCATAGGTGTACCAAGCGCCCGACTTCTTTACGATTTCTTGCTCGACACCAAAGTCAAGCAAGCTGCCTTCGCGTGAGATTCCAACTCCGTAGATGATGTCGAACTCGGCCTGCTTGAACGGCGCGGCCATCTTGTTCTTTACAACCTTCACGCGAGTACGGTTACCAACCGCGTCAGTACCGTCTTTCAAAGTTTCAATACGACGAATGTCGAGTCGGACAGATGCGTAGAACTTCAAAGCCTTACCACCAGCGGTGGTTTCAGGGCTACCAAAAAACACACCGATCTTCTCGCGAAGCTGGTTAATGAAAATCATTGTGGTGCCGGTGTTGTTTAGTGCACCAGTCAACTTGCGAAGTGCCTGCGACATCAAACGGGCCTGAAGACCAACGTGCGAGTCGCCCATTTCGCCTTCGATTTCGGCGCGAGGTACAAGTGCCGCAACTGAGTCGATAACGACTAGATCGATTGATCCTGAACGAACCAACATGTCTGCGATTTCGAGCGCCTGCTCACCAGTGTCTGGCTGGCTAACTAAAAGAGCGTCAGTATCTACACCAAGAGCTTTAGCGTATTCAGGGTCAAGAGCGTGCTCTGCGTCAATGAAAGCAGCGATGCCGCCGTTGCGCTGTGCGTTTGCGATGGCGTGAAGGGCAACGGTGGTCTTACCTGAAGACTCTGGACCGTACACCTCAACGATTCGACCCTTTGGAAGTCCGCCAATACCTAGAGCGACATCCAGGGCAATGGAACCGGTCTGGATAACTTCTACCGGAGCGCGCTCATCTGAGCCAAGGCGCATAATTGCACCCTTACCGAACTGACGGTCAATTTGAGCTAGTGCGGTGTCTAGCGCTTTTTCGCGATCTGATGGAGATGGCATTTTTCCTCTGCTTTCTGAATCTCTAGTTATTGCTGACCGTATTCGAGGCAGTCGACGATCGACCCTCGGCCATGCAGGTTGTTGATAAATGCCATCAACTTCCTGTTGTGAATAACCTAACATCATTCGAACAAGATTTCGATAGTTATTTCGAACGGCGTGTCGAATTTTCGGTGTTTTGTTCAGCAGTGAAATTACCGACGAGGGTCTTTTTGGACCCCGCCTTTGACCCCTTTGGCCTGTGGCTTGCCCGCCCAGCGCTCTTTAGGAACGTGATTGGCCTCACATAGTGCCAGCCAGACGTCTTTGGGGTCTTCCCCGGCTGCAAGAGCAGCATCTGCGGTTTGATCACCAAGGGCGCCTAATACAAGGTCTCTTGAGATCACCTGGGCGTATGCTTGGCCGAATTCGTCGGCCATGAGTTCATGGAATTGGCTAAGACGCATTCGCCTTAGCGGGTTGAAGCGAGGCTTGGATCGTTATCAGCCAAAAATGCTGCGGGGATAGTGTCCGGAATGTACGAGTCGGGCACAAAATCAACACGGCCAGGGACGTAGCTGTTGCCGGATAGCGCTTCGCTTGCGAAGGCTTCTTCAAGGTTGACACCCTCGACAAGTGCTAGACGGTCGCTAACCTCACGCATAATCACCGAAATAGGCACCTCTAGGGCCTCAGCTAGTGATCCGAGAATCTCTGAAGATGCTTCCTTCTTTTCTTGGCGGACTAGAACCACGTTGGCCTCCTATCTTCTTCTCACAGGTAATCTACCGGTTTGATGTGACAAACATAAATCCAGAATCCTGAATTTTGCCTGAACTCCACATAGGAGATAACTGAATTAGTGGGCCAAGCATTCCCCGAGAGCCTCGAGAGCCTGTGCCACGGCTTCAGCCCTTATGGCGTCCCGGCCACCCGATAGCTCAAAGGCATAAACAGAATCCCCGATAGCACCAGGCCCTGAGAGAGCAACATAAACGGTACCAACGGCAACACCG
>JBEGTF010000092.1:0-2898 GCA_041179545.1 Actinomycetota bacterium | reverse complement strand
GTTAAGTTGATCGCGGCGTGAGCGTAGCACCTCGCGATTAAAGCCCATCAGAAATTTAACTTCCTCAGGAGATCGCTTCCAGTTTTCGGTAGAGAACGCGTAGACGGTTAGGTACTTCACGCCCGCTTCGATTGCGCCGGCAACAACGTCAAGTAGTGCGGCTTCGCCAGCTTTGTGGCCCTCAATTCTGGTAAGGCCGCGCTGATTTGCCCAGCGCCCGTTTCCATCCATCACGATTGCCACGTGCTGTGGAACCGAACCTGCTGCAAACTTAGGCATCTTGACGCCCGGTTTTTTTACCGGCTGTAGGTTGGTCATTCTCGCTCCACGTGCTGAAGTGACTTGAGACCACGCTCAATGTGCCACTGACTATATGCAGCAACGATACCGGAAGCCGAGGCGCGAATATTTTCAGTCGATGAATCGGCAACAACCCAATCGCCGGCCAGCAACGCACCAAGCAACTCACCGGTAAGCGGGTCGATAACTGCCGAGCCCGCAGGTCGACAATCGCGGCAAACCACGCCACCCAGCTGCATCACGAAGGCCTGGTGTGGACCAACTGCCCCACATCTTGAGCAATCGCCAAAATTTGGCGCCCAGCCTGCGATCGAGAGAGCACGTAAGAGGTAGGAATCTAGAACCAGCGACGCATCGTGTTCCTTATTTGCGAGTGAACGCAAAGCACCGATCAGCAAAAGGTACTGCTGAGGCGAGGAATCTTCGCCGGTAAGTTTTTCTGCGGTTTCAACCATTGCGGTCGCCGCGGTGTATGAACGATAGTCCTCAATGATTTCGCGACCATAGGAACCAATAGTTTCCACTTGATTCACCACATCAAGATTGCGGCCTTCATAAAACTGTGCCTCAACCACCATGAATGGTTCTAGTCGGGCACCGAACTTGGATCCGGTCCTGCGGACCCCTTTCGCCACCGCACGAATCTGCCCGTTGTATCTAGAAAGCAGGGTGACGATACGGTCTGCCTCACCCAATTTGTGGGTGCGCAGCACAACTGCTTCATCTTTATATAGGGGCACCAAATAAGTATCGGCCCCCACTCAAGAGAATCTCCTGAACCGGGGCCGAACTTATTGAAGTTTGCTGTTTTAGGCGCGAATTGCTCGGTTTACCGCTGAGATAACGGCCTTAAGCGAAGCGGTTGAGATGTCGCCATCGATTCCAACACCCCAGAGGGTTTGGCCGTTAACCTCTAGCTCCACGTAGGCGGCGGCCTGCGCATCGCCACCCGCGCTAAGCGTGTGCTCAACATAATCAAGCAGACGCACCACCACGCCCTGTTGCTCAAGCACGTTTAAGAAAGCAGATATCGGACCGTTTCCTGTTCCATGCGCCTCAAGCTCTCCGGTGCCATCGCGAAGCACGATGTCTAGATCTACGCTGCCGTCCATTTCGCTGGCGGTGCGCATCTTCTTTAGCTCAAAGCGACCCCACTTGAGTTCGGCGCGCTCCGCCGGAGCCGGCAGGTACTCATCGGTGAAAATATCCCAAAGCTTGGCCGAAGAAACTTCGCCACCCTCTTGGTCAGTCTTGTTCTGCACAACGCGCGAGAACTCAATCTGCAACTTGCGAGGTAGGTCAAGCGAGCGATCAGTTTTCAGTAGGTAGGCAACGCCCCCCTTACCTGACTGAGAATTCACTCGAATCACGGCTTCGTAGGAACGACCTACATCTTTGGGGTCAATCGGAAGGTAAGGAACCGCCCAAACCAAATCATCCACTGAGACACCCTTATCGGTTGCCTCTTTGTGCATGAGCTCGAAGCCCTTCTTAATGGCATCCTGGTGCGAACCAGAGAACGCGGTGTAAACCAGATCGCCTCCGTAAGGGCTGCGTTCCGGTACAGGCAACTGGTTGCAGTATTCAACGGTGCGCTTGATCTCGTCTAAATCACTGAAGTCAATGTGTGGGTCAATTCCTTGGCTGAACAGGTTTAGACCAAGAGTGATTAGGTCAACGTTTCCGGTGCGCTCACCGTTTCCGAACAAGCAACCCTCGATTCGGTCGGCACCGGCAAGATAGCCAAGCTCTGCGGCCGCAACCGCGGTACCACGATCGTTGTGAGGGTGCAGCGAAATCAAGATGCTGTCACGACGAGCGATGTTGCGGTGCATCCATTCGATGGAGTCGGCGTAAACATTTGGTGTTGCCATTTCTACCGTTGCCGGAAGATTTATCACCATTTGGTGATCTGGCTTTGGATCAAGAATTTCAATTACAGCGTTACAAACTTCTACCGCGTATTCCAACTCGGTGCCGGTATATGACTCCGGAGAATACTCGTAGTAAACGTCGGTGTCTGGAATTGTTTTTTCCATCTCTCGACACTTGCGAGCTCCGGACAGCGCGATGTCCATGATGCCCTGCTTGTCTTGGTTGAAAACCACACGACGCTGCAAAACCGATGTTGAGTTGTAGAAGTGAACGATTGCCTGCTTGGCACCTTTTAGCGATTCATATGTGCGCTCAATCAGTGCGTCACGTGCCTGAGTCAGAACCTGAATAGTGACGTCTGCCGGAATGTGAATGTGCCCGTCTTCGATCAAAAGTCGCACAAAATCGAAGTCGGTTTGGCTAGCGGATGGGAAACCAACTTCAATTTCTTTGTAGCCCATGTTCACCAAAAGCTTGAACATCTTTAGCTTGCGCTCAGGGCTCATTGGGTCAATCAAGGCCTGGTTACCGTCACGAAGATCTACAGCACACCAGCGAGGCGCCTTGGTTATTACTTTGCTTGGCCAGGTGCGATCTGGAAGAGATACGTTGATTTGCTCATGAAAAGGCACATATTTATGTACCGGCATTCCTGAAGGAGTTTGTGTGTTTTTCATTTGAAGAGTCTTTCGTGTGGTGGGTGGTCAGCCAGCAGAAGGCCCC
>JBEGTF010000091.1:0-3210 GCA_041179545.1 Actinomycetota bacterium | reverse complement strand
ACCAAGATCCAACCGGATCACTCCGGGGACTTAGCTCAGTTGGTAGAGCACCTGCTTTGCAAGCAGGGGGTCAGGGGTTCGACCCCCCTAGTCTCCACACATAAAATCTCCCCCTAGAAGTAGGGGGAGATTTACTTTAAGAGTTGTGGCTTCTTGATCAGCGCCATTGAGGCGGTAGCGAAAAGACAAAGCACCGCGGCGGTAATCCAGGCCATGAAGTAACTACCCTGCAAATCCCTGATTACACCGGCATACATCGCCGCAACAGCTGCACCAACCATGTGAGCGGAAAAGACCCAACCCCAGACGATTCCCGTCTTCTCCAAACCGAAATAGTTCCTGATTAGTTCGAGCGTGGGAGGGACAGTGGCGATCCAATCCAGTCCGTAGAAGACCACAAAAAATAGCAGCGGAGGTTCCACTGTTGGTCCCAAAACAAAAGGAACGCTGAATAGTGCCAAACCTCGGAAACCATAGTAAATCGCCAGCAGGATTCGAGAGTCGTAGCGATCGGTTAGCCAACCCGAAAGTATCGTTCCCACAAAATCAAATATTCCAACCAGGGCAAGTAGACCAGCCGCAGTGGTCGCCGGCATGCCATGGTCGTGTGCGGCGGGAATGAAGTGAGCGCCGATCAATCCATTGGTCGTCCAACCACAAATAAAGAAAGTCCCAGCTAAAATCCAAAATTCTCTAGTTCGGGCCGCTTCGAACAAAACCGAAAATGTCGAACCCAAGGTTCTTGGCGCATCCCCCTGGGCCTTCGGGGTTTGCTTTGCGCCGTATGGCAATTCGCCAACATCACTTGGGCGATTTCTAAAAAATAAGGCAAAGAGCGGTACCACTGCGATTGCAAAGGCTGCAACCACCAGTGAACCGGTTTGCCAGCCCATGTCCATAACCAGGTGAGCGATGAGCGGCAGAAATATCAGCTGGCCGGTGGCATAGGCGGCTGAGAAAATTCCAGTGATCAATCCTCGTTTTTTCTCAAACCATCGGTTTGCAACAATCGAGGCGAAAACAAGGGCAAGACCACCTGTGCCGAGCCCGACAAACACCCCCCACAACACCACCAGATGCCAAAGCTCAGTCATGTAGACCGTTAGGAGGGTTCCGGAGGCAATCAAGCCAAGGGCAACCAGGGCAACTTTCTTGACCGAGTATCTCTCCAACAGGACAGCGGCAAATGGTGCTGTTAGGCCGTAGAACAAAAGATTTACTGTCACGGCGAGAGAGGTTTGAGACCGAGACCAACCAAAACTTGTCTCCAACGGTTCAAGCAAGACCGAGGTAGTAGACCTGAAGGCGGCGGCGGCGATCAATGTTAGAAACGTTATGGCCGCCACAATCCACGCCGGATGAATTTTTGACTTCATGCCTAAACCAAATTTCATGTTTATTGTGTGAACGCAATGCCATTTGGGAATCTACCACTGACCAGCAGGTTTGATAGTTGACCCGTGGACTAGGCGGTAAAGATTGCTCGCACCCCTAATCTTTGGGCAATAAAGTCAAAACATCCAGTTGGGGCTGGGCTTTTTCCACCGCTGGGTCCAGCCAGACTTCGTTACGCAATCGAAACCAGAGTTCTGGCAATCCCCATTACAACCGGAAGTATTCTGAGGATGTATCAGGGAAGAAGTAACTATGCAGCAACAGCCTGCCATTAGCTTGCGCGGACTAACCAAGACCTTCGGAAATGTTGTTGCGGTAAATGATCTCAATCTAGATATTGCCCCCGGTGAGTTCTTCTCCATGCTCGGCCCCAGCGGTTCGGGAAAGACCACCGTTTTGCGGCTAATCGCAGGTTTTGAAAAACCAAGCAGTGGCTCAATTGAACTTTTTGGCCAGGATGTATCGGCCGTCCCACCTTTTGAGCGGCAAGTAAACACTGTCTTTCAGGACTACGCACTTTTTCCTCACATGACGGTTCAAGAAAACATCGAATATGGACTGAAGGTCCAGAAAGTTCCAAAGGATGTGCGGCAAGCCAGGGTCCAGGAGGCCCTTCGAACGGTCAGGCTTGCCGATTTGGGAGAGCGCAAGCCCGCTCAGTTATCTGGTGGACAAAGGCAGCGCATTGCACTGGCGAGAGCAATCGTCGTGCAGCCAAAGGTTTTGCTACTCGATGAACCCCTGGGGGCTTTAGACCTAAAACTTCGAGAAGAGATGCAGGTTGAGCTCAAGGAGATTCAGCGCGAGCTCGGCATCACCTTCATTTTTGTCACCCACGATCAAGCGGAAGCGCTGTCTCTAAGCGACCGCGTAGCGGTGTTTAATGGCGGAAACATTGTTCAGGTTGGCACCCCCAGAGAGATCTACGGCAAGCCAGATAGCCGTTTCGTTGCAGGTTTTGTTGGCTCTTCCACAATCTTTACCAAGCAGGAAAGCCTGCAGATCTTCGGCATCGACTCCATTTGCGCGGTAAGGCCAGAGCACATTGAAATCGATGCCGGTGATCAAGCGGGCCCGGGCTGGATACAACTCGATGCGGAGATTGTCGAGGAAAACTTCACCGGAAGCTCATCCTTGGTCACCTTGCAGCTTTCAGGCGGCAAGCGAGTTTTAGCTACATCGGCGATTAGCAACCGCCAACATTTCACAACTTGCCCACTAATCAAATAATCGAAGGAGATCAATTGATAGGCAAAAGAAAGAAATACGCAGTAGTTGGAAGCATCGGCTTGGCAGCAACTTTGGTCCTCGCCGGCTGCTCCAACGGATCATCATCGGATGTCGCAATGCTGCAATCCCTTGGCGAGAACGAGGGTTCGGTAAGCATCTTGGCATGGCCAGGATATGTTGAGGACGGCACTAACGACCCAGCAATTGACTGGACATCCTCTTTCGAGGAAGCCACTGGCTGCCAGGTAACAGTAAAGACTTACGGAACTTCTGACGAGGCCGTAAACCTAATGAAGACCGGCGAGTATGACGTGGTGGCTGCATCTGGTGACGCAACTCAGCGCCTCATCGCGGGTGGCGATGTGCAGGCAATCAACACCGACCTGGTCCCTAACTACGCAGGAATCTTTGATTTCCTGAAGGACCAGAGTCACAACACTGTTGACGGAGTTCACTACGGAATCCCGCACGGCTATGGTGCAAACCTGCTTCAGTACAACACCGAGGTTGTTTCGCCTGCACCAGACTCGTGGGCAGTGGTTTGGGACGGAGCCTCCGCTTATGCCGGCAAGGTAACCGCATATG
>JBEGTF010000090.1:0-3636 GCA_041179545.1 Actinomycetota bacterium | reverse complement strand
GTGATGGAGCTGTTGCTTCGTAAGTCTCGTTGGGGTTGGCAGCTACGTGCAGTTGGTTCGAACGAAGAATCAGCTCGCAAGGTTGGCGTGAAGACTACTCGTTCAATTATCGGCGCATACGTCATTTCATCGCTCTTTGTGTTCCTTGGCTCAGTGCTATTGGCAGTGCAGCTTGGAATCGGTGACGCATCTCAGGGCGTGACCTACACACTTACCGGTATCACCGCGGTGGTACTCGGTGGAACATCTCTGATGGGTGGCCGAGGAACATACATCGGCACTTTGATGGGTGCAGTGCTTTTAATTCAGGTGCTGAATGCAACCGTGTTCTTGGATCTAGACCAAACCTGGCAGTACCTGTTCCAGGCAATGCTGATCTTGGTTGCGGCAGTTGTCTACAGCCTGGCCAGAACAAAAAGGACCAAACTTAAAAAGGCATAATCCACCCCATGGAAAAAAGAATCGGGACCCTGTGTTGAGGGTCCCGATTTTCCTTGTCTAGTGTGTTCGCGGATTTACCGGTTTGCCTAAAGTTTCTTTTGGCGAGTTAGTTCTGCAACTGCAGACCAGTCCAGGTCTTTGAGTTCGGCATCGGCCAATGCTTTGTCGAAAAGATTGTGCAAGACGGTTGCTACTGGAAGTTTGAGACCAAGATCAGCTGCCGCATCTTCAACCAACTTCACATCTTTCAAGCCCAACGCCATTGAGAAGCCCGCTGGGGTGTACTTGCGATTCACAATCATCGGCCCGTAGCCCGCGTAAGCAGAGCCACTAAAGGCGGTGTGAGTGAGAATCTCCATAAATGTGTTTGGGTCAACACCACCTGATTCAACGAGGGCTACAGACTCACCGATAGCCTGCAGGGCATGGATCAGGTTGTAGTTAACACCCAGCTTGACCAGGTTTGACTTGGCGTGATCGGCACCTACGTTCCAGTATTGAGCTGAAACTTTTTCAAACACAACGCTCGCAGCATCGATGTCTTTTGCAGCTCCCGCGGCAACAATCAACAGCTTGCCGTTGGTTATTGCGATGGGGCGGCCTAGTACCGGGGCAGCGATGTAGCCGATGCCGTGCTTGGCATGACGCTCAGCGAGAGTTGCAGAAGCAGCAGGGCTAAGCGTTGACATGTTGATATGAATCGTGCCGGGCTTGGCCAGGGCTAAGTTTTCTTCGCTGAATACGTCAAGCGCCGCAACGTCGTTACTCAAAAGCGAAAGCACAAAATGGTTTTGCATTGCCTGCGCTAGTTCAACCTTTCGAGCACCTTTGTCTAGCAGGTCACCAATTTCTTTTGGTGAGCGGTTCCAAATGTCTAGATCAAAACCCTGATCCAATGCGCGGTGAGCCATGGCATCGCCCATCGAGCCAAGCCCAATTAGCGAAAGGCGAATTTTTTCTGACATTCGTTTATCCAATCAATTCGTTGCGAACGAATTCGAGGCCGTTAGCGTTGAGTAACTCAAGTGGCCTAGGCCATTGTTGAGCTCCATGATGCCTTTCATCGTCTTTGATAGACATAAGTTTATGTGCAGTATTGCTAAACGAAAAGTCACAATTTGACCACTATTTGCCCATTTCTTACATAATGACTGAATATTTGCATTCAAATCTGTAAGGTATTGGTAAAGTAGCCAAAGCCCGACGTGGGGCTGAAAAAGTTAGGGGACTTTATGCATTTCGACATCGGCGACGAGCTTCGCAGAGTCCGTGTGTCCCGCAAATTGAGCCTTAGAAGCGTGGCCTCGGCTGTAGGCGTATCGGCTAGCTTGCTTTCACAGGTCGAGACTGGCAAGACTCAGCCATCGGTGTCTACTTTGTACGCACTTGTGAACCACCTAGGCATTTCGCTGGATGGTTTGATGAAGGGCATGAGCCAATCCGATGGCGAGACCCCTGATGGCGCCGGTTACGAAGATGGTCACCACGGAATTGTGCAGCGTCGCAACGAGAACCCATTGATTGAGATGGAAAACGGTGTTGTTTGGGAACGCTTGGCCGATGGCGGACGCGTTGATGCAGACCCACTCATGGTGACTTACGAACCAGGTAGCTCAAGTTCTGTTGAGGGCAAGATGATGCGCCACGATGCCCTTGAGTACGGTGTGATCATCGAAGGAACGTTGACGCTTCGTATTGAAAACGAAGTGCACGAGATTTACCCGGGCGACTCATTTAGTTTTGATGCGAATCGTTTGCATATGTACGAAAATAATTCAGCAAAACCTGCTCGCGGAATTTGGTTCGTGATTGGCAACAAGGATTCAAAGAGCCAAGACCTAAGTAACCTAGGTCCGGCAAAAACGCCTTCACCTTCGCTGCCGGCTAAGTCGGCTGTTGATGTGCTAAACGTTATGGGTGATGCCAAGAACCGAAAACTTAACGGCCGCTAGTTACACCAACATACTTAGTGGATTTTCGATTCGCTTCACAAACGCCGATAACCACTGCGCTGCGAGAGCACCGTCAACTGCACGGTGATCTGCTGACAAAGTAACCGTCATGATGTTTGCTATAACCACTTGACCGTCTTCAACGATTGCGCGCGGTGAAGCTGCGCGACCAGCTAGTTCAGAGATTTCCATGCTCAGGTTGCTTAGCGATCGCTTTTCAACACCGCGAATTACAGGAGTTAGCAATCCGCCATCGGTGGTTACTGCAACTGCGATATCGGCTGACTCGTACTTATGCATGGCCTCGGCATTCCACACCACATTTGATTCTGGAACATCCATGAGTGCGCTTGCCACTGCCTTGACAACAATGTCGTTCACCGAAATCTTTATTGGTGATGACTCATTAATGCTCTTGCGAAGTTCTAACAGCGCATCAACCTTGCAATCTGCGGTTACGTAGAAGTGTGGAACGGTTGACTTGCTCTCGGTCAGACGGCGTGCAATCGCGCGACGCATTCCGCTGTGCGGAACGGTGACATAGCTGCTTGAGTATTCCTGCTTAGCAAGTTCAGAACTAGCCGAGTAGGTTGGCGAACTCGATGCGGTAGCTGTGGCGGTTGCGCCCGCTCCGCTAGCTAAGAAGCTTTCAAGATCGCGGCGAACCACACGGCCCTGCGGGCCAGTGCCGGCAACCTGCGCCAGTTCTACTCCACGCTCGCGCGCCAATTTGCGTACGATTGGGCTGACGAACTGGCGGCTGTTGTCGACGGGCGCAGTAGCAGCCGGTGCTGAAGGAGATACAGGGGCGGCAACGGGTGCCGCCGGAGCAACAGGTGCAACGGGAGCGACAACTGCCGGGGCGATTGGTGCTGCAACGGGCGCGGAAACCGCAGCTGGAGCTGCAGCCGCTGAACCACCCAAAAGGGCATCGCCGGCTGAACCGTCTTCACCCGCAGCAAGAAGAATGATGATTGGCGAGCCAACCTCAACTGATGCTCCGTCGGCTACGAGAATCTTGTGAACGGTTCCCTCTGCATCAGAGGCGTAATCAACAACTGCTTTTTCGGTTTCCATTTCAGCGATGATGTCGCCAACTTTTACCGAAGCACCAACTGCAACATTCCACTTTGACAAAACAATCTCAGTTGCTCCCGCTGCGACCTCTGGCATGCGAATTAAAGTAGCCATTAGTTCTTTCCGAATCCTGCTGCTGCATTTTGCAAACCAGCAACTACTTCTT
>JBEGTF010000089.1:0-2759 GCA_041179545.1 Actinomycetota bacterium | reverse complement strand
TAAACAAAAACCTCCCCGAACCATCGGGGAGGTTTTTGCATGGAGTGGGAAAGTACTACTGAATTTCTGAGTCAGCCCAGTCACCGGTGGTTAGGTAACTGACCTTCGATGAGATGTCTACTACGTGGTCGGCGAAGCGCTCGTGGTAGCGGCTGGCAAGAGTCACATCAACGGTAAAGACCGCGTTCTCTTTCCAGTCGTCGGCAAGAACGACATCGAATACGTGACGGTGCAGTTCATCAACTCGCGCATCCTGGGCCTGAATCTCGCGCGCAAAATCAGCATCGGTTGTCTTTAGAAGTTGTACTAGCTGCTTAGCCAACGAAACATCTAGGTTGCCCATTTCGTCAAAGGTTGGCTTTAGTGATGCTGGCACTGCTGCACCAGGAAAGCGGTAACGAGCGATCGAGGCAATGTGCCCCGCAAGGGCACCCATTCGCTCAAGGGATGCAGAGATACGTAGCGCTGAAACCAGGACTCGTAGGTCACGGGCCACTGGTGACTGCTTTGCCAAGATGCGGATTGCCAGCTCGTCTAGGGCTAGAGCCTTTTCGCCGGTTGCCTCTGAAAGCACGATGGCTTCATCGGCTAGGACTACGTCTGAAGTGCCAAAAGCCTTGGTGGCCTTTTCGATAATTCTGGCGGTGTCTTCGGCGATGTCCACCAGACGGGACTGAACCTCTTGCAGTTGGGATTGGAAAATCTCACGCACTGGGCGGGCCTCTCTCAGTTCATTCATGCCTCGACCTTTACAGTCGCAGGTAAACAGATTCGAAATAATGCTTGAACTTACATCTAATAAGTCCTGTTGAGGCTTCCCCAGCCCCAGGCGGTAAAGGAGAATCGCCTAGTGTTAAGGATGTGAACACCTCATTAAGCATCGTACTAGCGGCAGCGCTGGGTTTAGCGGTGGGTGGTGCGGCGGTTTGGATCCTTAGTCGAATAACTAGGAGACGACTCGTGCAGACGGTAGCCGAAAAGCAAGCGCAGGAAACTGTAGCTGACCTGCTTGATGTGCTCGCAACGGCTGGCTTGCTCTTGGATTCATCGGATTTTGTGATTCGTTCCACCACCGGTGCACAGGCGCTGGGTTTGCTGAACAACCGAACCTTGGCTCATCAGGAGCTCAAAGACTTGGTTCGCCAAGCTCGGGAAACCGGAGCTCCATTCGAAGCTGAAGTTGAGATCGCAACCGGCCTCCAGAACGACACCCTCTGGGTTAGGGCGCGAGCGGCAATTCTCAACGATGGAAATGTGCTCCTCACGGTAGAAGACGAGACTGAGTCTCAGCGCCTTGAGGAAACTCGTCGTGACTTCGTGGCGAACATCTCTCACGAACTCAAAACGCCTATAGGTGCCATCTCGCTTTTGTCAGAGGCTTTGATGGATTCAAGCGATGACCAGGAGATGGTCAAGAAATTTTCGGCAGACCTTTTCAGAGAGTCAAAGCGTCTTGCCGGCCTCGTGCAAGACATCATTCAACTTTCTCGCCTGCAAAGCGCAGATCTTCTAAAGACCGCCTCACTGGTTGACCTTTCCGGAGTGATTGTCGATGCGGTTGAACGCAATCAAGTTTTGGCTGAGCGCCGTGGAATCACCTTGAGCTGGGATGCACCGCTGGGCTATCAGGTTCTTGGTGATAGCGAGATGCTAACCATGGCAGTGAAGAACTTAATTGAAAACGCAATTCTCTACTCCGATAAAGGTGGCCAGGTTGGCGTTGGTCTTCGCGAAGACGATGGGTTAGCCCAGATTTCGGTTACCGATACCGGGGTAGGAATAGACCCTGAGCACATCGAGCGAATTTTTGAACGCTTTTATCGAGCTGATGCTTCGCGCTCGCGTGAAACCGGCGGTACCGGCCTAGGTCTGGCAATTGTGAAGCACGTTGCTCAAAACCACCGCGGAGATATTCAAGTATTTTCTAAGCCTGGGTTTGGTTCGACGTTCACCCTGAGGCTCCCGATTTCGGCACCGCAAAATCAAGACCAACAAGTAGAGGAAAACTAATGACCCGTGTCTTAGTAGTTGAAGACGAGCAATCGCTTCGCGAACCACTGGTTTACCTTCTCAAAAAAGAGGGGTTCGACATTCTCGAAGCTGCCGACGGCCTGCAGGCCGTTGACGTTTTCAATTCCTCAGAGGTGGATCTCATTTTGCTTGACCTAATGTTGCCTGGCATAAGTGGCAATGAGGTTTGCAGAATCATTCGTCAGACTTCGCAGGTGCCAATCATCATGCTGACTGCCAAGGATTCTGAAATCGACAAGGTCGTTGGACTTGAAATCGGTGCCGATGACTATGTGACCAAGCCATACTCGACCCGCGAACTTCTTGCCCGTATGAAGGCCGTGCTTCGCCGTCACACCGATGCCGCACCGGCGAGCGATATCCCGGGAATCATCGAGGTGGGCTCAGTTCGCATGGATGTCGATCGTCACATTGTTGAGGTGCACGGCGAAAAGGTATCGATGCCGCTGAAGGAATTTGAACTGCTTGAGTTACTTCTCGAAAACGCAAACCGAGTGCTAACCCGAGGTCAGATAATTGACCGAGTTTGGGGATCAAACTACTTTGGTGATACCAAGACCTTGGATGTCCACATTAAGCGCATTCGCTCAAAGATCGAAGATGACCCGGCGAGACCGGTGCACCTACTTACTGTGCGCGGTCTCGGCTATAAATTCGAGGCCTAGGAATTAAAAAATCCCCCACCATGTTGGCGGGGGATTTTTCGTTAAGTTCTTAATTAGCTGATG
>JBEGTF010000088.1:0-2770 GCA_041179545.1 Actinomycetota bacterium | reverse complement strand
CAAAAACATGGACATTGGGTCCGCTGTAGGAGTAGCTAGAGCTGCGATAACTGCGATTACAAACACAGCAAGACGCCATGATTTCAAAATACTTTTTGCCGTGATCAAACTGGCAAAATTCAACATCACCAGTACTACCGGAAGGACAAAAGCCAAGCCAAAAACCAAAAGAATTCTGATGGTAAAGAGGATGTACTCATTCGCATTTATGACGTTGGCTGTTCCCTGCGGTGTAAAGCCAATCAGAACAGAGACAAACCCAGGGATGGATATCCAAGCGAGCCAGCAGCCTGTTAGAAAAAGTGGAAGTGCTGAGAAAACAAAACCGAGGGTGAATCTACGTTCTCGCTTTTTCAGTCCTGGTGTGACAAAAGCCCACAAGTTATAAATCCAAATGGGACTGGCCATCATAACGCCAAGGAAAATCGCTACCTGAAGTTGAAGATCGAATGCACCCGCAACTGTTCCGATGTTGAGGGTGGCGTTCACGCCTTGCTTGTTAGCAAGATCAACAACCGGCTTTTGGAGTATTTGAAACACCGGTTCGAATAAGAACCAACCGGCCACTGTGCCAGAAAAGATGAAAATGGCAGACCAAAAGAGTCGATTGCGTAATTCTTTCAGATGGCCACCGAGGCTCATCTTGCCATCGGGGTTTCGTTTTCTAGCCATGGGATGTAGCTGTGGCAGCAACAATTAGTTGCTTGAGCTGCCTGCATCCTTCTTTGGCTCATCTTTAGCAGTCTTGTCGTCTGACTTGATCTCAGATTTGAAGATGCGAAGAGACTGAGCCAGGCTCTTTGCCAAACCCGGAAGCTTTGGTCCACCCCAGAGGAGTAAGACGATCACAAGAATGATGATCCATTCCCAACCGTTCAATCGCATCAGTGAAACCTGCTTTCATTAGGGTCAAAACGCTTTAGAGACGCTATAAGTCTACGCTGGCGCTGCTCGTGTTTCTTTGTCTTTAGTCTCTGCAGCGCCTTGCGCTTGGCTTGGATGACTACCGGATCAGCAAGCAGAGAGCTCTCGGGTGCCTGCAGGGTGGGTTTGTTCTCCATTGCCTTATTGAGCGCTAATCCCTTTTCCGCGAGCCGACTAACCTGATGCGCGGCCGAAACTCCCCTGTTCCAAAGGGACTTTGCAATCAACGCAAAAATGGCCAGAGCTCCGATGCTGAGTGTTGCCCAAATCCAAAACCAAGCCCAAAAACCCATTTTTAATCCTCGTTCTCGACGCTCATTGAGGTGCTCTCACCCAGAGCGGCCAAGGCGTAGTTCTTCACAATGTTCCTTGCTTCCTGCGGAGCTATTACCCTGGCATGGCCACCAAATCTCGCGACAAGTTTGCCGATGTTTGGTAGATGTCCAACCTTTATCTCTGCTCGAACTAAGCCCGAATCCCCGCTGATCGGTTCAGAAACCGACTTGGATTCGGAAATCAATCGATATCCTTCGGGCTCAACCTCAACCGTTACGGTGGTGTCGGTTAGTTCTGCAACGTAGATCGAATCTTCGAAGCTATCAATCTTCCTTGCATCCTCGGTCATGTCAGAATCGCTGATTTGAATCGAGCGCATTCGATCCAACTTGAAGTTGCGGACTTCTGAATGGATCGGACAGTAGCCGCGCAAGTACCACCCGTCTGCCCTTGGGTCCAACCGTAGAGGTTCGATGTTTCGAACTGATCGCTCACCTTTTTGATTGATGTATTCGCAGGTGATGATCTTGCGGGACAGCATCGCTTTTCGAATAATCTCGGCACCGGCTTCGGCGCTTCCAGGGCGGGATTCAATCAGCGGGTTGATGCCTCTGCTGGCGCCTGAAGCTAGCAGATTCTGCAACTCGGCGAGTTCAGCGTCATCTTTAAACCCGGGAATTGTTGCTAAATAATTCAAGCCAGCTGCAATAGCTGAGGCCTGCCGGTTGGAAAGTCGGGGTACATCATCAATCACGGAGTTATCGAGAAGGCTAAGTACACCGTGATCCTCTAATGCTTCAATGTCAATCAGGAAGAACCATTCTTCGAAGCCCTTAACTGTTGCCCTTGCTTCATTTATGGAGGTCACTGCCTTGCGGATGTATTTTGCATCCAGATCAAAATGTTTAGCCGCTTCGTCCACTGTTACTGATCCACGGTTCTGCAAGTATGCAACGAGTGCCAACATAAAGTTGTAGCGGTCCTCGCCGTTGAAAGAATTTAACCTAGGCATGATCCGACGCAACCTTTTCAAAACCAGAGCGAACTAAGTCCGCCAGTTCTTTGGGTCGCACTATTTTTACATCAAGCGCAAAATCGCGAAGCTCCTCAGCAAGAAGGTCGAGATCCATGTAATTGAAGGTGACAATCTCAGATTCGTGAGTCTCAGAGTCGTCAACGTGAAAGTGGAACCAAGCTTGAGAATCCCGCTTGACTTTCAATTCGCAGATCTGATTCCTAATATGCGCCTTCAAATCCGCAACAGCCGCATCCTTTTCAGATTCGGATGGTCTAGTGAAAACTCTTTCTAAGTCATCATCTTTGGCTATTTGCACTTTTGACACTATTCGCTTTAGCAGAAAGTTTCTAACCTCTGAGTGTTCTAAATCGAAAGACTGCAATAGCCATTGGCCATCGACATTGTGCAGTGACCAAGGCTGCACGTGACGGACCGATACTTCCCCATTGGCTTTGCGGTATTTGAAAATAACTTCCACACAATCATCAATCGCATTGGTTAGGGGCATGAAGCTCGGCTCTCGAGTTTCGATTCGCGGGGCAAACCCAATCA
>JBEGTF010000087.1:0-4389 GCA_041179545.1 Actinomycetota bacterium | reverse complement strand
CATTGAAGACCGATAAGTTCAAGCCTGCTGAGGGTGACGGTCTTGTAGTGATCGGAAACCTAAAGTAATTTTTAGTTCCTAGTAATCTGAACGAATGACGACGGCGGCCAGTGTTCAAAAAGACCTGGCCGCTTTTGCACGCCTGAACCGGGTTAGCGATTACCTGAGATTTTTCAAAGCCGGGCCAGGCGAGTACGGCGAGGGCGATGAATTCATTGGGGTGCGTGTTCCAGATTCGCGCGAGGTCGCAAAGACCCACAAAGATTTGCCGCTATCAGAGATTCAGAAACTACTTGACTCAAAAATTCACGAAGAGCGTTTCGTTGGCCTGGTCATTATGACCAATCGATTCAAAATCGCGAATAATCCAAAAACAAAAAACTTAGCAACCCAAAAAGAGCTCTTTGATTTCTACCTAAAGAATCTTTACGCACAGCGCGTGAACAACTGGGATCTAATCGACTCCACCGCACCGTACCTTGGCTATTACCTACTTGGCCGACCGGGCACAGATAAATTGCTGAATCAACTTGCGTCCAGTAAATCACTGTGGGAACGCCGTGCCGCCGTGATGTTCACATTCGCATTCATTCGAGAATTTGAATTAGATGCAACATTGAAACTTTGCAAGAAACTTTTGAACGACGAGCATGACCTGATGCACAAAGCTTGTGGGTGGATGCTTCGCGAACTTGGTAAGCAAGATCTTGGAGCCCTTCGCGAATTCCTAGATGCAAACGTCGCCAAGATGCCGCGCACAATGTTGCGCTACGCAATCGAAAAGATGTCTGAGCGCGAACGCAAGGACTGGCTAAAGCGCTAAAAGGCCATTAGTCGATATCAACAACCACGGGAACGTGGTCACTGGGTGCTTCACCCTTTCGTTCATCGCGATCAATTACTGCTGAGGTAACTCGCGACGCAAAAGGCTCTGATCCCAAAATAAAGTCAATACGCATGCCTTCATTGCGTGGGAATCTCAACTGCTGATAATCCCAATAGGTGTAGCCCTCGGGAATTCGCTCTCGCACCACGTCTTGCAAACCGATTTGCTCGAACGCTTCAAATGCCTGACGCTCCTCGGCAGTTACGTGTGTTGAACCGGCGAAATCTAGGATGTCCCAGACATCGGTGTCCAACGGCGCAATGTTGAAATCGCCCATGAGTGCAAGGGGCATGTCTGGCTCGTGCTCAACCCATTCGGCCACGTTGCTTGCCAAGCGGTCGAGCCACTCCAGCTTGTAGTGAAAGTGCGGGTCGCCAACTTCACGACCGTTTGGCACATACAAACTCCAAAGGCGCACACCGTTGAAAGTCGCCCCGATAGCACGGGCCTCTTCGACGGCCTCTTTGCCTTCCTTGCCAAAAGGCGGCATGCCACTGAAACCAATCTCGACATCCTCGGCAGGAATTCGGCTGGCAAAGGCCACGCCATTCCACTGGTTCAGACCGTGCATCGTGATTTGGTATCCGGCATCCTCGAATTGCTTATAAGGAAACTGGTCGGGCTTGCACTTGATTTCTTGCATGGCAAGGACATCGGTGTTGGTTCGTTCTAGCCAAGAAACCACACGATCAACGCGGGTACGGATGGAATTTACGTTGTCAAGTAAACTGGCAACATGACCTTCACCTCTGCCGCAAAACCACGCCTTGTTGAACTAATCAAGGAGCTTGCCGTTGTGCATGGAAAGGTAACCCTTTCAAGTGGCATCGAGGCCGACTACTACGTGGATCTTCGCCGTGCGACCCTGCACCACGAGGCTGCACCTCTTATTGGGCAGGTAGTTCTTGACATGCTTGATGCCGCTGGCATCACCGAATTCGACGCAGTGGGTGGTCTGACCATGGGTGCAGACCCGGTCGCCACAGCAATCTTGCACCAGGCTGCAGCTCGCGGGCGAGCAGTTGACGCATTCGTGGTGCGCAAGGCAGCAAAGGCTCACGGCATGGGCCGCCTGGTTGAAGGCCCAGATGTGAAGGGCAAAAAAGTAATCGTGGTTGAGGACACCTCAACAACTGGTGGGTCACCGTTGACCGCCGCCAAGGCACTTGAAGAAGCAGGCGCAATCATCGTTGCGGTTGCCACCGTAGTTGATCGCGACACCGGTGCTGACAAAGTGATCGGGGATGCTGGCTACCGTTATCTGTCAGCGGTAAGTCTTGACGACCTTGAGCTCCGCTAAAAAAACTAACGACAACGCCGGTAAAACAAACACCGATGAGTTCTCGCACGAATTAAAAACACGTAGACCTTTTGTCTACATGCAGATTTCCTCGATCCTCAGCGTCATGTCTGGCTCGATGGTTTTCATGGCTTTTCCGTGGCTGGCAATTCAACTAACCGGTTCTGCAACCAGCGCCGGAATTCTTGTTTCAATCACAGCAATTCCAGGTCTCGTCCTTGCGCCGGTCATGGGTTCAATCATCGACAAGTTTGGTCGCCGAATCACCGGCATCTGGATTGAAATTCTTACTGGCGTCGTGACGCTATTGATTCCTTTTGTTGCAAACATTTGGGTAATGACTTTGCCGTTGCTAATTATCCTCGGCACGATTCGTTCAACAGTTGCCTCAGGTTCTGGCACCGCGAGAAAGTCCTATGTTCCAGATGTTGCTCGAGTGGCCAAGATGCCGCTTGAGCGTGCAAACTCAATTCAAGAAGCGGTGTTCGCATCGGGCTTTGCAATTGGTCCAGCTATCGCGGCTTTCTGCATTGGTTGGATGGGCATCTACAACACGTTTTACGTTGTCTCTGCGCTTTGCGTAGTTTCAGGTTTGTTCATGATTCCAATCAAGGCGCACGAACACAAAGAAGATCACGAAGCAGAAAAGAATCTCTTCAAGTTTGCTCTCGAAGGTTTCACAATTCTGTTCAAGACCCCATCGGTGTTCATTATGCTCGCAGGAATTATGACGCTGGCAATGATTTACCTGCCAACAGAAATGATTGTGCTTCCGGCATACTTCAACAGCACCGATAACCCACAGGGTCTAGGGCTATTACTTTCAGCGATGGCAGGTGCATCTGTGTTTGGCGCGCTTGCGTTCGAACGACTCGCTCGCAAATTTAAATACAGCACAATTTTTAGAATCGCCATGCTTGGTATTGCAGGCTGCATGATTCCAATGTCGTTCCTGCTGCCATACGCAGCCATGATTTTCTTTGGGTTCATTCTTGGTGCTGCGTGGGGACCACTGATGCCGCTTTTGAACACAGTTATTCAGCGAAAGATTCCACCGTCAATGCGCGGTCGCGTGTTTAGTTTGGAAATGGTGATTTGGTCTGGTGGACCAATGATCTCGATGATCTTTGCCGGTGTTGCCGTCGACGCATTTGGAGTGCAACCGGTTTACATGGTTTTGGCGGGCGTAGTAACACTCGCTGGTATTTTGATCACCTTCAGTAAGTACATGAAGGAAATCAACACCGCTGACTTCGCGGATTAATAAATAATCCGCTGTTGCCGATTTTGCTGACTAAACGAGGTCTGCTACCGAGTTCAAAATCTCGGTTGGGCGGAACGGGTACTTCTTAATTTCGGCATCGTCTGCAATTCCCGTCAACACTAGAACGGTGTGCAGGCCGGCTTCGATTCCAGCAACTACATCGGTGTCCATTCGGTCACCAATCATTCCGGTTGACTCTGAGTGAGCACCAATCTTGCGCATTGCACTGCGGAACATCATTGGGTTTGGTTTACCCACGATGTATGGTTCCATGCCGGTGGCCTTGGTAATTAGGGCAGCGACCGAACCGGTGGCAGGTAACGGTCCCTCAGCTGAAGGACCAGTGGCGTCTGGGTTAGTGGCAATGAAGCGGGCCCCGGCGTTGATCAGGCGAATTGCCTTGGTGAGGTTCTCAAAGTTGAAGTTGCGGGTTTCACCCAGCACCACGTAATCGGGGTTGTTGTCAGTCTGTACGTAGCCGATGTCGTGCAGGGCCTGGGTCAAACCAGTCTCGCCGATCACATAGGCGCTACCCTTTGGCATTTGCTTATCTAGAAATGCTGCGGTGGCAAGGGCCGAGGTCCAGATGCGGTCCTCGGGCACATTCAGCCCACCGGCAGTAAGCCTGGCGGATAGATCGCGCGGGGTGTAGATGGAGTTGTTGGTTAGCACCAAGAACGGGGTGTCTTCTGCCTGCCACTTGCTAATTAGCTCCGCGGCCCCAGGTAGAACATGACCTTCGTGCACCAGCACGCCATCCATATCGGTGAGCCATGATGTGATTTTGCTGCGATCTGCCATTGGTTAAGGCTAACAGAGGCGCTATACCTGAACCTGTCCGCAATGTGAATACTGGGTTATCCTATTAGAGGTGTGCTGGGAAGTCGGGTCGGCAAAGTAATTTGTCGATGACCGAATAGGAACCAAAATGCTAATCAT
>JBEGTF010000086.1:0-2796 GCA_041179545.1 Actinomycetota bacterium | reverse complement strand
CGTACTTGGCATAAATCAACCGGCGGTCACAATCAAGGAGATTGAGGTCTCCATCATCGATGAAGCCTTCGACAAGGATTGGGTTAAGCCGCACGCACCCGAGCGCCTAACGGGAAAGACCGTTGCTGTGGTTGGGTCTGGCCCAGCAGGTCTTGCCGCTGCGCAGCAGCTGACTCGCGCCGGGCACACCGTTGCCGTTTTTGAACGCGATGACAAGATTGGTGGGCTACTTCGCTACGGCATTCCTGACTTCAAGATGGAAAAGCAACACATCGATAAGCGCCTGGCGCAGATGGAAGCCGAAGGTACGCGCTTCCGTGCCGGCGTAAACATCGGTGTCGACATCACCTGGGAAGAACTGCGCTCTCGCTACGATGCAGTCTTGATAGCCACGGGTGCCTCTAAGCCTCGTGATCTCGATATCCCGGGGCGCGAACTAGATGGCGTTCACTTCGCTATGGATTACCTAGTTCCAGCCAATCGCGTTGTTGCCGGTGAAACTGTCGCTAACCAGATCATCGCCGATGGTAAGAACGTAATCATCCTTGGTGGTGGCGACACCGGAGCTGACTGCTTGGGTACCGCAACCAGGCAGGGTGCGATTTCAGTCACGACTCTTGCGATTGGCAAGCAGCCGCCGTCGGAGCGCACAGAGAATCAACCATGGCCAACCATGCCCACCTTATTTGAAGTTGCCTCAGCTCACGAAGAATTCGGTGAGCGAACTTACCTAGCTTCAACAGTTGAATTCGTTGGCGAAAATGGAAAGCTCACCGGCGTAAAAGTTGCCGAAACCGAATTCATCAACGGCAAGCGTCTTCCAAAGGCTGGTACCGAGAGGGTTCTACCTGCTGATCTGGTGCTTTTGGCGCTTGGTTTCACCGGAGTAGAGAGCGAAAACATCTCTGAGCAATCTGCCATCGCTCTCGATGAGCGGGGCAACGTTGCTCGCTCGACCGATTGGGCAACCAACGCCGACGGAGTTTTCGTAGCCGGTGATGCTGGTAGAGGTCAGAGTTTAATTGTTTGGGCTATCGCCGAGGGCCGCAGCGCGGCGGCCGCAATCGACGAATACCTTGAAGGCTCAAGTGAATTACCAAGACCGGTGAAAAGCACCGATCGCCCAATCTCCATCTAAACAAAAACAGAGGAAATAAATGAGACGCGCAAAGATTGTTGCCACACTAGGACCGGCAACCTCTAGCTATGAAAGCATCAGAGCAATCATCGAGGCCGGTGTAGACGTAGCTCGCATGAACCTCAGCCACGGTAGCTACGATGTGCACGAAGAGATCTACCGCACCGTTCGCAAGGCCGCTGCTGATCTTGATAAGCCAGTTGGAATCTTTGTTGACTTGCAAGGCCCAAAAATCCGCCTCGCGCGTTTCACCGATGGACCACACATGCTCGAGAAGGGTGATGTTTTCAAAATCACCATTAACGAGGTCGAAGGTACTAAAGAGATTTGTGGCACGACCTTCAAGGGACTCTGCGGTGATGTTAAGGTCGGCGACCTGCTACTAATCGACGACGGAAAAGTCACCCTAAAGGCAACAGACGTAAGCAGCGATACAGTAACAACCGTTGTTGAGGTGCCTGGCTTCGTTTCAAATAACAAGGGAATTAATCTTCCGGGCGTTGCTGTAAATGTTCCTGCGCTATCCGAGAAAGATGAAGACGATCTTCGTTGGGGTATTCGTCTTGGTGTAGACATGATTGCTCTTTCATTCGTGAGAAATGCAAGTGACATCGTTCGCGTGCACGAGATCATGAATGAAGAGGGAAAGTATCTTCCTGTTATCGCAAAGATTGAAAAGCCACAGGCTGTTGAAGCGCTTGAGGAAATCATTGACGCCTTTGACGGCATCATGGTTGCTCGCGGCGACCTTGGTGTTGAACTTCCGTTTGAAGACGTACCACTAGTTCAGAAGCGAGCCGTTGAGCTTGCTCGTCGTTGGGCAAAGCCGGTTATCGTTGCAACTCAGATGCTTGAGACAATGATCGAGAACTCTCGCCCCACCCGAGCTGAAGCTTCCGACGTGGCGAACGCAATCCTCGATGGCGCCGATGCTGTAATGCTTTCAGGTGAAACATCCGTTGGTAAGTGGCCAGTGGAGACAGTTCAGGCAATGGCCCGAATTATTGAATCCACCGAAGATCACGGCCTTGATCGCATCGCGCCGCTGGGCACGCGTCCACACACTCACTCTGGGGCAGTGTCTTTGGCCGCAGTAGAGATCGCTGAACTTTTGGGTTCAAAGTTTGTCTGTGTGTTCACCGAATCAGGTGATTCACTGCGCCGCGTCGCTCGATTGCGCTCGGCAGTTCCAACACTTGCATTCACTCCAAGTGAAACCGTAAGAAACCGCTTGTCACTTGTTTGGGGAGCGCAAACTTACCTAGTGGCTCCGGTAAAGCACACAGACCAAATGATGAACCAGGTGGATGAGCTCGTGCTCGCAACTGGTAAGGGAAAGATTGGCGAGGAAGTCGTCGTGGTTGCTGGTACACCTCCCGGTGTTCCAGGTTCAACAAACACCCTGCGCGTCCACAAATTAGGATCATCTATCCCTCAGTAGTGATTGCACTAAAGATGTAAACAAACAAAAAACGGGCCCCAAAAAGGGTCCGTTTTTATTTAGATTGTGTTACATCAAAGATGTAAACAAACAAAAAACGGACCCCAAAAAGGGTCCGTTTTTCTAATTGTGCCGAAGGCGGGACTTGAACCCGCACTCCTTTCGGAAAAGCATTTTGAGTGCTCCGCGTCTGCCATTTCGCCACTTCGGCCAACTT
>JBEGTF010000085.1:0-3306 GCA_041179545.1 Actinomycetota bacterium | reverse complement strand
CATTATTGACGATCTTGCACTTTTGGGTTGTCTAGAAGGCAAGCTAGTGGTTGGTTCGCTAAACCGTGGCGGTCTTCGTGGTGCTTCATTTGAAATGGACGACCGCATCACCGGTTACGACATCAACGGAATCATTCGCGACCGTTTGGATTTTGCCAAGATGCTTAACCGCGTGAACCTTGGTGATGCCGGCACTTCCAACATGCTTGAAATTACTCACAATGCTGTGAACGCAGCCGCAGCAGCTAAGTTGCCAATCATGCTTGAGCCTTTCATGAGTGAATGGGTTAACGGCGCGATTCGCAATGATCTAAGCACCGATGCTGTGATCGACTCAATCAGCATTGCAAATGGACTTGGTAACTCATCCGCCTACACCTGGATGAAGTTGCCAGTTGTTGAGAACATGGCTCGAGTCATGGAATCAACAACTCTGCCAACACTCTTGTTGGGCGGAGACCCTGTCGGTGACCCTAAAGAAATTTTTGATTCTTGGGCAAAGGCACTCGTTCTACCAGGTGTGCGCGGTCTAGTTGTCGGTCGCAGCCTGCTTTACCCACAAGATGGCAACGTCGCCGTCGCAATCGACACCGCCGTAAAACTAGTTCACGGTTAGTAAGAAAAGGAAAACAAGATGAGCAATCTACCTGTAGTAGCACACTGGATTAACGGCCAGGAAGTTCCGGGCAGCCCAGACCACGTGGCTTTGGTTACCGACCCAGCATTGGGTATCGCCACCAAGCAGGTAAACGTGGCGGGCGACAAAGAAATCGAAGCCGCATTTGCGTCAGCCCAGGCAGCGTTCCCAAAGTGGCGCGACATGTCTCAGGCACGTAAGCAGGCAATCCTTTTCAAGTTCCGCGAACTTCTAAATGAGCGCAAGCACGAGTGTGCTGCATTGATCACCGAAGAGCACGGCAAGGTGCTTGACGACGCGCTTGGCGAAGTGACTCGTGGTCAAGAAGTCGTTGAATTCGCCTGTGGCATGCCTCACCTTCTAAAGGGAATGTTCACCGAGAACGCTTCAACCGGTGTTGATGTTTACTCGACCCGCCAGGCGCTGGGTGTAGTTGGAATCATCGCTCCATTCAACTTCCCAGCTATGGTGCCAATGTGGTTCTACCCAATTGCGATTGCTGCGGGTAACACTGTTGTGATCAAGCCTTCAGAGAAGGTGCCAAGTGCAACCCTTTGGATGGCCAAGCTTTGGAAAGAAGCCGGCCTACCAGACGGTGTATTCAACGTTGTAAATGGTAACCGCAAGACTGTTCAGTCAATGCTTGAGGATGAGCGCGTAAAGGCAATCTCTTTCGTGGGTTCAACTCCAGTGGCTAAGTACATTTACGAAGAAGGGTCAAAGCACGGCAAGCGCGTTCAGGCTCTTGGTGGAGCAAAGAACCACGCACTTATCCTTCCAGACGCAGATCTAGATCTTGTTGCAGACTCAATGATTAACGCTGGTTTTGGTTCAGCGGGTGAGCGCTGCATGGCTATCTCAGTTGCCGTTGCTGTTGAGCCAATTGCTGATGAACTTATTTCGAAAATCGTTGAGCGCATGGGCAAGCTTCGCACCGGTGATGGTCGTCGCGGTTGCGACATGGGTCCATTGGTCACCAAGGAGCACCGAGACAAAGTTGCTGGATACATTGAGATCGCTGAAAAAGATGGCGGACGAATCATCGTTGATGGTCGCAAGCAAAACTTTGATGGTGACGCAAACGGTTTCTGGCTTGGTCCAACCCTTATCGATAACGTACCGCTAACTTCAAAGGCGTACCTAGACGAGATCTTTGGTCCAGTACTAAACGTTGTTCGAGTAAAGAGCTACGACGAGGGTGTTGCACTTATCAATGGCGGAGAGTACGGCAACGGTGTTGCCATCTTCACTAACGATGGTGGAGCTGCTCGCCGCTTCCAGTACGAGATCGAAGCTGGAATGGTTGGAATTAACGTTCCAATTCCTGTTCCAGTGGCTTACTTCTCATTCGGTGGTTGGAAGAACTCGGCATTCGGAGACACCAAGGCACACGGTGTCGAAGGTGTTAAGTTCTTCACTCGCGAGAAGACCATGACTTCACGTTGGCTTGACCCAAGCCACGGTGGAATCAACCTAGGCTTCCCACAGAACTAAAAAGGTAGATGTCAATGCAGTGGTTCTTTCGCGCGGGAGAATTGGCCCAAGATGGTTGGGACGTTCTTATCGATGCTTCGATTCCAGGGTGGCAACACACTGGGGCGCGCGTTGGAACTCTGCATGATGGCAAGACCTTTCACATTCCAGCCGATGGCATTGAACGCCTAATCACCCCGCTTGAGGGCGAAGGTTTAAGCATTGAATACCGGTTGGAAGGCGAAGATCACTTCGCCACAGCCTTTCTACGCGGACGTGAATCGGTGTTTCACGGTCCAGCTGACAACATCTACCTTCCGGTAGCCACCGAAATTAGGATCTCGGGCTCTGGTCGCGTGGTGATTTCTGAGGCACCCGCTAAAAACATCAAACCGGTTCGCTTTCAAGCGGCCGAAGACTGCCCGGTTGTGGTGCGCGGCGCAGGTCACGAAACCCGCCAGGTATACGACATCGGTGGGGCAGAGGCTCTTGATGCCGACCGCTTTATCGTGGTCGAGGTAATCGTGCCTTCGGGAAACTGGTCAGGAATGCCGCCGCACAAACACGACACCTTTATTCCAGGGGTCGAATCCAATCTTGAGGAAATCTACTATTTCGAAACAGCCGTGACGCGCGGCATGAAGGCTCCGCTGCAGAGCGATCCAACCGGCGGTTTCTTGCGCGCCTATGCATCGGACGAGCGCCCAATTGACATCACCGAAGAAGTTCGAAGCGGTGACGTTGGTCTAATTCCTTACGGCTGGCATGGGCCGGTTATGGCAACGCCTGGCGCAGATCTCTACTTCTTGAACGTTATGGCCGGTCCTGACCCTGAGCGCACTTGGAACATTACCGATGACCCAAATTACGCATGGATTCGGGAGACCTGGCACCACCGTGACCCAGACCTAAGACTTCCTTACACAAAATAAAAAAAAGAAAGTAAGTAAATGGCAACTCGCAGAATGTCAGTCAGCCAAGTAGTGGTTGAGTTTTTGGCTCATCAGTACACCGTAGATGGCAACATCCGGGTTCGTACCATTGAGGGCGTATATGGAATTTTTGGTCACGGCAATGTTGCAGGAATTGGCCAGGCTCTAAAGCAACTTTCAGTCACTAACCCAAACCTTATGCCTTATCACCAGGCGCGCAACGAGCAGGCAATGGGTCACGAGTCAATCGCATTTGCGCGTATG
>JBEGTF010000084.1:0-3661 GCA_041179545.1 Actinomycetota bacterium | reverse complement strand
AACGATGAAGAACTCATTGCACTGCTGAATTCCAGAATCCGGACTCTGCCCGGAGTTACCTCTACCGAATCGTTCGTGTATCTGAAGGTAGCGAAGCAGGTTTACAACTGGGGCACTAGATAGTGCCACTGCAAACAAAATAGTAAAGAGTGATATTTCATGGCAACCACGGCAAGCACAGCAGGAAAGCTTGTAAAGGGACTTAAGTCTCTGATCAAGGCTCCGGTTAAGAAACCGGCCGCAGCGAAAGCAGACCGCGCCACCCCGCTTCTTGATGCACGTAAGGCAGGAACAGAAGCAACCCCAGCAATGCTGCAAAAAGTTGCAAAAGAAACAATGTTTTTGCACTTCACCCGCCACAGTCCTTACTTCACAGCTAAGGGTGAAATTCCAATTATCACCAAGGCAAGTGGTCACCACTTCTGGGATCAACACGGTAGGAAGTACTTTGATGGTATTTCAAGCCTGTTCTCAGTAAACGCCGGTCACGGACGCGAACGCTTGGCCGAGGCTGCAGCAAAGCAAATGAAAGAGTTGGATTACTTCCCGCTTTGGTCACACGCACACAAGCCAGGCATCGAGCTTTCTGAGCGCCTACTTTCGTACGCACCAAAGAATCTTTCTCGAGTTTTCTTCACCACCGGCGGTGGCGAAGCTAACGAGACAGCATGGAAACTAGCGAAGCAATACTTCAAATTGCAGGGCAAGCCAATGAAGCACAAGGTATTGACCCGTGCGGTTGCGTACCACGGTACTTCACACGGAGCGCTCTCATTGACCGGTATTCCATCGATGAAGAAGGCTTTCGAGCCTTTGGTTCCATCAACATTCCGTGTGCCAAACACCAACTGGTATCGCGCGCAGGATGACTTTGCAACCGAGGAAGAATTTGCTCTTTGGGCAGCAAACCGCGTTGAGGAAATGATTGTTTTCGAAGATCCAGACACCGTTGCGGCGTTTATCTTTGAGCCAATTCAGAACTCGGGTGGTTGTTTCACCGCTCCTAAGGTTTACTTCGATCGCGTTCGCGAAATTTGTGACAAGTACGACGTGCTAATCGTTGCCGACGAAACCATCGATGGTTTCGGCCGCACCGGTTCTATGTATGCGTCAAACTTCTATGGCTTCGAACCAGACATGATGGTGTTGGCAAAGGGTATGACCTCTGCCTACGCACCTATCGGTGCTTTGTTGGTTGCTGAGAAGCTATTCGAGCCGTTCAAGAACGGAACCACCTTGTTCCCTCACGGTTACACCTATGGTGGCCACCCGGTATCAGCAGCAGTTGCGCTTGAAAACCTAGACATCTTCGATGAAGAGGACTTGGTTGGCAACGTGGTTCGCAACCAGGCCGCTTTCAAGGCGTCACTTGACTCATTGCGTGACTTGCCAATCGTTGGTGACGTTCGAGGCAAGGGTTACTTCTGGGCAATCGAGCTAGTCAAAGACAAGAACACCAAGGAGACCTTCAACGACGCCGAGTCAGAGAAGCTGCTTCGTGGCATCTTGTCTCAGAAGATGTTCGAGGAGGGTCTGTACTGTCGCTCTGACGACCGTGGCGACCCGGTAGTGCAGCTTGCTCCTCCTCTAACTATTGGTCCAGACCAATTCGACGAGATCACACAAATTCTGCGCGGTGCCCTAGAGCACGCGTGGAAAGCAATGTAGGAGTTCTCCACAACTTAGGGTTCGCATCGAATTCAAACTTCATGGCAGGATAGTTTCCACTCATGAAGAACATTGAATTCGATGCGAACCTTTCGTTTAAATCTGACATCGGTTGGATTACAGTTTTCTCTCGCTTAGACAAGATCGTGCGAATCGAAATTATCGGTTCGTACAACAAGGGTCCGTGTGGCAACCGAGTAATTCCAAATCTCGGAAAATCAAAAGCCCTGACAGATGCCAAGTCAAAAATCCTTGATTACCTAAACGGCAAATCAGCATCTCTCGTTCTAGATTTCGAACATCGCGGAACGGCATTTCAAGAAGCGGTTTGGAATCAGGTGGCAAAAATAAAATTTGGCCAAACCATGACTTACAGTGAGATAGCTGAGAAAATCGGCAACCCTGGCGCAGCGCGTGCAGTTGGCACCGCGGTTGGTTCAAACTCTTTACCGCTGCTAGTCCCATGCCACAGAGTTGTCGCCTCTGGAAATAAGCTAACCGGTTACTTTGCCGGCGAAGGTATCGAAACACAGCAACAACTTATAGACATAGAACGCAGCACTAAAAAAGCAGGCCGGTCGTGATTCGCAATTATGAAGACGGGCTAACTCGTTGTCAATGGCCTGGTAATGACGAGCTCTACATTCAATACCACGACACCGAATGGGGCGTGCCGCTCACCGGTGACCGCGAAATGTTTGAGCGAATCTGCCTGGAGGGATTTCAAGCTGGCTTGTCTTGGATAACCATCTTGAAGCGCCGCGAAGGATTCAGAAAAGCCTTCAAGAATTTTGACTACAAGAAAGTAGCAAAGTTCACCGATGACGACGTTGAACGTCTAATGCAAGATGAGCGCATCATTAGAAATCGCTCAAAAATCTTGAGCACCGTAAAGGGCGCAGCCCTGGTAACCCAGATGCATAAAGACGGCGAGTCACTCAGTGACCTGCTCTGGCAATTTGCCCCACCCACAAGCAAGAGGACCACATCAGCGAAAAACTTTGAATGGCGGGCCGTAAGCCCAGAGTCGCAAGCAATTAGTAAAGCTCTGAAATCAAGAGGCTTCGGATTTGTGGGTCCAACAACTATGTATGCCCTGATGCAATCAATTGGCATGATCAACGACCACGCGCCTGGTTGCTTCCGGCGAAAAGAACTTTCTTAGAATCCGCTGAATTTCCAGTGTTGTTGAGGCAGACTGGGAGCATGAAACAAAATTTAGGCATTATGTTTCGCGCCCTCGCCGTATCAGTCACCTTGGTGCTCTTGCCACTGGCTGCATCGGGGTTTGGGCCTAGGGTTCCTCTAATCGAGTTGAACGCCACCGGCTCTGCCGCCGAAATGGGGCGCGGTACGAGCATGGCCGCCAATGATGCGGCCAACAAAATGATGATGCCAAATCCATTTACATATACCTACGCGGCGGGCAATGAGCTTTCAGATAAAGAAGGCCGCGGCAAGGTTTACAAGGTTGTTATTGATGGCGACCCTAAAGCAGTTTTGACAAAGCTCGCAAAGGTTTTTGGAATTTCCGGCAACGTATTTGAACCAGAATACTCTCAGCCTGAATATCCAACTTTCCAAATTGGTAGCAAGGATGGCAGTGGGCCGTCAGTAACTATCAACGGATCAGGAACAGGAAACTGGTGGTTTAACGACCCAAGCGCGAGTCCAAAGTGTCTTGAATCAGCAAACGCTGATGATGGTTCCGAGTATTGCACCAAATACGAAGAACAAAAATCTACCCCTGGAGCAATTCCGTCCAAAGAAAAAGTTACTTCGGCCGCAGTTGAGATATTTAATGCGACCGGACTAAAAGTCGCAGCTGGCGACATCAAGGTAGATATTTCTGAATGGGGAGCCAGCGCATCTGCATCTCTAAAAATTGACGGCGCAGATACACCAATTGAGTGGTACATGAGTTGGGGTTCAAATGGAAAGCTTGGCAGTGTCTCCGGAAACTCAGTTCGATTTGAAGAAAAAGGCACGCTAG
>JBEGTF010000083.1:0-2979 GCA_041179545.1 Actinomycetota bacterium | reverse complement strand
CCATCTGGGTCTCGCAGGTAAGCCCAACGTGAACCGGCCAAGTCGCCATCGGTGAGGGTTACCGGTGGAGCGTTGAAAATAGCACCGCGCTCCAGGAGAGTGGCATATGCCACATCCATGTCATCAATTTGTAGGCAAATGTGGGTGGCGCCAACATCTCCATTTTTTAGCGTGAAGTCTTTGCCTGGAGGGTTGTGGTACTCCAGGAACTCAATCCGGGTGCCGCCGATGTCAATCATTGAGAAGGAAAGCTCGGTGCCCTCAACCTGAACAGCATCAGAGAGTTCTTTGCCTTCGCCGTGGTTTACCGGCCCAGGCTGCAGTCCAAACATCTTGGTGTACCACTCGAACGACCTTTTCATGTCGCGAACGGTGATGCCGAAGTGGTGTACCCCTTTAACGGTGAATGACATGGCTTGGATCCTTTCTTGCCGATTTACACTCACAGTCAACACCATGCCCAAAGTGTTCAGACAGGCCGGACATAACGGTTTGAAAACGTTTCCGTGGTTGAATTTGGCCTATCACCGCTAGAGCCCAGTATTCACGGTGTTTTTGGTCAAAAATTGACCCTGAAATGAGGAAATTCTGGATTTTTGGTTTGTTGTCGATGGATTATTTGTTCATCTAGACTAAACACACTGAAAAAGCCCCAAACCGGGGCAACATGTCGAGGAGGACATGATGGGATCCAGAATGGCTGATCGCACCGTGATTATTACCGGTGGAGCATCAGGAATTGGCAAGGGTATCTCGATGGGCTTGGCTGCTGAGGGCGCCAATGTAGTGATTGCCGACCTAAACCTAGAGTCGGCCCAGAAGACAGCCGACGAAATCATCAGTGCCGGCGGTAAGGCGATTGCTGCCCAAGTAGATGTAACCAAGCGTGCATCAGTTGCAGCTGGAATCGAACTGGCCGTACAGACTTTTGGCAAATTGGATTGCTATTTCAACAACGCCGGCTTCAACAAGCCGATGAAGTTCCTAGATGTCACCGAAGAGAACTTCAACGCAATCATGAGTGTCAATGCTCTAGCTGTTTTTGTTGGAACACAGGAAGCAGCCAAGCAATACATTCGCCAAGGTAGCGGAGGCAAAGTTGTCAACACGGCATCGATTGCTGGTCGCCAAGGCTTCTCAAATTTTGCTCCTTACAGCGCTTCAAAAGCTGCGGTGATTTCAATTACTCAGGCCGCAGCTCGTGCCCTTGCAGAACACAAGATCACAGTGAACGCTTTTTCACCGGGTGTTGTTGACACACCACTTTGGCTAAAGCTAGACAAAGACCTTGAAGAAATTGGTGAAGGCGATTCGGGATTCGATTCAATGGCATCAGGAATTCTTTTGGGTCGCGCAGCACAACCCGAAGACATAGCTCCAACTGCTTTGTTCCTTGCAAGTAGCGATTCAGATTACGTAACTGGCCAAACCATGGCAATTGACGGCGGAATGATTCTGGTTTAACCAGAGTCAGTAGCGAAAGGCACATCATGACAACTGCAACATTCGGCACCAACCAGGTTGACTGGGAACAGCGTCTGGATTTTGACAAGCTGCGCACCGATCGTCTTGCGAATCTAAAGCGCGAGCTAAACAAATCAGATGTCGGCGCGCTGCTTGCGTTTGACTTTGCCAACATTCGCTACATGTCATCAACTCACATTGGTACCTGGGCGATTGACAAGGCAATTCGTTTTGCACTTGTCACTCGTAACTCCGATCCAATCGTTTGGGACTTTGGTTCAGCCGCCAAGCACCACAAGCTTTACAACCCGTGGCTAGACACCACCACCGCCGAAGCAGATGCTGATCCGCACGCTCCACACCACGGTGCAGTAAAGCCTCGCGCTGAATCTGGTGCACGTGCAGGTATCTCAACTCTTCGCGGTGCATTCAACCCCGATGCTGGTATTGCCGATGAAGTTGCTTCAAAGATTAAGCGCGAACTTGAAAAGTTTGGCTTGCTCAATGAGCCACTTGGAATTGACATCGTTGAGCTGCCAATTTTGTTTGCCCTGCAGCGCGCAGGCATCACCGTAGTTGATGGTCAGCAAATCTTCTTGAACGCTCGTGCTATCAAGACCGGTGAAGAAATTGGTCTACTTACTCAGGCAGCATCGATGGTTGATGCCGCATACGAAAAGCTCTACGAGTTCCTGCGCCCAGGAGTGAAAGAGAACGAGGCTGTTGGCCTTGTTTCAAAGGTGCTTTACGATCTAGGTTCTGAGTATGTAGAAGGGGTAAACGCTATCTCGGGTGAGCGCTGCTCGCCGCACCCACATGTTTACTCAGACCGCTTGATTCGTCCGGGTGACCCAGCGTTCTTCGATATTTTGCACAGCTACCAGGGTTACCGCACTTGCTACTACCGCACCTTTGCGGTTGGTTCTGCAAGCAGCGCTCAGCACGACGCCTACAAGCGCGCTCGCGAATACATGGACCGTGCAATTGCGCTGGTACGTCCGGGTGCAACAACCGCAGACATCGTTGCGGTTTGGCCTAAGGCAGAAGAGTTTGGTTTCGCAAACGAAGAAGCAGCGTTCGCGCTGCAGTATGGCCACGGCGTAGGTCTTTCGATTTGGGAAAAGCCAATCTTCTCTCGTTTGGTTTCATTTGATCATCCAGAAGAACTTAAGGAAGGCATGGTCTTTGCCCTTGAGACATATTGGCCATCAGCTGATGGCTGGGGTGCTGCTCGCATTGAAGAGGAAGTTGTTGTTACCGCAACTGGCTGCCAGGTAATTACAAAGTTCCCTGCGGAAGATCTTCTAGTTGCTGGTCAGCGTTACTACTCAGTTGGTGGACCGTTGCCTCTGCAGCGTGACTCACAGTCACACCTGAACACTGTTGAAGGTCGCGGCGGAAAATAAATTCATGTCAACATCAATGAAGGCCGCCGTTTACCACGCAAGTGGTGACGTAAGAATTGAAGAGCGAGAGCTGCCAACACCGATAGCCGGCGAAGTCCTACTTAAGGTT
>JBEGTF010000082.1:0-6739 GCA_041179545.1 Actinomycetota bacterium | reverse complement strand
GTCCGCCTATCTTTTTGGCGAAACTTTGGGAGCCTGGTGGATTGTTGTTGCGCTCGGAATCGCCGGAGCCGGATTGGGTTTTTACGTTCAGCTGAACCTCACCCTGGTGCAGGCATTTACCGCGGCGAAATTTCTGGGCTCAATTACCTCAACGGTCTCTGTTTTGCGAGATCTATCAAGCTCAGTCGTCTCAACGATTGCCGGTGGTATTTTTGGGTTCGGGGTAGTGAATCTACTTAGCAAACTCACTCTTCCAGAAGGTTTGACACCTTCTTCGGTCTCGCCATCAGACCTCGCCACAATGGATGCGGCCCTAAAGCAAGACATTCAGGATGCCTACTTTGCAGCCTATGAGCCGGTGTTCCTTAATTCCGCGTTCGCCTATGTTTTTGTTTTTGCACTCGCGCTAACATTGCCAAAGATCGATTTGAAAACAGATCGGGCACACTAGCTAGTTTTTGCTAACAGCAACATAACGATTGCAAAAAAATACATCACTTATGTTTTTTTTAGGAAAAAGTCTGTAATGTAATACCAAAGAGCTGCTCAGCGGTTCTTCGTTTCTGGCGAACCCACCAGAGATCTGACAAAGAAGTCATGAAAGGTATTCCATGATTAAGTTCAATGGCAAGAGAGTAATCTCAGCCGCTGCCGCTGCCGCTCTGGCAGCCAGCTCAATCGTGGCCTTGGGCACCCCTGCTCAGGCTGCAGAAACCATCACCTTCTGGGGTGCAACGGCAGCCCAGGGTGGTAAGAACCAGTTCCAGAACGTTGCAGACGCATTCAATGCATCTCAGACCAAGTACAAGGTTGAATTTCAGGCTAAAGGAGCAGCTGGCGACTACGGTACTGCTCTAAGTGCCGCAGCTCAGGCAAACGCACTTCCAGACGTATTCATGGTGCAGCCTGGAATCGGTTCGACCCTATCGCTGCTTCCATTTGCTCGCGCAGGTCAGCTAGCTACCATCACCGGCAGTGCAGCAGCAAAGGCAAACCCAGCTTCTGAGAAATTGCTACTTAGCGTTGGCAAGAACTACTACGGCACCGTATTCGACATGTCGCCTGGTGGAGCAGTTGTTAACACCTCGCTCCTCAAGAAAGACGGCCTATCTTGGCCAACCACCTACAGCGGCTTGCTATCACTTTGCTCGGCAGCGAAAGCTAAAGGTAAGAGCCTATTTACCATCGCTGGTTCAAACTCATCGAACAACGGTTTGATGGCACTGAACATGATTGCAACCAACGTTTACGGTGCTGACCCATCATGGAACCTCAAGCGTGAGCAGGGCAAGGTCAAGTTTGCAACCTCTGCAAGCTGGAAGCGTACCTTGAACCAGGTCGTAGAAATGAACAAGGCCGGCTGCTTCCAAGATGCACCTCAGGCTGGTTCATTCGGAACCATCAACGGCAACATTTCATCAGGTAAGTCATACGCCGCATTTGTCCCGGGCGGTATCGCTCTAACCTGGAGTAAGCAGTACAACTCAACCTTCCACGTTTACCCAATGCCAGTTGCTGACAAGGCTTCTAGCCAGCGCGTAATGTACGGATCAAGTTACGCTGCTGTAATCAACAAGAAGACCAAGCAGCTTGCAGGTGCTTGAGTTCTTGGTTGGCAAGAAGACCACTCCTCCTGCTAACAACTCATTCCCACAGGCTCAGACCTATGTGAAGATGGGCGAAGGAATCCAGGCGCTATTTACCGGACAGGCAACTGTTGACCAGGTGCTATCGTCAATGGATTCAACCTGGCGCTAAGTCAGATTCAGACAACTGAACAAATAGCACCAAAACAAAGGAAGTAAGAAGTGGCCCCTAGAGTTCGCGAAGATGAAAATCGAAGCGAACCTGGGGGCCCACTTTCTTCCGTGAAGTCGAATGGTAAGAAAAAAGTGAGCAAGAACACTGGTAAGAAATTAGTTCAGTTTGGAAGCTGGTGGTGGGCACTTCCCGGTCTGGCAGTGGTTCTGGCCGTGCACTACATTGCCACCGGCTACGGCGCGGCCTACGCCTTCACCAACTTCACTGGCCTAGGTGATTTTCAGTGGATCGGCTTAGATAACTTTGCCCGATTGACTCAAGACCCAGAGGTTCTAGGTTCGATATCGAACACTTTTGTGCTGGGCATCCTGTACTTCCTCGTGGTAAACATTTTGGGGCTTGGGTTCGCTCTCGCTCTAAACAGAACTTTGAAGACACGCTATCTTTTGCGCGTTGTTTTATTTCTTCCGGTAGTACTCAGCTCTCTTGCTGTTTCCTATATCTGGAAGTTCATTTTTGAACCGACCGGACCGCTTAACAATATTTTGGCTTCACTTGGTCTGCCCGGAGATACGTTGTGGCTAGCAGACAGCAAAACTGCCCTCTGGACAGTCCTAACCGTAATGATTTGGCAGCACATTGGTATCCCAATGGTGATCTTCTTGGCTGGCCTGGCCTTGGTTCCTCAAGAGCTTGAAGAAGCCGCAGCCATCGATGGCGCATCAGCCTTCTCTAGATTCAGACTAATTACGCTGCCTCTCATCCAGCCGGCAATTGCGATTTCCACCACGCTTTCACTAGTAAGCGGCCTAAGAGTCTTTGACCAGGTAAGAGCCCTAACCGGTGGAGGCCCATACGGTGCCTCTGAAACCCTCTCATCTGTCGTTTACAAATACACATTTGAATACTCTGACTATGGCTATGGAGCTTCGCTGGCGACCGTCTTCGCTATCGTGCTTGCGGCTGCCGCTGCCATCCAGCTGTTCATCACACGAGACAGGTCGGCTAAATAATGTTTAGATACACCAAACTTTCATTTCTTCGAGAAATTGCAGTCTGGATAGTTGCTCTTGCGCTACTCTCACCTTTCTATCTGCTGGTGGCAAATGCGTTCAAAAGTTTTGAACAAGTATCGATGAACCCAATTTCCCCACCGACCGAGTACAAGTTTGACAACTTTATTGCCGTACTTACTTCTCAAGATGTGGCGCCGGTATTTCTTGGTCTACTCAACAGCGCAATTTCCACCACTATAGGCGTGCTGATTCTAATTTTCCTAGGCTCGACAACAGCCTATGTTTTGTCACGAAAAGCGAGCAGACTCAGTAATTTTGCCTACTACGGAATTTTGGTTGGAATTATTGTTCCTGCCCAGCTTGCTATCGTGCCAATTTTCGTGGGTGCACGAGCCCTCGGCCTCCTTGGAAACATTTGGGGGCTGGGAGTTATTTTTGGGCTGACTTTGCTGCCGCTGGCAGTGTTCTTGTACGGCGGGTTCGTGCGAAACCTGCCAACCGATTATGAAGAAGCAGCATTTATTGATGGCTCTTCGCGCTGGAAGACATTTATCAAGATTGTTTTCCCTTTGCTCAGCCCGGCTACCGGAACAGTAGCGATTATGGGTGGACTAATCATGTGGAATGACTTCTTCACACCTTTGATCTTCTTGAATGGTTCCCAGTCTCCAACCATTAACTTGGTCATCAGCTACTGGGCAAGCCAAGGGGTAGTAACAGAGTGGAATAAGGTGTTCGCTCTGCTCATTCTGGCGATGATTCCGATTACCTTCCTATATCTTGTATTCCAGAAGAAGTTCATCCAGGGCTTCTCTGGCGGAATCAAGAGCTAAGCTCTCCAGAGAGAAAAGGGGTGCCGAATGTCGGCACCCCTTTATTTCTTTACAGTTTGCTAAACCAGAGCTCTGGGAGTGCTCTCGGTCACCCATTTGTTCATGTGTGATCTGTTGAAAATCTGGGTTTGAGCCAAAGCTGCGCCGCCGATCAGGCCTTCTTCGTGGTTTGGGTTTGCAGCGATAATTCGCAGGTCTCTAGTTGCTAGCGGAAGCGAACGACGGTATACCGTCTGGCGAACGGCGGCCAAAAACAGATCTCCGGTAGCGGCAATCGTGCCGCCAACAACAACAATGCCCGGGTTGAAGAAGTTGACCAGGGTCGCGAGGGTTTCACCAACGATGCGACCAGAGCGCGCAATTGCTTCAACACAAAAAGCGTCTGCAGAGTTGGCTCCCTCCGAAATATCAATTGGCGCCAAATAACCCTTTTTACTTAGCCGCTCGGCTAGAAAATCAGACTTGCCAGCTTTTGCAGCCGCCTCACCGTCGCGAGCTAACGCCCAGCCGCCGGCTACCGCCTCGAGGCATCCGATTTGACCACAGCGGCAAACAATCTTTGATTCATCAGCCACGCCTACGTGACCGATATCTCCGGCAGAACCATTGGCGCCACGGTGAACGTTGCCGCTTGAGATCACTCCGGCCCCGATGCCAGAACCAACCTTGATGAAAAGAAGGTTATCTACTGCAGTGCCGTAGAGGTTTTCGCTACGTAGCACTGCCTCTTCGCCCAAAGCCATCAAATTCACATCGTTGTCGACCCAGCAGGGAGCGCCAAAGACTTTGGTCATGTATTCAGGAATGTCGAACGCATTCCAGCCCGGCATGATTGGTGGCGCGACCGGCTTTCGGAACTCCAACAATCGAGGCCCAGACCTGTTCGAATTTATTGTCAGCCTGAATTCTCTTGGCCACTTCAATAATTCGGTCCAGTGATTTTTCTGGACCAACCGAAATGTCCCAATTTTCGTGATGGCTGGCTAAGACTTTTCCGGCTAGGTCGGTAATTGCAACACCGAAGTTTCTTGCCCCAAACAGGGCAACCACAAAGGTGCCAATTTCGTATTTGAAGCGCAAGTTTCGCGGAACTCGACCACCGGTAGATACGCCGAAGTCGGCATCTTCAAGCAGCCCGAGTGCGATGGCCTCGTCTACACGTTGCGAGACGATGCTGCGCCCCAGGCCTGAAAGTCGGCCGAGGTCTGAACGTGTCACGGCCTTGCCGGTTCGAACCAGTTCGGTCAGCACAAACAGGGCGTCATGCTGCTCAATTGACATCTCGCCGACTGTTACGACTGTCTCTGGTGATGACACTTTTGCTCCCCACGCCAAAAATAACGATTGCATAAGCCAAATTGACTTTTGCAGAAAATCTGCAATAAACTCAACATAACCATCAAAAGATGGCTAAGTTGTTATCAAGTTTAGTGGGCAGCAGGCGAAAGCATCGACGTGGATGTTTCAACTTATGTTCAATAGGAGCAGATTCAAAGATGAAAGCTGCAATCATCGGCACCGGCTTCATGGGCCATGTACATGCTCAGGCTATCCAGGCAAACGGTATTGAATTGATTGGCTTCGCCGGCAGTTCAAAGGCAAAGGCCGATGCAATCGCTGCCGAGTTTCCTGGATCAAAAGGTTTTGCGTCCATCTCAGATTTGCTAGATCAGAACCCCGATGTGGTTCACGTTTGCACCCCAAACGCTGAGCACCTAAATCACGCTAGAGCTGCCATCGAGCGCGGCATTAGCGTCATCGTCGAGAAGCCACTTGCTACCAATCTCGAAGATTCACAAACTCTTGCCGAACTGGGCAACAGCGTTAAGGTCGCCGCTGTGCCGTTTGTCTACCGCTACCACGCGATTGTTCTTGAGCTCAAGCGTCGAATCGCTGAAAACCCAACGAACAAGCTTTGGCTCTTGCACGGCTCGTACCTGCAAGACTGGCTGGCTGGCAGCATGACCACCAACTGGCGAAGTAACTCAAAGTTGGGTGGGCCAACACGAGCATTTGGTGACATCGGAGTTCACTGGTTTGACCTCATGGAATTCACCACCGGCCACCGCGTGACCAGACTGTCGGCACAGTTTGCCCGAGTGCACGAGAGTGACACTGAAGATGGTGCCCTAGTTCAGTTTGAAACTGACAAGGGTGCGGTTGGATCAGCTGTGATTAGCCAGTGCAGCGCTGGTCGCTCAAACCGACTCTGGTTCTCATTCGACGGCACCGAAGAGTCTTATTCATTTGATCAAGAGCACCCTGAAACCGGATGGGTCGGCACCTTGGCCGACAACCGCATCGTTCGCCGTGATCCAAATGTTCAAACTGGTCTTGCCAAGCGAGCTAATTCATTACCAGCCGGCCACCCTCAGGGTTATCAGACCTGCTTCAACGACATGGTCGCCGACGTTTACGCTGAGCTTCAGGGCGGCAAACGTTCAGAAGTCCTAGCTCGTTTTGAAGACGGTCTTCGTGCCGCACAGCTAATCGATGCCGTGCTTCAGTCGGTTGAAGTAGGCGGTTGGGTTGACGTTCGCGAGCTGGCCCGCGTCTAATGAAAAAGATTGTCGTTGTCGGTTCTGGCCCAATCGGCTCTGCCTTTGCGAAAAAGGTTCACGAGCTTGACGCTAACGCGCAGATCACCATGTTTGAGGTCGGCCCTGCGGCAACTAACCCACCTGGTCGACACGTTAGAAGTGTTGACTCAGAGGCAGAAATGCTAGAGGCTCAGCAGGCGAGCCAGGGCCCTAAGGCCAACTCCCGCCAAGATGCCGGCAAGATGCACACCGGAGTGGTCACCGCCCGCCCAGGAACATTTCTAGTCGAAGATGGCAAAGCCGATTCACAAATGCCTGCTGCAGCAATGTCGGCCAATGAAATTCCAGAATTTATTGATCAGGCTGAGTACCAGCGCGACCTCGATGAAGCCTGGAAAATACTCAAGGTCAACCAAACCGCCTTTGAGCGTTACCCCTTGGGCAAACAGCTGCGTCATCGGCTTGGAGCAAAATACAACGCAGGCCGCAACGAAGATCGACACGTTCAGCCGATGCCGCTTGCAGTCGAAATCAAAGACAACAAAGTCTGGTGGACAGGTACTGACGTGATCATCGCCGACCTGCTCAA
>JBEGTF010000081.1:0-3455 GCA_041179545.1 Actinomycetota bacterium | reverse complement strand
CTGGGTACCTGCAGCGCAAAGGGTATGGCAGTAACTCCGTTTTTGCCGCAATCAAGTTTGCCGAACAGGCCTACCTTGACGAAGCCGCTACCTCATAGCAGCCCCGTCTTTCAGGTGGTCTAAGTAAACTGAATTTCATGACCACAACACAGCAGGCGCCGCGCACATATGAAGTGCGCACCTATGGCTGTGCGATGAATGTCCATGACTCGGAACGCTTAACCGGATTACTTGAGGGCGCCGGTTACGTTGCTGGTGAACCCGGAAATACAGATGTAGTTGTTTTCAATACCTGTGCCGTCCGTGAAAATGCCGACAACAAGCTTTATGGCAACTTGGGAATCTTGAATGAAAAGAAGATGGAAAACCCCGACATCCTTGTGGCTGTGGGAGGTTGCCTCGCACAAAAAGACCGCGAGACAATTGTCAAGAAAGCGCCTTGGGTAGATGTAGTTTTTGGTTGCCAGCCCTTCTAGAAAGAGCTCGTCACAACAACGAAGCGCAGGTCGAAATTCTTGAGGCTTTAGAAACTTTCCCTAGTGATCTGCCTACCAAACGTGATTCAACCTATTCCGGCATGGTCTCCATTTCTGTTGGTTGCAACAACACCTGTACGTTCTGCATTGTTCCAAGCCTTCGTGGAAAAGAGAAAGATCGACGACCAGGCGAAATTCTTGGCGAAATTGAAGCACTAGTTGCTGAGGGAGTAGTTGAAGTGACTCTCCTAGGGCAAAACGTCAATACCTATGGCGTGGAGTTCGGTGACAAAGGTGCTTTCGCAAAACTGCTGCGCGCCTGTGGCGACATAAAGGGTCTTGAGCGCGTTCGCTTTACGAGCCCACACCCAGCTGCATTCACCGATGACGTCATCGATGCTATGGCCGAGACGCACAATGTGATGCCACAGTTACACATGCCGCTGCAGTCTGGCAGTGACAAAGTGCTAAAAGAAATGCGTCGCAGCTATCGAAGTGAAAAATATCTAGGAATTCTTGAGCGAGTGCGCGCACAGATTCCAAATGCCGCCATCACTACGGATATCATTGTGGGTTTTCCTGGTGAAACGGAAGAAGACTTTCTAGAGACTATGCGCGTGGTTCGTGAATCACGCTTCGCTGCCGCGTACACCTATCAATATTCCAAGCGTCCAGGCACACCTGCAGCTGACATGGAAAATCAAATTTCTAAGGAAGTTGTTCAAGGGCGCTACGAGCGCTTAATGGCTTTGGTAAATGAAGTAGCGCTTAGCGAAAATACAAAGCAGATCGGCACCGAAGTTGAGGTGCTGGTTGCCTACGAAGGCCGTAAAGACGATGCAACCGCAAGAATGAGTGGGCGAACTCCAGAGAACCGGCTCGTGCATTTTGAGGTTCCTGCGGGTGCGGAGACACCTCGTCCAGGTGACATGGTGACGGTTGTAGTTACCGATGCGGCCCCGTATCACCTGCTAGCCGATGACCAGAAAAACTACTCAGTTCGTCGCACAATCGCCGGGGACGCATGGGACCGGGCAGAGGCAGCATCATGTGCTGCTCCAACAGCTTCGACAACTGGCAAATCTTCGGTTTCGCTAGGCTTACCAACCATGGGGTTGAAGCAAAACGACCACGCAGCACACTAGTTCAGTTCAGCTAATGCAAAATAAGTTAATTGCGGTCGTCGGACCCACCGGCGCAGGAAAATCCGACCTAGGACTCGCAATTGTTGACCAAATTATTTCCGCCGGCGGAAAAGCGGAGATCGTCAATAGCGATTCAATGCAGTTCTATCGAGGTATGGACATTGGAACAGCAAAATTGTCGCTGCAGGAACGTCGCGGTATCAAGCACCATCTGATTGATTGGCTTGAAATCACCGATGAATCTTCGGCTGCCGAATTTCAGGCTGTCGCGAGACCTCTAATTCAGAAACTTCAAGAGCAGGGCATTACACCGGTATTAGTGGGCGGTTCAATGCTTTATGTAGCGGCAGTGCTCAACAACTTTGAATTCCCTGCTCGAGATGAGACCCTCAGAGCACAGCTCGAAGCAGAACTAGAAGAACATGGTCCGCATGAAATGCATCGTCGCCTGAAGGCCTTAGATCCGGTTGCTGCCAGCAGAATCATTCCTGAAAATGGCCGCCGCTCGGTTCGGGCTATTGAGATAGTGACTTTGACCGGTGAGCCTTTCGCGGCAACGCTACCTGACGAGCCTGATGACTGGCAGCCGGTCTTGGAAATCGGCGTGAATGGATCTCGTGAAGATTTGGTTCTCCGATTAGAAAAGCGCGTGCATAGGATGTGGGATTTGGGTCTGGTGGAAGAGGCTCGCTCACTTATTCCGATGGGGATTCGCGATGGCAAGACTTCCAGTCGCGCTATTGGCTACAGTCAGGCGATGGCACAAATCGATGGCGTCATGACTCAGGACGCGGCGATTGCCGACACAGTTCGTTTGACGCAGAAATATGCTCGCAGACAAATGTCTTGGTTTCGCAGGGACAATCGCATTCAGTGGTTGGACTATCAGGACCACGAGATGAATTCCAAGGCGGCACACCTAGTAAGCGCGTGGCTTGGGCTTTAGGCTTGATGAATGACCAAGATTAATTTCACTAAGGGGCACGGCACGGGCAATGACTTTGTGCTGGTCCTTGATGCCGACGGCGAAATTAATCTCACTCAGGAACAGATCGCGCAAATTTGCGACCGTCACTTTGGAGTTGGGTCGGACGGCTTCATTCGTGTCATCAAATCTGAAAACCACCCAGACGGTAAAGCAATCCTCGCCGAGGAGCCAACTGCGGTTTGGTTTATGGACTACTACAACGCCGATGGTTCTTCAGCCGAGATGTGCGGAAATGGCACTCGGGTTTTTGCGCGCTACCTTACCGAGCGTGGATTAGTTGACCTAGCCGATGGCGAGACCCTTTCAATTGGTACTCGCGCTGGTGTGAAGGATTTGCAGCGAAATATGTCTGGCTTCGCCGTCGACATTGGTCGCTGGAAGCTAGACGGTGGAGAAGCCCTGATTCACACCGATGGCCTTGAGGTCCCAAGGCCTGGCATTGGAATCAACGTGGGAAATCCGCACTACGTGGTGGCACTTGCAGCCGGTCGTGAACTTGCCGAGCTGGATCTTTACGAGGCTCCAAGTATTGAACCCACTCCAGCAAATGGTGCCAACGTTGAATTCGTTGTGCCTGCCGAGCCAATGGTCAAGGACGGCGTTGGTTATATCAACATGCGTGTCTACGAGCGTGGCGTGGGTGAGACGTTGTCTTGCGGCACCGGTATTTGCGCTGCCGCTTTGGCAACTCGTCACTGGGCTGGAGCCGGAGCTCCAAATATTTGGCAGGTTCGAGTGCCTGGCGGTGTTCTGGGGGTTCGCATGTTCGCCACAGAAGACGGCGAACACGTTGGCCTGAGTGGAGCCGCGGAATTAATTTTCGACGGACAGCTTGATCTGGAGCAA
>JBEGTF010000080.1:0-3078 GCA_041179545.1 Actinomycetota bacterium | reverse complement strand
TAGCTGATGATCAAGGCTGCGATAGTTGCAATCAACGCATAGAAGAATGAGCGGAATATCTGCGGGCCGTACTGAGAGACCACGTTGACGTAGTTGGCAACTTCAAAACCGTAGTTGTAGATCGGAAATCCTGAAGAGATATCCATAGTCTGCAACGAAGTTGCGATAAGCGAGAACAGCGGTGCGATGAAAAACACTGCAAGGTAAAGCAAACCAGGAAGCAAAAGAAGTAGTGCTACCCTGCCGTTCCCTTTACTTGCCGGTGCGGACTGCTTTGTGCCGCCGCCACCGTGACTAAATGCTGCGAATGCCATTGCTACTGAACCGTAATTGACTCAGTGATGGTTTCGTTGCCCACATTGGTTGGCAGGTCAGACAAACCAAAGCTGTGTTCAATCTTCCAGCTCACCCAAACTTTGGCACCAAGCTCTGTAACCGGGCTCTTACCGATGTTCTGTGCGAACACCGTGACGTTTCCAACGTTAGGAATCTCGATGAGGTACTGGTTGCTAACACCGGTGAAACGAATGTCAATAATCTCGCCGGGACCGATGAGGTTGTGACCTGCACCAAGCTTTGGCTTCTCTTCGTGGAAGAATGCCTTTTCTGGGCGAACACCAACCGCGATTGTGCCCTTGTGTTTTTCGGCACGATCTTTAGGAACGGTGATTTTATTGCCAGCGACGTTGATGCTGATTGACGAAGAGTTCTCTTCTTCTACCTTGCCAACGAAAAGGTTTGATTGGCCAAGGAACTTAGAAACAAAAACAGTCTTTGGTCGGTCGTAAAGTTTCTCAGGTGCACCCATCTGCTCGATGCGGCCCTTATTCATAACGGCAACGGTGTCAGCCATGTCCATGGCTTCTTCCTGGTCGTGGGTCACGTGCAAGAAGGTTAGGCCAACTTCCATCTGGATCGCCTTGAGCTCAATCTGCATCTGGCGACGCAACTTTAGGTCAAGTGCACCAAGCGGCTCATCGAGAAGCAATAGCGATGGGCGGTTAACCAACGCACGAGCCAATGCAACACGTTGCTGCTGACCACCCGAAAGCTGGGCCGGACGACGAAGCGCAAGATGCCCAAGCTCAACAAGATCAAGTGACGCCTGAGCCTTTGTCATTGGGTCATCGATTTTGCGCTGCTTCAAACCAAAGGCAACGTTTTCTAGCACGGACATGTGCGGGAAAAGTGCGTAGCTCTGGAAAACGGTGTTGACCGGACGCTGGTATGCCTTGGTAGACGTGACATCTTTACCGCCGATAAGAATTTTGCCTTTGGTCGGCTCGTCAAGACCGGCTACCAACCTTAGGGTTGTGGTTTTTCCGCAACCCGATGGGCCGAGCAATGCAAAGAATTCACCTGCGGGGATGTGCAGGTCAAGGTCCTCTATTGCAGTGAAGCCAGGGAACTCTTTGCGAATACCTACTAGTTCTAAATCCGCACCGCGGGCAACAAACTCTGTTGCCAACGGACTAGGCGCCTAGCATGACGTCTTGGAACGCCTTTGAGAATAGAACTGACTCCTCGCCGGTTAGTGAACGGAAGCCGTGTGCGTTCTTCATGAACTCTTCAGAAGGGAAAATCAACTGGTTCTCAGCCAACGCAGGATCAATCTTCATTGCCTCTTCCTGAGCACCAACAACCGGAGTCACGTAGTTCACCCAAGCTGCCAATTCTGCTGCAACCTTTGGGTCGTAGTAGTAGTTGATCAGTTCTTCAACGTTGCGCTTGTGAGTTGCACCCATAGGAGTTACGAAACAGTCAGCTGAAATAGTTGTGCCTGATTCTGGAATGAAGAAGCCGTACTTATCTGTCTCTGCAGAAAGGTTCAACTGCACGGTGTCACCAGACCAAGCGATGGCAGCAATGGTGTCGCCGTTTTCTAGATCTTCAGAGTAGCTGTTTCCCTTAATGCGAGCGATCTGACCATCTGCAACCTTGCCAGCGAAGAAGTCAATCGCGTTCATGAAAGCATCTTCAGTTAGTGAGGACTCGCTCGTGATATCGATTCCGTTAGCCAACAGTATTAGACCGATGGTGTCGCGCATTTCTGAAAGCACGCCGACGCGCCCCTTCAAAGCTGGGTTCCAAAGATCTTCTAGTGAGGTTGGGGCGTCCTTGCCGGTTGCCTTTTTGTACTCAGCCTTGTTGTATGTGATACCTGCCAAGATGCCCTGGTAAGGAATAGCCTTGGTGCGCTCTGGGTCGTAAGCCGCACCCATGTATGCAGGAGCTAGGTTCTTTTTGTTTGGAATGTTTGCCGCATCAAATTCCTGGGTGTAGCCAAGCGATACCCAACGCGATGCCATCCACTCGGTAGGACAAGCAACGTCTGCGCCAATGTCCTGCCCCTTTGCAAGTTGCTTCTGTACCTTGCTGAAGTATGAGTCGTTGTCGTCGATTTCAATCTTGTATTCAACAGCGATTCCAGTTTGCTCTGAGAACTTCTCAAGAGTTGGGTACTTGCCGTTGTCATCTTCATCCATGTAAAGAGACCAGTTGTGCCAGATGAGAGTCTTTTCTGAATCTGACAGATCTTTGGCAGCTGTAAGCGCCGCGCCGGTTGAACCGCCAGGAGCACATGCAGCTAGTGCCAGCGTTGCAGCTGTTGCACCAGCGCCAGCAAGTGCTGCGCGTCTAGTCATTTGGTGACGACGAGCCATTTGAACTAGCTCGCGCATCATTGGGTCTTCTGGAAGTGGCTTATTCATTGCCGTGACTCCTTAGATAGAGGGCCTTCATTGGCCCTACCAACATAACCAGACGAGCTAGGTTCGCGCGTCTAAGGAAATCCTGCCACAAAAATTCCTTCTAGAATTCAAAACTTGCCCCTAGCGGGAAATTGAAATGAGAAGTTAATGAACCTGGTTTTTGGGCGATGCCACTGGCCCAACCAGCCAACACCGATGCCGGTTCAACTGGACGCTTCAGATTTAGCTGAGCGAGGTCAATTGGGTCTGTTTCGGCGAGCGCAATTCGAACCCGAAGATTGGTGAGCATATTCCGAGGGATTCCCTGGGCAGACTGAGTCGCGGCAATTAGGTGAAGACCTAAAGAGCGCCCGCGGGTTGCCACCAT
>JBEGTF010000079.1:0-3088 GCA_041179545.1 Actinomycetota bacterium | reverse complement strand
TGCTCCGACCGCTCCGGTGGTTGACCCAGCCAAGCTGACTTACACTGCTCCGAACGAAGATGGTGCGGCTGAAGCTCACGGTGCTAATGAGCCTCGTGAACATAACGGTCAAGCAAGCCCTAACCAGCAGCAGAAACCTGCCAATGGTCAGGGAAGCTCGTTCTTCCGCTAAAAAAGTTTTTGGCGTCTTAAAGCACGCTTACTGAAGTTGCTCGCCATCTATTGTTGATGCCTTCGAGTCGAATAGTTACTGCGCGAGTTCTGCGCTGAGCGTTTAGTAAAACAACTGATTCGATTACGCCATCTCGTGGCGAAGTGCTCATCATGTTGCGTATCGAAAATGTTTGGTAGTGGGCCTTTTGGCCGGCGGCATCGCGCAGTTGCCTGGCTTCGATAGCCCGTCGGGAGAGTCGTTGATAGACCTCGTCTGAAAGCAGCCTCGCTAGTTGATCAATTTGCCGAGTTCCGGCGATCACTTCAACGACACCAGTGGCTAGGACTTGGAGGCTAGCTTCCGGGTTGGGTAATTCGGATGTCTTGTTGTACTGCGGGCCAAAATAGTCATCAGCCTGGACCAGGTTCTTGATGCGTGGCTTGTCTGATTTCTTCTGTTTTGCGTGTGTATCTTTTCCTTCTTGATTTTCCTTGGAAGACATGATTCCCCCATACTTTCCCACAGGATATCTTCCTGAGAATCTTGACGCTAGACCGGTCAATGTCCGGACACAAGAGATTTTAAAAACTTGTGTATAACTTTTGTGCATCGCAAAATCTAAGCCAATACTTACGGGATGCACATCGAAGATATTTTTGAAGATCTCGAAGCACAATTTGCTGCAAGCAGCGAGCAGAAACTACGAGACAGTTTCACTGAAAATGCCAGAGCTATCGAGTTGAAAACAGCTTCCCTAATGCCTCGCGAGTTGATAGCGCCAATCATCGGCGTTGATTTCATGGCGGGCCTTGATGCCATTAACCCCATCTGGCACATTTTCCCGATGCGCACAATCAATAGAATCATTTTTCACTCCGGTGGAGATCCGCAACTTCCGAAGCTGCGCAACTTCGCGTTGGATTTCGCGAGTTTTGTTCAGACCGTGCCGACGCCGTGCTCAGTTCGCTGGCGAGTCTCGGGCAACGAAGACTTTCTGCGAAGCGGGCAATTACACAATGCAACCGCAAATCTGCTTTTTATCTATCTGCCTGGAAACGGGGTGGAAGCGGCGCCAAGACCAATTGCAGTCCCGATAGCCGCTTTAGAGCAATTGAGTATCGAATCTGTGGATAACCTCAACGGAGATTTCTAAGTTGGAGTTGGCTCTGCCTATGCCTAGAGTGCGAAATCTAAAATCTCCAAAGCGAGCAAAAATCAGAAACCTAGTGTTTGCCATGATCTTGCTTGCTGGATCAATAGCCGGTGTGTACGCAGCAATAGCAGTGAACAATCACACCGCGGAATACCTAGTGGCGGCCCAAAATCTTCCGGCAGGAAGCCCCATTTCCAACACCGATGCAATCAGCGCCGAAGTGAATCTTGGTGACTCGTCAGAAAATTATTTACGTGTGGGTGAATTACCCGCCGGCAGTTATTTGCTTGGTCCGATTCGCGATGGGCAATTAATTCCGCGAAGCATGGTGGCAAGCATAGTTATAGACGAAAGAGTTCCATTGGTGGTGAATTCTGCAATGGGACTTTCATCGGGGCTTATCGCCGGTGCATCGGTTGATCTTTGGGTTACTCCGATTGATGAAGATAAAACCGCCGGTGAACCGTACGCATTAGTTTTAGGTGCCGAGGTTTCGCGACTGCTAGAAAAATCTGAGATGTTTTCAAATCAAAATCCTGATGTAGAACTTTGGGTGCCGGTGGATGCGGTGGGCCCTGTGCTGGCGGCGATTTCTTCGGAGGCAAAGATTTCTCTTGTGCTGCGCCCAACCTTGGCTGATGACTAGTCAAAGCGCAAGACTTGTCACGGTCTGGTCGCCCATGGGTTCGCCAGGAAAGAGCACTATTGCCCTGAGCATCGCGAGCGAATTGGCGGACTCGGGTAAACGGGTTTTCCTTCTGGATGCTGACACCTATGCGCCATGTCTCGATGTGCTTTTGGGGCTGAACGATCACCCCGCTGGATTAGCAGCCGCCTGTCGTTTAGTTGGGCAAGAGCGTTTTGACCATGATCAGCTCGAGAGGCTCAGTACCCAATTGACTCTGGGCAGCGGGAATCTGACCGTGATGACCGGGCTAAGTTCTGAATCGCGCTGGTCCGAGGTGAGCTCCGAGAAATTGGATGACTTACTTATGGTCGCGAGTGCCGAATTCGATTTCATAATTTTGGATGTTGCCTCGCCAATCTCCGCAGGCTTAGGTTCACTATCGAGCTCGGTCGACAGAAACGCTGTAACCCGTTGGGCGCTTGGCTACTCAGATCTGGTCATTTCAATTTGTGGTTCCGACCCCATTTCAATAGCCCGGTATCTTGCCGCTATGGCACAGATGAGTGAGCTAAAACCCAAGGGGCAGGTGCTCACTCTTGTTAATCGATTACGGACATCGGTGCTTGGTTCATCTGCAAAGCAACAAATCGTGGAGACGCTCGCAACTCTTGGGCAAATAACCGTTAACGGTTTCATCCCCGATGACCCTGCCGCCGCCGACCTAGGAATTCGTGACTGCCTACCTATTTCGGTGGGCAAGCGATCGTCCCAGGCCAGGCTGGCGTTGGCGCTTTTCACTCGCACGCAGGTGCTTGGGGAGCGCAGCCAGCTCGAGGGTCGGCTGGCCAAGAGGGCAATCGCTAAACTCGGTTAGGTGTCAGTACTTAGCGAGTTAAACAAAGCCCACGGTCGTGCATCTCATGCCGACATCGAGTGGCTGAACCTTTTGCTCGCCGACTGGCAGCTTGTTGCTGACCTTGTCTTTGCCGACCTGGTTCTTTGGCTACCAACTCCCGATGGCAGTTTCGTTGCTGCCGGACATGCGCGCCCGTCTTCGGCGGCCACAATTTTTTATCGTGATATCAGCGGTGCTCCAATTCGCAAAGAGTGGGCCGCGCAGGTAAAGCAGGCTTTTGAAACTGGAAACTCTGTT
>JBEGTF010000078.1:0-3115 GCA_041179545.1 Actinomycetota bacterium | reverse complement strand
TTAGGCAAGTCCGATGGGGCAATGCCACGTTCCAGGGAACGCTCGTAAAGACGGTAAATCAGGTTTCGCACAGGACAAGGCTACTTCAGGTTGGGCCATAGAGTGGTGTTGTGAGCATGCCAATCAGTGAAGGGTTCCGAGAAACCCCGCCCGAAGTCAAACCCACCTGGCGCGGCTGGATTCACACCGGCGTGCTCCCCTTGGTCATCGCCGGAGGCATCGTCTTAGTGGTGCTGGCTAACGGTGTACCGGCGAAAATCGCAACCGCTGTTTTCTTTGCCAGTTCATTTTTACTTTTCGGAAACTCGGCGCTTTACCACCGCTTCAATTGGAGCCCAAAGGTCAAGGTCACCCTCAAGCGAATTGATCACGCCAATATTTTCTTGTTAATTGCCGGAAGCTATACACCGATAACCTGGCTGGCACTTCCCCAAGAAAAAGCCTTGCTACTGATGTCAATAATTTGGGGTTCTGCAATTCTTGGCATTTGCTTCAGAGTTTTTTGGCTGCACGCACCCCGCTGGCTATACGTGGCAATTTATATTGCGATGGGCTGGGGCGCATTTGTCTACGTGGTTGATTTCATGAACGCGAATGCACCAATGATGATTTTGATTTTGGTTGGTGGGCTTTGCTACACACTAGGCGCAGTTGTTTACGCTCTGAAAAAACCAAATCCCGTTCCGGGAGTATTTGGGTTCCACGAGATTTTCCACTCATTCACGGTCCTGGCATTTATGTGCCACTGGACCGCGGCATTACTTATTGCGCTTAGTCCCGCTGCCGGCAGCTTCGGCGTCTAGCTTGGCCTGAATTTCAGCGCGGTAACGAACGCGTCGAACTCGTCGAACTAGATCAAAAATCAGCAAGGTTGCGCCAGCGGCCATCCCAAACGTTGCAATGAACCCGATGGTGCCCGGGCTGTAGAAAGTATTGGCTGGGTCGGTTGATGGTGATGGGGTTGGCGTGGCAGCCAGAAGAGCTGAAATCAAAATTTGCATGAGTTAAGTATGTAGCCTTAAAGGTAATGAGCTCTGAATCTGAACTTTTAGCCTCGCGCTACGGCAAAAAAGCCGCTGGCGGTGCAGCCAATCGCAAGCGCGTGATAGCCCTAGCCTCCGCTCTAGTCCTACTATTTCTAGGTTGGGCCATCTGGGTAACAGTCACTGGCAGCAGCGCTGTCAAGCACCAGGTGCTTGCCTATGAAGTGATCGACGAGACCCAAACATCGGTGAAATTCAATGTTCAGAGCCCCTCAGGAGCCGCTAAATGCGCCGTTCAGGTCCTAAATCAGGGTTATGCCGTAGTTGGCTACAAAGAGGTTGAGGTGGCCTCATCGGGCGAATTCGAAACCTTCGTGAATACGACCGAACTTGGTGTAACAGGGCTGGTTGATAAATGCTGGCTGAAATAAACTAGAGGGATTATGTCTGAAACCCCTGAAGCAACCTGGCTTACCCAAGAGGCCTACGATCGTCTCGCAAGCGAGCTGGAGTACCTTTTGACCGTTGCCCGCCAAGATATCGCTAAGAAGATCCAAGAGGCCCGCGAAGAGGGTGACCTCAAGGAAAACGGCGGCTACCACGCGGCCAAAGAAGAACAGGGAAAGATCGAGGCACGTGCTGCCCGTCTAGAAAACATTCTGGCTAACGCCGTGGTTGGCGAGGCGCGGGAATCGAATGGAGTCGTGGAACAAGGCACTGTAATCAAGCTGACCATGAACGGCAGCGAAATGGAATTTCTTCTTGGTAGTGCCGAAATTGCCGAAGGAAGTGACATTGAGGTTTACAGCCCAGACTCCCCGATCGGAACTGCAATCATGGGTGCCAAGATTGGCGACACTGTTTCGTTCTTTGCTCCAAACGGTAAGGAACGTGAAATCAAGATTTTAGAAGTCAAAAACTTCTTAGGTTAAAGAAATTCCCCCGGATCTAATCCGGGGGAATTTTTAATTTCTAGACTTCGGCCAATCCTCAACTTTTAATCTTCATCGATGCGAGCTTTGAGGCCAGCATCCTGCAGAGCCTTTAGAACTCGTTGACGATGTTCATGGCCGGTAGTTTCTACCGACATCTTTAGCTCAACCTCAGAAATCTCAAGCCCCTTGCCATGGCGGGTGTGCAACACCTCAACCACGTTTCCGTGAGCCGAAGCAATCGCCTCAGCGGTTTTGACCAACATACCTGGGCGGTCCGGCAACATCACAGAGATTGATGTGTATCGCTCGGCAGCGGCCAAACCATGGCCAACAACCTTCTGCAGCAACAACGGATCGATGTTTCCGCCGGAAAGAATAACTACGGTTTTTCCTTTTAGCTTCACGGCACCAGACATAATTGCTGCTACGCCAACTGCACCGGCAGGCTCAACGACCATCTTTGAACGCTCAAGAAGCAACACGATTGCTTTTGCAATTTCGTCATCGCTAACAGTCACAACTTTGTCGATGTTTTTCTTGATCAGCGCAAACGGAATGGCCCCCGGCTTACTCACGGCAATACCATCAGCGATTGTTCTGGTGATCTGCTGCTCCATGGGGCGGCCGAGCTTTAGCGACTGAACATAAGGTGATGCGTTCTTTGCCTGAACGCCGATGATCTTGATCTTGCGACCCATCGATGCGGCTTTGAGTTTTGCAGCCGTTGCTACACCGGCAGCAAGTCCGCCACCGCCAATTGCCACGATGATGTTGTCTACATCATCAAGTTCTTCAAGGATCTCAAGACCAACGGTGCCCTGTCCGGCAATCACATCTAGGTGATCAAACGGCGGGATAAAAATCGCACCCTTTTTTGCAGAGTATTCCTGAGCGGCCTTTAGGGTCTCACCAAAAACTGCACCGGTAAGAACGACCTCGGCACCATAGTTTTCGGTTGCCTGTAGCTTTGGCAGCGAAGCACCCACCGGCATAAAGATGGTGGCCTTGATGCCGAGCTTGCGAGCAGCCAAGGCAACTCCCTGTGCGTGGTTTCCTGCGCTAGCCGCGACCACTCCTTTTTTACGCTCGGCTGGAGTTAGTTTGCTCATGCGGTTGTAAGCGCCGCGAAGTTTGTAAGCACCGGTGCGTTGAAGGTTCTCGCACTTTAGAAACACATCAGTGCCGGTGTATTTGGTA
>JBEGTF010000077.1:0-3131 GCA_041179545.1 Actinomycetota bacterium | reverse complement strand
TTCTGTTTCTGATGTCGCAGCAAATCTTGGCCCAGCAACTGCGGCAGCATCAACTACCGTCACTGTGGATCGCGGAACGCTGGTTGTGGCAGCGCCAACTCCAACCGCAACACCAACGCCTGCGGCCAGCTCTTCTGCATCGCCGACCCCAAGCCAAAATTCGGTACCAGCACAGGGCAGTAACCCTGCTCCAGTTTCAACGGGCTCAAATGGCGATGGCCCAGCCAGTGGTAGCGGCGGCGGCACGGCCTTACTAAATCAGGTTTCGAGTTTAGAAATCGTGGCCGCGCAACCGGTTCGCAAAACTTATGCGTTCCGTAGCGCAATAAAACTACCGACCAGCCCAACTGAAGAGCCGATCGCAATTTACGAACCTGATGCACCGCAAATCAGCATCGATAATCCAACGGATGATCCACCAGTGGCCGCTAAGAACGATTGGCAACAATACGCGATTATCGGTGTTGGAAGTTTGTCAGGCTTGCTCGCCACGATAGGAATTACAAAAGGCGTGCGACAAATGCGCACAAGGAGATTGGTGAGAAAGTTTGCCTGAATCCGGAAGGCGAATTAGCTGAAGATAATTGTGCGTTCACCGTCAAGCAACACACGACGCTCGGCGAACCAGCGCACAGCCTGAGTGAGGGTCTTTGACTCGACATCCTGACCAATAGAAACCAAACGCTTCTTTGAGTCAGAGTGCTCCACACGAACAACGTTCTGTTCGATGATCGGACCCTCATCTAGGTCAGCGGTTACAAAGTGGGCTGTGGCACCGATCAACTTCACACCGCGAGCATGCGCCTGCGCGTATGGGTTAGCACCTTTGAATCCAGGTAGGAACGAGTGGTGAATGTTGATGATCTTGCCTTCGAATTCTTTACAGAACTCTTCGCTCAAAACCTGCATGTAGCGAGCCAAAACAATTAGCTCAATGCCCGATGCCTTGATGTAGTCGCGAAGCATCGCTTCAAATGCGCGCTTGTCTGCATCGCCGGCGATTGGGTGCACCTCAAAAGGAATGCTGTAGAACTCGGCTAGACCCTGAAGGTCTGCGTGGTTTCCGAACACCACCGGAAGCTCAACCGGCAACTGCCCAGCACGCTGTCGGAACAGCATGTCGTTCAAGCAGTGGGCGCTCTTTGAAACCAAAACCAGGGTCTTCATCTTGCGGCCGACTTCGTCTAGTTCCCAGGTCATTCCGTAGCGCTCGGCCACAGGCTGGATCTGGTTTACGAAGTGCTCGCGAGGCACAGCCGACTCAATCTGCAGGCGCATAAAGAAGCGGCCGGTGTCGTCTGAGGTGAACTGGGATGACTCGGTGATATTGCCGTTGGCAGCCACGATTGCCCCAGAAATAGCGTGGACGATTCCAGGCTGATCTTTGCAAACGAGGGTGAGTACCCAGTGGGTATTGGCTGTAGTCATAGGCTCAAGTTTAGCCAAGCGGGTCGTTGCCGCGGCGGTTGTGGCTAATGGCCTTGATCGCCACGTAAATGCCCAGGGCAACGCCAATCACGATCATTGCAGCACCGATAATCACCGGCAACGGCACTTCATTCATGTTCGTATAACCCCTAATTCAAAGGTCCCTGTTTTGGGCCCTGTTCAGTTTACGTAACATTTCTGCCCAGATTGGCACATTTGGGCTGGCTCCCAGCGGCCCGTCGGGGAATTTTGGCCTATGCCTGAATGTTAGAATTTACCTATCGCAACTGGCGCTAAAGATGGGTTTCCATCGTGGAGCGAAGACATTTTGGTCGTGCGCCTGGGCCAAGACTTACACCTTAAACAGGAGTTTTCCCATGTCACAGCTTCCATCTAGCTTCAACTTGCCACTGAGCGAGACAGACCCAGAAATCGCAGCCGTTCTAGCCGCAGAACTAGACCGCCAGCGTCACACCCTAGAGATGATTGCATCTGAGAACTTCGTTTCTCGCGGCATTCTTCAGACTCAGGGATCAGTGCTCACCAACAAGTACGCCGAGGGTTACCCAGGCAAGCGTTACTACGGCGGTTGCGAAGCCGTTGACGTTGCCGAGAACCTCGCTCGCGATCGCGCGAAAGCGCTTTTTGGTGCCGAGCACGCAAACGTTCAGCCACACTCTGGTGCATCTGCAAACGCAGCCGTACTAATGGCACTTGCTAACCCTGGCGACAGAATTCTTGGTCTTGAGCTGGCACACGGTGGTCACTTGACTCACGGTATGCGCTTGAACTTCTCAGGAAAGATGTACGAGGCGCACGCCTACGAACTAAACCCTGAAACTTTCTTGATTGACATGGACATCGTTCGTGCCCGCGCACATGAAGTAAAGCCTGCGGTTCTAATCGCGGGTTGGTCTGCATACACTCGTCACCTAGATTTCGCAGAGTTCCGCAAAATCGCTGACGAAGTTGGCGCAAAGCTTTGGGTGGACATGGCTCACTTTGCCGGCATGGTAGCAACCGGTCTTTACCCAAATCCTGTGCCTTACGCAGATGTTGTTTCAACAACCGTGCACAAGACTCTTGCTGGTCCTCGCTCGGGTCTAATTCTTTGCAAGGAAGAATACGCAAAGAAGATTGACTCCGCTGTGTTCCCAGGTCAGCAGGGTGGCCCACTGATGCACGTGATCGCGGGTAAGGCTGTTGCTTTCAAGGCAGCGATGACCGATGAGTTCAAAGACCGTCAGAAGCGCACTCTTGAAGGTGCAGCAATTATTGCGAAGCGTCTTATGCAGGAAGATGTTGTGGCAAATGGCGTGCAGGTTCTTACCGGTGGCACCGAGGTGCACATGGTGCTTGTTGACCTTCGCAACGCTCCGATCAACGGTCAAGAGACCGAGGACTTGCTGCACGATGTTGGCATCACGGTAAACCGCAACTCTGTTCCTAACGACCCACGCCCACCGATGGTTACCTCTGGTGTGCGTATTGGTACTCCTGCACTTGCCACTCGTGGCTTTGGCGCAGAGCAGTTTGCCGAGGTTGCCGAGATCATCGCGGGTGTCTTGGTGCCAAACCCAGACATCGAATCTCTTCGCGCACGCACTCGCAAATTGACCGAGGCGTTCCCGCTCTACAGCGGCCTTGAAAACTGGTAATCGCGAAAGCGATTAGGAAACACCTATGAACGCAATTCGCCTAGA
>JBEGTF010000076.1:0-3188 GCA_041179545.1 Actinomycetota bacterium | reverse complement strand
CCAAAGGCTGTTCCGGTTGGTGAAGACCAGCGTCAGCACATTGAGTTGACTCGCGATTTGGCTACGCGTTTCAATTCACGTTTTGGTGAAACTTTTGTAATTCCTGAAGGCGTGATATTGAAAGAGACCGCCAAGATTTACGACCTGCAAAACCCTGAGGCCAAGATGTCAAAGTCTGGAGACCCTAAGGGCTTGGTCAACATCATGGATGAGTCTTCGGTGATTGTGAAGAAAATAAAGAGTGCTGTCACAGACACCGATGGCGTAATCAAGTTTGACCGCGAAGCAAAGCCTGGTGTTTCAAACCTGCTTGGCATTCACTCGGCGATATCGGGTCAGTCAATTGATGCCCTGGTGGCCCACTTTGATGGCAAGGGCTACGGAGATCTCAAGGGCGAAGTCGCCGATGTGGTTTTGAGCGTGGTTGAACCAATTCGTGACCGTGCCAATGAACTCCTGGCCGACCCGGCCGAGCTGGATCGCCTGCTGGCAAAGGGCGCAGCCAAGGCCAATGAGCAGGCTGAGAAGACTCTGGCAACCGTGTATGACCGGGTTGGCTTCATACCCGCTGCCCGCTAGTCTTAATAAGCAACAAGCAATACGTTCTTCGGGGTCAGTGAAAATCTGAGCCGGCGGTTACAGCCCGCGACCCGTCCAGGTAGTTTTCTGGCCGGTTGAACCTGTGAAATTCAGGTGCCGACGGTTAAAGTCCGGATGGAAGAGGAACAAGCACGGCGTCAGTTGCGACCGCGAGCGAGCGGTTGCTTGACGACGGGCTTTCCGAACCCCGCCAGGAGTAGAGAAACTCCGGCGGGTTTTGTTCGTCTACCCCGAGTTCGATCAGTTTTGAACGAAGGCAGCGGATGAACAACTCAGTGCAAGAGCAGGCAGTGCTAACTGCAGCGATGCGTCGCGCACTCGAGCTAGCCGCGCTATCCCCTTTATATGGAGAAAACCCTCAGGTTGGTGCCGTTCTGATTAATGATGCCGGCGAGATTGTTGCCGAGGGTTGGCACAAGGGTGCTGGCACTCCACATGCAGAAATAGATGCGCTGAAGAATCTTGCTGCCAAAGGTATGACCGCCGCTGGCTTAACTGCGGTTGTAACTCTTGAGCCTTGCAACCACACCGGTAAGACTGGACCTTGTTCTCAGGCGCTGATAGATGCTGGCGTTAAGAAAGTAGCCTTTGGCACCTACGACCCAGGCATGGCAGAGGGCGGTGGCCGCTTCACTCTTGAAGAAGCTGGCATCGAAGTAATCAGCGACATTCTTCGCGATGACTGCGCACAGCTAATCGCTCCGTGGTTCACCAACAAGTTTGAACAGCGCCCTTACGTAGTAATCAAGTGGGCCGCCAGTATTGATGGCAGAACTGCAGCAGCGGACGGCACCAGCAAATGGATCACCGGAGCCGAGGCACGCGAAGATGTTCATGCTCGCCGCGCTGCATCGCAGGCAATCATGGTTGGCACCAACACCGTTGAACTTGATGACCCAGAACTTACCGCTCGCAAACCAGATGGTTCACTCTATGAAACCCAGCCGCTACGCGTAGTAGTTGGTGAGCGCGAACTAAAAGCAGATTCGCGCGTATTCAATACAGCTTCTCATCTAGGGTTCGCGGAAACCATGCGCTTTAAAACACATGACCTCACCTCAGTTATGCAGCAACTATTTAAACGCGGCATTCGCCAGGTTTTTGTTGAGGGCGGTGCCCAACTTGAGTCGGCCCTAATCAGCGCCGGCCTGGCTGATGAATTTTTAATTTACGTGGCTCCGAAACTTATCGGTGGTCCGGCAACTGCTATTCGTGACATTGAAGTTGCGAGCATCGATCAGGCTATCAACCTGGAATTTATTGAAACCACAAAGCTTGGTGCGGATATTCTGATTCGCGCCGTAAATAAGGAGAACTAATGTTTACCGGAATCGTTGAAGAACTTGGCAAAGTGAAGGCTATTGAGGTCTTGCCGGATGCAATTCGCCTGACCATTGAAGGTCCACTCGTGGTTTCTGATGTGAACCGTGGCGACTCTATCTCAGTTAGTGGCGCTTGCCTGACTGCGGTTGAGCACGACAGCACCTCGTTCACCGCAGACGTCATGCAAGAGACCCTGAAGCTAACCAGCCTTGACGGCATCAAAGTTGGCGACCCGGTTAACCTTGAGAGAGCAATGACTGCCGCTACCCGCTTTGGTGGGCACGTAGTTCTTGGTCACGTTGATGGCGTTGGAGAAGTAATCTCACGAGAGCCAAGCGAGAACTGGGAATGGGTGCGCATCTCAGTACCAAAAGATCTTATGAAGTACGTAGTGCTAAAGGGTTCCATCACTCTGGATGGGATTTCACTCACCGTAAACGAACTTGGCGATAACTGGGTGGGTCTAAGCCTGATTCCAGAAACACTTTCGCTAACCACTCTTGGCAGCAAGAAGCCTGGCAGCAAGGTCAACGTAGAGGTTGACGTCATGGCCAAGCACATTGAACGACTAATTGAATCGAGGAACAACTAATGGCACTTTCGAGCATTGAAGACGCGCTGATCGCACTTCGCGAAGGCAAGCCGGTACTTGTTGCCGATGATGAATCTCGTGAAAATGAAGTCGATGCCATCATGGCTGCCCAGCACGCCAGCACAGAATGGGTCGCTTGGATGATTCGCTACACATCCGGTTATCTATGCGCACCAATGACCGAGCAGCGTGCCAACCATCTTGATCTAAACCTGATGGCAACAACCAACCAGGACCCATTCAAGACTCAGTACACCATTGCTGTTGACGCTGCGTCGGGCGTGACAACAGGAATTTCAGCCGCTGATCGCGCAACCACATTCAGGGTGTTAGCCGATGCAGACAGCACCAAGGATTCTTTGATTCGTCCGGGCCACGTGATTCCTCTTCGCGCTCACCAGAATGGTGTGCTTGATCGCCGTGGTCACACCGAAGCAACCGTTGACCTAATGAAGATTGCTGGCTTAGCACCAGTTGGTGTGATTGGTGAAATGACCAACGAGGATGGCTCGATGACCCGCCTTGACGATGCATTCGCAATTGGCGAGAAGTATGGTCTACCGGTAATCACAATTGACCAGATTGTGAAGATGCGCCTAGACTCGATCGAGTTTGCCGCCGAAACAGTAAACGATCGAATTCGTTTTGAAGCCGAAGCCAAGTTGCCAACCAC
>JBEGTF010000075.1:0-6708 GCA_041179545.1 Actinomycetota bacterium | reverse complement strand
TGTTCGGTCTTGAGCCAGTTGACCGCTTCCATGTGCTTCATGGATTTAGTGGCCTTGAGTAATTTCATCCAGTGCTCGATTGGCTTGCCGTACTTTTTTTCGATCGAAGGAAAGTAAGACTTTGGTCCCATTACTTTTTCTGCCAATTTAAATCTCCCTTGATTTTCCGGCGCGAATTACAAGATAGCTTTTGAGCCCGTTCCGGCTGACAAAATTCTTTCAAACATTTCAGGTGACGTGGTGTTTTCGCCCAGGCGATTCGGTTTGCCGTGAATACCGTGATAGTCACTTGAGCCAGTGTGAATCAGATCGTGCTTTCGAGACAACATCAAGAGCCATTCGCGGGCAACCTCTGGTACCTCACGGTGGTGCACCTCAAAACCCGCAAGACCTGCATCGATGAGTTTTTCAAAATGCTCTTCAGGCAAATCTCCCCTAGACGCGTTTGATCCAACGTCCGTCAACGGGTGCGCAATTATGGGAACACCCCCTGCTTCGCGAATCAATTTGATTGCATCGAAAGTATCGGTGGTTTCGGTTGCTATGTAATAAGGACCATGTTTATCGAGCACGCCCCTGAACGCCTCGGCGCGGTCTGCGACTACACCCATTTTGACCAAGGCATCTGCGATTGCTGGGCGCCCAATGGTTGCACCATCTTCTAGCATTTCCAAAACCAAATCCCAGGTGATCGGAAAATCCTTGGCCAACTTGTCAGTTATACCCATTGCTCGAATTTCGCGAGAGCCCACGGTGTCATGTAACTCATCACTAAGCGGTTTATAGTTTGGATCCGGCAAATAGGCCAGCATGTGAACGCTGATAAATCGGTTGCGCTCACCAACCTTTACCTTGGCTCGAGTTGTCACCTCAATGCCTGGCACAAAACCGATACCCAACCGGGCGGCCGCCTCAGCGCCTTCTGCCCATCCATTTGTGGTGTCGTGATCGGTAAGGGCAAGGATATTTACGCCAGCAGCAGCAGCGTGTTCAAAGACCTCAGTAGGTGACTCTTTCCCATCTGAACGGGTTGAGTGCGAGTGCAGGTCGATGATTGACATAGTCAAAGGATAAAGGAGTGCTCAAATAAAAATGGTGACAAGATAAAGGAATGAGAACTCGCACCCCGCAGAACCGCAAATTCCTTGAATACATGGGTGCCAACTGGGCCAGCCAAAAGCAAACGCTGCCCAAAAAATCTGCGGTTGCAAAATTCGCCGCCGCTCGCCGAGAAACTGTTGCAAAAAAATTCAAGGGCCAGATTCTGATTTTTGAAGCTGGTGCGGCAAAGGTGCGTTCTAACGACACCGATTACATGTATCGGGCCCACAGTGCGTTCTCTCACCTAACCGGTTGGGGATCTGCCACCGTTCCAGATTCCGTTCTGGTCATTGATGCCCGAGGAAAATCCGCAAAGGCCACTTTGTTTTTGCGCGAGACCGCAGGTCACGAAAGCGATGAATTTTTTGCCAATGCCGCCATCGGTGAATTTTGGGTTGGCAAGCGACCAAGCCTTGCCCAGGTGTCAGCACTGCTTGATATTCAGACCCGGTCACTAAGGGAATACAAGTCCTTTGTTAAGGAATTACCGAAGCAAAAAATTCGCAACCTCAATAAAGATGCTGAAGTTTCGGAGTTTGTTTCTGAATTGCGCTTCGTCAAAGATGCTTACGAGATAGCCGAAATGCGTAAAGCTGTGGCGGCTTCAGTGAAGGGTTTTGAATCTGCGGCACGCAGCCTGAAGCAAGCGGTGGGGCATCCTCGGGGGGAGCGAATCGTTGAGACAGCTTTTTATGCACAGGCCCGTGTAGAAGGTAACGGCTTGGGCTACGAAACTATCGCTGCCTCAGGTCCTCACGCCTGCACACTGCACTGGATAACTAACGATGGTCCAGTCAATAAAAACGATTTGATCTTGCTTGACGCCGGAGTTGAGGTTGACAGCCTTTACACAGCAGATGTCACTCGCACACTTCCTGTTTCTGGAAAATTCACCGAGATCCAACGCAAGATTTATGACGCAGTACTTGAGGCTGCGGATGCAGCCTTTAAAGTTGCCAAGCCTGGAGTGAAATTCAGCGACATTCACCAGGCCGCCATGAATGTTATTGCCAAGAAAACAGCAGAGTGGGGTCTAATCAACATCACTGCCGAAGAATCGATCAAGCAGGATATTCAACTGCACCGCCGCTGGATGGTGCATGGAACCAGCCACCACCTAGGCATTGATGTTCACGACTGCGGTCAGGCTAGACGCGAAATGTACATGGATGGCATTTTGCAGCCGGGCATGGTTTTCACAATCGAACCAGGTCTGTACTTCCACCAGGACGACCTTTCGGTACCCAAGGAATATCGGGGTATCGGTGTGCGCATTGAAGACGATGTGTTGGTTACCAAGAACGGTGTTGAAAACCTGAGCGCAGCCCTGCCGCGTAAATCAAAAGACGTCGAAAAGTGGTTGGCGAAACTCAGTTAATTTCTTTTTTGCTTTTCTTAGCCGCCGGGGTCTTCGACTCCGCGCTGTGATCAGGAATCGCACGAGCCTGGTCGGCCAAAGCGGCAGGAACCTGAACCTGATACTTGGAAGCAACCACGCTTGATTGCGAGACGAAGCCGCGCTTGTTGCGAGACATCGAATAACGAATCACATTGAATAACATTCCAAGGCCCGCACCAATCACCACCGATTGGCCAACCCCAGAGGTGGCGTTGACTAACTCTGCCTGAGTGGTTGCCGAGCCGCCGCCAAAAATCAACCCAAAGGCAAGACCAACCCAAGAACCGGTCACTGCTCCCCCGATGGCAAGGCGTGCATAGGTAACTTTGCCGCGAATGCGCTCAACGGTGCGAAGGTCTGAACCAACAATTGCAACGGAGCCGGAAGGAAAATTGTGCTTCAGCAGATTGTCCACGAAGGCCAAGGCATCGTTGTACTGCTTGAAATTTGCAATTACTTCACCTTGCGGCATTACGGCTGGTTGATTACGTGGGGTTCGCTTATTGTTCACAAAACTCATTCTGGCACGCCTTCAACCTCTCGTCTAAGGTTGTATGGTGAGCGCTTCGAGAGTATTTATCGCCAGATTGGCTGGCTGTGGCGTCTTTGACCCAGCGGGAGACCGAATCGCCCGCGTAACCTCAATCTCTGCCGGTCAAGTAATTACCACCGGCCTGATTGACCTTCGTCGTTTTGCCCAAAGTGGCCAGGAATTGCGCGTTATTGCCCAGCTTTTGGGTCGCAAGGTTCGCCTTTTGGATGGCACCGGTTCGGCGAACATTGAAGACCTGGCTATTGAGCAGGGCAAAAACAAGGAATGGACCGTCAGCGAACTGTTCCTTCGCCGCCCAAAGACCTCGGCTTCGCCATTTGCCCGCGGTGCAACGGTATTTGCTTCTTGGGAGCGAGCTTCGACCAGCCGACCTTGCGTCTGCCCTTTTGGATTTGCCAGACGAGCGCATGCTCGAAGTCGCTGAAGAGCTCGATGACGAGCGTCTTGCCGATGTGCTTGAAGAGCTTCCTGAAGAAGAGCAGATCGACATCATCGCCGAACTTGATGACGAACGTGCCGCCGAGGTCCTTGATTTGATGGAACCAGATGACGCGGCCGACTTGATGGCGAACCTGCCTGAAGAGCGAAGCGAAGCAATTCTTGATCTGATGGATGAAGAAGAAGCTGAAGACATTCGTATGTTGATGCAGTTCGATGAATTCACCGCGGGTGGCTTGATGACCACCGAGCCAATCATCTGTGCGGCAGATGCAACAGTTGCCGAAGCGATGGCGCTGATTCGTAAGAAAGAAGTTTCACCAGTGCTGGCTGCATCGGTGTTTGTGACTTTGCCACCTTACGAAACCGCAACCGGTCGCTACCTTGGCACCGTGCATTTCCAAAAAATGCTGCGCTACCCGCCACACGAGCGTTTGAGCGTTTTGCTCGACGTTGAGTTGGAGCCGGTGAAGGCTGACACACACATCTCGGTAATTCACCGAACTTTTGCAAACTACAACCTTGTGGCTCTACCTGTTGTTGACGACGAACACCGACTGATCGGTGTGGTCACCGTGGACGACGTTCTAGACCACCTATTGCCCGATGACTGGCGAACCGAAGAGGAGGTGCACTAATGGCTAAGGTAAAGATTCGTTTGGATCGTCCGATTAGTAAGCGTGCGCGCCTGGTTCCAAAAATCACTATTGATCAGGAACGTTTTGGTCGTGCATCAGAAGCTTTCGCGCGCGCAATGGGTACCGGTGCATTCCTAATTGGTATGACCATCGTGGTTGCCATCTGGCTGACCTGGAACACCTTGGCTCCAGAGGGCGCACAGTTTGACCCTCGTGCTACCAACTTCACTTTGTTGACTTTGATTTTGTCGATGCAGGCCTCATACGCCGCACCGCTTATCTTGTTGGCGCAAAACCGCCAAGACGACCGCGACCGCGTGAAGTTTGAGCAGGACCGTCAGCGAGCAGAACGAAACCTAGCCGACACCGAATACCTGGCTCGCGAAGTAGTTGCACTTCGTCTTGCAATTGAAGATCTTGCAACCAAGGATTTTGTGCGCGATGAACTTCGCGATCTCTTGAAGGAAATTCTGGATGAGCGCAAGCGCGATTAAGCGTGCGCTCGACAAAGTCATTGACCCAGAGCTTCGCCTGCCAATCACCGACCTCGACATGGTTGAGATTAGCGAAACCAACGTCACCGTAAAACTCACTGTCGCCGGTTGCCCTGCTGCGCAAAAGATTGAAACCGATGTTCGCGCTGCCGTTTCAGATTTTGACACCCAGGTGACCATGTCTGTAATGAATCAAACTGAACGCGATGCGCTGAAAGCAAAACTACGAAATGGCAAAGCCCCAAGGCAGAATCCTTTTGATACAGATACCTTGACCCGGATCTACCTTGTTGGTTCTGGTAAGGGTGGGGTGGGTAAGTCATCGGTGACTGCGAACCTGGCAGTATCGCTTGCCGACCAGGGCTACCGCGTTGGTTTGGTTGATGCGGATATTTTTGGTTTCTCAATTCCAGGACAACTTGGCATCACCGATAAACCAACTCGAGTTGATGAAATGATTTTGCCGCCGGTTGCATTTGGCGTGAAAGTAATTTCAATCGGTATGTTTCTCGACGAAAACAAACCGGTTGCCTGGCGCGGGCCAATGCTGCACCGTGCGATTGAGCAATTTATTTGCGATGTCTACTGGGGTGATCTTGATTTTCTGCTGATTGACATGCCACCCGGCACTGGTGATATTGCCATTAGCCTTGGCCAGCTTTTGCCAACTGCAAAAACAATTGTCGTGACCACCCCGCAGATTGCGGCGGCCGAGGTTGCCGAAAGATCAGGTGCCGTGGGCTTGCAAACTGGCCAGAGCATTCTGGGCGTGATTGAAAACATGAGTTGGCTCGTGCAGCCAGACGGCAGCAAACTAGAGCTCTTCGGAAACGGGGGCGGCCAAGATGTTGCCGCAAGACTAAGCGCGCTCTCAAACGCAGAAGTTCCTGTCCTTGGCCAAATTCCGCTCAGCATTGCGCTTCGCGAAGGTTCAGATGCCGGAAGCCCAATTACCATCAGCAACCCAAGCGACACTGCCACCAGAGCCATCCGTGAAATTGCTGAGAAGATCAGCCAAGACAAGATCGGACTGGCCGGTAAAAAGCTTAGAGTTAGCCTGTGAGTGAAACCAGCATCCAGGCCCTAGTTGCCCATCTTCCTGCGAACGACGATACCGTTCCGGTACTAAACCCCGCCAACGGTAAAAAAATCTATGACCTGCCACAACTTAGTGTTGCCCAGGTTGAAGCCGCGATTGACGCCGCGCGCGAAGCACAGCACGACTGGGCCAAGACCCCAGTTGCTGAACGCTCGAAGCTAATGCTTGAACTACACGCGCTCATGCTCGAAGACGAGACCAAGCTGCTGGATCTTTTGCAACTTGAAACCGCAAAATCTCGCGCCCACGCCTTTGAAGAAACCGCGGGAGCCATTTCTGCCGCAAGCTACTACGCAAAAATTGCCGGAAAAACTTTGGCAAGGCGAAAGACAAAGCCAGGTGTCCCGGTACTGACTAGAACCTATGTTGATCAGGTTCCCCTTGGTGTGATTGGAATCATCACGCCTTGGAACTATCCACTTGCGCTAACCATGCTTGATGTGTTGCCCGCCCTGATGGCCGGCAACGCAGTTGTGCAAAAAGCCGACAACCAAACTGCGCTCACAGTTTTGTTCGCCCGTCACCTGGCCGTTGAAGCTGGCATTCCTGCAGAGCTCTGGACCGTTGTGGTTGGTGATGGCGAAGCGGTTGGAAACGCAATAACAGACAACGTTGACTACGTGGCATTTACCGGTTCAACTGCAACGGGCCGCAAGGTTGCCGAGCGTGCGGCCAAGCGCCTTATCGGTTGCTCACTTGAACTTGGTGGCAAGAATCCGCTGATTGTGCTTGAAGGTGCAAACGTGAAGCGAGCTGCTGAAATTGCAATTGCCGGTGCGTTTGGATCTGCCGGTCAGCTTTGCGTTTCAATTGAGCGCGTCTACGTGCCGAATCGCATGAAAGATGAGTTCCTCGCCGAAATTGCCAAGCGAACAGAATCTCTTACCGTAGGTCGCTCAAACGATTTCACGATGGACATTGGTTCACTCACCGGCTACAACCAACTGCAGCGAGTCATGGGATTTGTTGACGATGCAGTGACAACC
>JBEGTF010000074.1:0-3586 GCA_041179545.1 Actinomycetota bacterium | reverse complement strand
GGCTGGTGTTCTAAAGGGTGAGCGTAAAGACGTTCTGCTAATTGACGTGACTCCACTATCACTTGGTATTGAAACCAAGGGTGGCATCATGACTAAGTTAATCGAGCGCAACACTGCGATTCCAACCAAGCGTTCTGAAACCTTCACAACTGCGGATGACAATCAGCCATCGGTGTCTATTCAGGTTTACCAGGGTGAGCGTGAATTTGTTCGCGACAACAAGTCACTTGGAAACTTTGACCTAAGTGGACGCAAACGGTATCGTTCACGTTTCTGCGAAAGACAAGGGAACCGGTAAGGAAGCGTCAGTTACCATCACCGGTGGTTCTTCGCTTTCAAAGGAAGACATCGAGCGCATGGTTCGCGAAGGTGAAGAGCACGCTGCTGAAGACAAGAAGCGTCGCGAAGAAGCCGACACTCGCAACCAGGCAGAGGGTCTTGTTTACCAGATCGAGAAGTTGATCAAGGAAAACGACGAGAAGCTACCTGAGGATGTTAAGTCTTCAGTGCAGGCAGACGTCGACGCTTTGAAGACTGCTCTTGCTGGTGAAGACTTTGAAGCAATCAAGACTGCTTTCGAAGCACTAAACGCATCACAACAGAAGTTGGGCGAGGCAATTTATGCAGCGCAGCCAGCCGAAGGTGAAGCAGCAGCCGAGGCTAACGCTGAAGATGTTGTTGATGCAGAGGTTGTTGACGATGCTGAAGAGGCCAAGAAGTAATGCCTGAAGACTACGAGTCAACGGAGTCGCGTGCAGAAGAATCCGGAGAAACGGAAGGCTCCCCGGATTCGCAGGGTTCTTCGGAACAAGCGGCTCCAATTGACCCTATTGATCAGGCATTAGCTGACCTAGTCGATGAGACAGGGCCAATAAGCAAAGAGGCCGAGTTGTTGGCTGATTTGCAGAGGCTGCAGGCTGAGTTTGTGAATTACAAAGCACGCGTTGAGCGTGACCGAGATGTTGCACGTAGTGCCGCGATTGCAGAAGTCTTGCGCGCGGTACTACCTGCACTGGATGACTTGTCTCGCGCTGAAGCACACGGAGATCTCGAGGGCTCACCGTTTGCAGCCGTGGTTACCAAGTTGCGCAACGCGGGTGACAAGTTTGGATTGAAGCAGTTTGCCGAAAAGGGTGACAAGTTTGATCCGGAAATTCACAACGCTCTGGTACAAACTCCAAACGCAGAAGTCTCTGAAAACGTAATCGCAGATGTAGTAGAGCCAGGATTCATGCTTGGCGATAGATTGCTTCGTCCTGCAATGGTTGCGGTTTTCATTCCAGCTGAATAATAGTTTTCAAGAAAGTTTTTAACTGATGGCATCTAACGACTGGTTCGACAAGGACTTTTACAAAGTTCTTGGAGTATCTAAAGATGTGTCAGATGCTGAACTGAAAAAGACCTATCGCAAGCTTTCTCGCAAGTATCACCCGGACACTAACCCGGGTGATGCAAAAGCGGAAGCTAAGTTCAAAGAAATTAGCGAGGCCTATTCGGTTCTCTCTGACTCTAAGGAACGCGCTGAGTATGACCAGATGCGCGCAATGGGACCCGGACCTAGATTTAATCCAGGTTCTGGAGGTGGCCAAGGTTTCCCTGGCGGATTTAACGGCGCAAACATGGGAGGCGGATTCGAAGATGTTTTTGCGAACCTCTTCGGCGGCGGTGGCGGATTCAACCGCGGACCACAACGCGGTTCAGACCTTTCCATGAGTTCAACCCTTGACTTCATTGATGGAGTTAAAGGAACGCAACTCAAAGTTCGTCTTGGTAGCGGTGAAACTACAATCAAGATTCCTGCAGGTGTGCAAGATGGTCAGAAGATTAAGATCGCAGGCAAAGGTCAAGCATCTCCGAATGGCGGCCCAGCTGGTGACCTAATTATCTCTGTCACCATCAAGCCGCACCCGGTATTTTCACGCGAGGGTAACAACTTGCGCGTGACAGTGCCAGTAACTTTTGCCGAAGCTGTACTTGGTGCAACAATCCAAGTGCCAACTCTAGGTGGCGAGCCGGTGAAACTTAAAGTTGCACCGGGGACCCCAAACGGAAGAGTGCTTCGCGTAAAGGGACGTGGTGTAGTTACCGCCAAAGCCGAGGGCGACTTGCTTGCCACCGTTGAAATTGCGGTTCCGTCGCACGTTAGCGAAAAGGCCAAGAACGCACTCGAGGCTTTCGATGAATTACTACCCGATGAAGATCCGCGTGCGGACCTACTGAATAAGGCCGGACTCCTTTAATAGGAGGTGAATCATGGAAGACCTCAACGAAAATACGCCGCTGTTTGCCATCGGTGTTGCCGCTGAATTAGCCATGATGCACCCGCAGACTCTACGCGACTACGACCGTTTGGGTCTGGTCGTGCCGGGTCGTACCGGTGGGCAAAGCCGCCGCTACACAATGCGAAATGTGGCTCAGCTTCGTGAGATCGCCAGGCTATCGGCCGAGGGCGTCAGCCTTGAGGGAATCAAGCGGATTTTGGAGCTAGAAAACGCCAATTCTGAACTTGCCCAGCGGGTTCGAGACCTAGAGCAGGCCTTGGCAAATGAACTAATGAATCGCCCGGGCGCCAGAATATTCGCTGCAGGTGACATGGGAGTGGAATCGCTAGCTAGAGGCAAGCGCCCATCAAAACACACTGAAATAGTGGTTTATCGCCACCGATAAACTTTCGGTTATGTCTGAAAATACCGAAAAACGCTCATATGGTCAGGGTGCTCAGGGTGAACCTGAAGCTCCAAAACTAACCAAGGTAAGCATGCGCACCAAGCTGCGCTACAACTTTGACAACTCGCTTTCTAAAGCGGGTGCGTTCGTTGGTTATGTATTCATCGCCATCATCGTTCTAGCTTTCGCGATGACCGCCGTACAGGCAGGTATCGCTGCGGTTTCGCCGCTAAACACCCCGCTTGATCCTGCGAGCTACTTCTTCAACTACTGGGCAGCATTCACCAAGATTCTTGGAATCGGAAGCACCGATGCATGGGGCGCGCAGATTGTTAACTTCATCTACTGGGCAATCGGTATCGCAATCTCAGGTGCTGTAATCGGTTTTATTTCTGCAGCGATTACTCGTGCGGTTGCACGCTTAAAAGAAGGTAAGAGTGCTGTTATCGAATCTGGTCACACTCTAATTCTTGGTTGGTCAAACCGTGTGTTCCCAATTCTTTCTGAGCTAGCAATTGCAAACGAAAATGTTCGCAAGCCTCGCGTAGTAATTTTCGCGGGCACGGCTCGTGCGGTGATGGATGCTGAGATTGCATCACGTGTTCCAAACCTTGGCAAACTAAAGGTCATTACTCGCACAGGTGATGTGACGAACCCTGAAGACCTAAAGCGCGCAAATGTTTCAAGCGCAAAGTCAATCATTATTCTTGATGCCGATGAATCTGGCGATGCAACAGTTGTCTCAACCGTTCTTGCGGTCAAGGCTGTGAATGCAAATGCATCAACACGAATCATTGCTGAGCTCGATGACGCAAACACTGCAGAGGCAATTAGCACTGCAACCAAGGGTCAGGTAATTGCAGTTCGTTCACACGATGTGATTGCACGAGTAACCGCGCAGGCTTCGCGTCAGCCAGGA
>JBEGTF010000073.1:0-3362 GCA_041179545.1 Actinomycetota bacterium | reverse complement strand
ACAGCGCGCAGCAGTTGATGGCTTGCCAGCTGATTCAACCAAGTGGTCAGTTGAAGACAAGGCCGCATTTGTTGAAGATGTTCGTCGTGCGCTTTACGCATCAAAGCTGGTTGCTTACTCACAGGGTTTCGATGCAATTCGTGCGGGTGCAAAGGAATACAACTGGAACATCAACCTGGGTGCGGTTTCAAAAATCTGGCGCGGTGGTTGCATTATTCGCGCCCAGTTCCTAAACCGTATTGCTGACGCATACGACAAGAATGCAAACCTTGAATCTCTTATTTTTGACCCATTCTTCAAGCAGGCAGTAGCGACATCGGTGTCTTCATGGCGCCAGGTTGTGGCCAACGCTTCTCTTGCCGGAATTCCAATTCCTGCGTTCGCGTCTTCGCTTTCTTACTACGACGGCCTACGTTCACCGCGTTTGTCGGCAGCACTCGTTCAGGGTCAGCGCGACTTCTTTGGTGCTCACACCTACAAGCGCGTGGACATGGATGGAACCTTCCACACCCTTTGGTCAGGCGACCGCTCAGAGGTAGAGCAGGCTCCTTCAACCCACTAAATCAAGTTGTAGGCTCGAATAATGAGCCAAGCAAAGACGACCTCCTGGATCTACAAGTTCCTACTCTTAGGAACGATCTGGGGGTCGTCTTTTCTTTTCATCTCGTTCGGACTGGATATCCTGACCCCAACGGGAATCGCCTTTTGGAGATCAGCCATTGGTGCATTGACCTTGCTTTTAGTTTTGGTGGTGCTCCGTATCAAGTTAGTTCGAGGCTGGGCCACCTGGTTCAAACTTTGGATCGCCGGACTATTTATGTCTGCGATGCCAGCGGTTCTTTTTGGCTACGCGCAACAGCACGTGACCAGCGCACTGGCCGCAATCTTAAATGCGTCAACACCGATATTCACCGTGATTGCGATTTTGATTGCGTTTCGTGCCGAGAAACCAAAGCCAACAGTATTGTTTGGTCTTGGCGTTGGACTTGTTGGCGTCTTCGTGGTTTTGGGAATTTGGCGCGGCTTCGGTACCAGCGAACCACTTGCCATCGCAGCATTGATTCTGGCGGTAACCTGCTACGGAATTGGCAGCCCGTTCCTGCGCAAATACGTTGAGCCACTAAAGCTAAAGCCTGAGGCCGCCGTGTTTGGCCAGGTTTCTACCTCGGCTCTTACTCTTTTACCCTTTTATTTTTCCGGTGCTCTTGTCGTGGGACCCTTGAACTTCAATTCGGTGGCGTCAATGCTGGCACTTGGAATTCTTGGTACCGGCTTGGCCTATGTGATGTACTACCGATTACTTGCCCAGGTTGGCAGTGCCATCGGCTCTGCCGTGACCTACATGTCGCCGATAGTTGGAGTGATTCTTGGACTACTGGTCTTGGGTGAGCAAATCACCTGGAATGAACCAGTTGGTGCGCTGATTGTTTTGTTTGGTGCCGCAATCGCACAAGGTCGATTCAAAGCAGGTCGAATCAAAGCGGGCCCCGTCAAGTTGAGCAAGAAAAAATGAGCGAACCAAAACGCGGACTAAGTTCCGTAGACATTGCAATTCTGGGTGCTGCCTTTGTTTGGGGCGGCAGCTATCTGGCCTCGCGCGAACTAACTCACTTTGCCAGCCTCTGGGGCATGATGGCAATCCGCTTTGTTTTGGCCGGAGCAATCCTGTATCTGATTCGCTCATTCAAGCCGGTTAAGTTCAGCAAAATTGACGTACTCTCATCGCTTGGCATTGCGGTCACTCTGGCAACGGTTATGACTGTCGAGACCACCGGAATCTATTTGACCTCGGCAACCAACTCTGGACTGATTATTTCGCTCTCCATTCTCTTCACTCCAATAATCGAGGGCTTGGTTTCTAAGTTCTGGATGCCAAGAATGTTTTACGTTTCGGCGGTGGGCGCGATTATCGGTGTTGGAATTTTGATTAGCGGCAATGGATTCACCGAACCAAATCTTGGTGATCTGCTGATGATTTTGGCCGCGGTGCTTCGCGCGGTGCACACGGTTTCCCAGGGCTACTTCACAAACGGCAAGTTCACCAAAGGCAAAAAGGTTGACACCACCAACGTCACAATATTGCAGTTGATTTTTGCCGGCCTATTTTTCTTCGTACTTGACCCAATCGGAACTGCGAATGCTGCGGTTAGCTACGGTGCGCGCGAATGGATTTTGATGGGCACCCTGGTGCTGTTTAGCACCGTCTATGGTTTCATCGTGATGCTTTGGGCAATTCGCAAAACCAGTGCATCGCGCGTGGCGCTGCTGCAGGGAACGGAGCCGATTTGGGCCGTGGTGATTGCAGTTCTGATTGGCGGCGAGCTAATGAACGCCATAGGTTGGCTCGGCGGTGCGGTTATTGTTGCGGCTTGTTATTGGGGTCTTGGTATCGAGAACCGTGCACGCGAGGGGCGCGCGTTAACACCGGAAATTTAGCCACCGTCGCGCGCACAAAACCAAACTTGAAACCCAGTGGGGTGCGAGCATCGGCCTCACCTTTATTTGGCCAGTGGGCGGCAGCCCATTCAGCCTGAGCAGTAATGCTTAGCGATGGGTTTACCCCGGGGTTTGCTGACAGGGTCGAGCCATCCCATATGTGCAGTCCGGGAACGCCAAAAACCCTCAGGTAAGGATCAACCACACCGGTTTTTTCATCAACACCGATAACCGCACCACCCAAAAAGTGCGCGGTCATTGGAATACCAAAAGGCTCACCGATTACAGCTCCAGGTGTTCCGTTAATTTCGTTAGCGATGTCTTGCGCAAACTCGTGCCCCTCGGGAACCCAACTTGGATTTACCTCGCCGTATCCCTGTTTTGAGGTCAACTTCTTACTAAAGATCTTGGACCGCTTTAAATAAGTAGTCAGCGAGTTATCACGCGATTGCATCACCAACAAAATCAAGGTGCGCTCTGGCCAGGTTCTTAGGTTGTAAAAATTAGGCAGGCGCAACAAGTTCTTAAACGTTGCCTTTAACAATCGAACAAAGTTTGGCGCCTCACCATTTGGCCCTGATGCCATGACTGATTCAAGCAGCCCCATAAATCCGCTGCCTTTTCCGTAGCGAACTGGCTCAATGTGAGTATGTGAATTTGGAAACACCGATGAAGTAATGGCCGCGCCTCGAGTGAAGTCGTGATCTTTCTTTCTTGCGACAACTCCAAGTAGGCTCTCCGAGTTTGTGCGACTAAGTTCACCAAGTTTCTCGCTGATTCCGTTGATGCCACCGCGGTCGCGCGATTTCTGCAACAACTTGGCACTGCCCAAAGCGCCGGCCGCAACAATGACCTGCGGAATTCGAATTGTTTTAGGTCGCACTTTGCCAGAAATTGATGTGCGCTTTAGTGTTAGCTCGAAGCCG
>JBEGTF010000072.1:0-3382 GCA_041179545.1 Actinomycetota bacterium | reverse complement strand
GGTGAAGATGCGGGCCGAAACTTCATGCCAGCACCAGGACCAGTACACGTTTTCAAGGCTCCATCAGGCCCTGGCGTTCGCGTTGACACCGGTGTGGAATCTGGCGATGTGATCTCTGGATCATTCGACTCAATGGTTGCAAAACTAATCGTGACTGGTGCTACCCGCGAAGAAGCACTCGCTCGTTCGCGTCGTGCGCTTGCGGAGATGGAAGTCGCAGGTCTTCCAACTGTGCTTCCTTTCCACCGCAAGATTGTTAACGATCCGGCATTCATCGGTGATGTTGCAGCCAACAAGTTTGGAATTTACACCCGCTGGATTGAAACTGAATGGGTGAATGACATTCCTGCGTGGAGTGGTGTTGCCGAACCAGCCGAGGAACCAAGTGAGCGCAATAACGTTGTGGTCGAGGTAAACGGCAAGCGCATTGAGGTCTCACTGCCTAAGCGCCTGCTTGGCGGCAGCGCTGCAGGCCCGGTAAACGCAGGTCACGCGCCAAAGCGAAAGAGCCACTCACACGCTACCGCCGGAGCTGGTTCAGGAAACACCATCAAAGCACCGATGCAGTCAACCGTTGTGAAGATTGCGGTAAACGTTGGTGAAACCGTGCAAGAAGGCGACCTAGTGGTTGTGCTTGAGGCCATGAAGATGGAGCAGCCAATGAATGCTCACAAGGCTGGCAAGATCAAGTCAATCAGCGCCGAAGTAGGAGCCACAGTTCCTGCTGGAACTGTTCTTCTAGAGCTTGAAGACTAGTTAAACGTTTGGCAACGGAACGCTTGTGTGAGATTACACATTAGGTTTGTGCAGTGCGCGAGCCGCGTTGCTGATTGTTTCGCTCAGTGACGGGTAGACGGTAAAGGTCTTAGCCAATTCATCGGCGGTCAATCGGTTTTCAATTGCAATTGCAATCGAGTAGATCAAATCTGATGCACGCGGCGCGACAACCACACCACCAATCACGGTTCCACCGGTTGAACAAATCAACTTAATGAAACCAAAATCAAGCCCCTGCATCTTCGCGCGCGGGTTAGTGTTCAAATCAATCTTCTCGACAAATCCGTTTACCTTGCCGTCTTTGATGTCCTGCTCCATCCAACCCACTGAGGCTATTTCAGGGGCGGTGAAAACATTCGATGCCACGTTGCGAACTTCTGTTGGCGCTGCCACATCGCCCATGGTGTGGAAGACAGCGGTGCGGCCCTGCATTGCAGAAACCGATGCGAGCGGAAGGAATGTGCTGCAGTCACCAACCGCGTAAACATTTGCACGTGATGTTCTTGCCACCTTGTTCACCTGGATGTGACCCGACTCGGTAAGGACTACCCCAGCCTCTTCAAGACCAAGTCCTGCGGTGTTTGGAATTGAACCAACAGCCATCAAACAGTGCGAGCCCTTGATAACTTTTCCGTCAGCCAGAGTTACCTCAACACCGCTTCCGGTGTTCACTACTTTTTCTGCACGGGTCTTGTTCATCACGTTGATGCCGCTATTGCGGAATACCTGCTCAAGCAATTGAGCTGCGTCGGCATCGTTTCCAGGCAGCACTGTGTCGCGACTTGAAACCAAAGTCACTTCACTGCCGAGGCCGCGGTAAGCAGAGGCAAACTCTGCACCCGTAACACCGGAACCAACCACGATCATGTGCTCAGGAAGCTCGGTCAAGTTGTAAAGCTGAGTCCAAGTCAAAATGCGTTCGCCATCTGGCATTGCAGTATCGAGCTGGCGAGGGTGAGCACCCACAGAAACGATAATGGTCTTAGCTTCCATGCGCTCGGACTTGCCATCTTCGATTGCATCGACAATTACGTGGTGGTTGCCATCGAGTCGGCCTGATCCGGCGATGACGCGAACGCCGGCCTGAATAAGTTGATCGCGCATATCTTCTGATTGATTGTGCGCAAGATTTAGAAGGCGCTCGTTCACAACACCAAGATCAATCTCGGTCTTTGGCTTTACCTTGTTGCCATCAATAGAGAAGTAAACGCCAAGCGCTTCCGCGTGAGCTACTCGCTGTGCAGCCTCGGCTGTTGCGATCAAAGTCTTAGACGGAACCACATCGGTTAGTACTGCATTGCCACCGATGCCCGAGCGCTCAATCAGAGTGACGTCTGCGCCGAGCTGAATGCCAGCCAGGGCTGCTTCGTAGCCGCCAGGGCCGCCACCAATGATGACAATGTGGTGTTTTTTGCTTTCGTTATCGCTCACTTACCCCATTCTGCCAGTCGTAGACTCGAAGCATGAACAACCCACTCGACAATTCAGCTGCCAACCCTTTCGAAATCGCCCAGCAGGCTGCGGCCAGCATCGCGGAGCTAACCGGCGTGGCCAGCCACGATATCGCGCTTACTTTGGGCTCTGGTTGGGCCAAGGCTGCCGACCTAATCGGTGAGACAGTGGCAACAGTCGACGCCGCGCAGATTGTTGGTTTTTCGGCACCTGCCGTGCAGGGACACGTTGCCACGATTCGTTCAATCAAATTGCCAAGCGGAAAGCACGCGTTGGTTCTCGGCGCCCGCACCCACTACTACGAGGGTCACGGTGTTCGCCGCGTTGCACACGGTGTTCGCACAGCGGCTGCCGCCGGAGTGAAAACCATGATTTTGACCAACGGCGCTGGCGGCATAAAGGAAACTTGGAAGCCAGGCACACCGGTATTGATCAGCGATCACATCAACCTGACTGCCGACAGCCCACTTGAAGGCGCAAAGTTTGTTGACCTGACTGATCTTTACTCAAAGCGATTGCGCGAACTTGCCCGCACCGTTGATGCCTCCCTAGACGAAGGCATTTACTGCCAGTTTCGTGGCCCGCACTACGAAACACCTGCTGAGGTTCAAATGGCAAAACACATCGGTGGTCACATCGTTGGGATGTCAACCTCACTTGAGGCGATCGCTGCGCGCGAGGCCGGCATGGAAATTCTTGGGCTTTCGCTGATTACAAACTTGGCAGCAGGAATTCAGAAAGAACCGTTGAGTCACGCCGAGGTGCTGCAGGCCGGTAAAGATGCCGAAGCTCGCATCAGTGCCTTGCTTGCTCAGATTGTGGCAAAGATTTAGAAAATGACTTCGCAGCTATTTGATGCGGCTCGTGCTTGGGCTGCACAGGACCCCGATGTAGAAACGCGTGACGAACTTCTTACGCTAATTGAATCTGGTGACTCTGCTGCAATTGAATCCCGGATGGGTGCTCGACTAGATTTTGGAACTGCAGGTTTACGCGGTGAACTAGGCGCTGGGCCAAACCGCATGAACCGCGTTCTAGTTGCGCAGGCTGCTGCCGGCATTCGCGACTACGTAAACGAAAATTTCCAGAACGATGCCTCGGTAGTTATTGGTTTCGATGGCCGCATCAACAGCGCAATCTTTGCTCGCGATTC
>JBEGTF010000071.1:0-3388 GCA_041179545.1 Actinomycetota bacterium | reverse complement strand
GCTTTGAAGGCTACAAAAATAAACTCATCGAGCTGGCAAAAATCCCAGGTATAGCTTGGGAAGCATTTGATGCCGCCGATTTGGAGCGCAGCGCAAACGCCGTGGCTCAGCTTTTTATCGAAACCGAGGTTTTCGATTTCGTCGACATTCGTCGTTCCCAGGCCGATGGAAAACCGGGTGCGCCAGCTATCGTTGCTAAACGTTCAGCCAAAAATGGAAAGCCACAAATTCTGCTTTACGCTCACCACGATGTCCAACCGCCGGGCGATGAATCCGCGTGGCAGACCAACCCTTTCTTCCCGGTTGAGAAAAACGGTCGCCTGTATGGTCGAGGCGCTGCTGATGACAAAGCCGGGGTAGTGGCTCACCTTGCTGCAATTGAGACACTAAAAGAACTTTGCGGACCAGATTTTGATCTTGGAATCACTCTGTTTATCGAAGGCGAGGAAGAAGCCGGTTCACCCACCTTCCGAAATTTTCTAAACGAAAACCTTGATGACCTTCGCGCTGACGTAATAATCGTTGCCGATTCAGGCAACTGGACTGTTGATGTCCCTGCTTTGACGACCACACTTCGCGGTTTGGTTTCCCAGGTGATTGAAGTCTCAACTTTGGATCATGCCCTGCATTCAGGAATGTACGGTGGAGCCGTTCCAGACGCCATGCTGGCAACTATCAAGCTCCTGGCGTCTTTGCACACCGATGACGGCAGCGTGGCAATTGCCGGCCTGAAGCAGGGTCAAGCCGACCAACTCCCATATTCTGACGGACAGCTGCGTACCGATGCCGGCCTTTTGCCAGGTACCGAGCAAATCGGCCAGGGGAGCATCCTGGACCGAATTTGGACCAAGCCTGCCCTGACCGTAATCGGGATAGACGGCCAAAGCGTGGCCATGTCCTCAAACACCCTCTTGCCTAGCGTCAAGGCCAAAATCAGCCTCAGAATTGCCCCTGGCGAAGAGCCTGAGCACGCTTTAGGCCTGCTCCGAGCCCATTTGGAAGCCAATTTGCCATTTGGAGCCAGCCTGTCCTTCGGCGAGACCGAACTGGGCAAGCCTTTCTCCGGTACCGATGGAGGTTGGGCCAAACCGCTGGCAGAGCAGGCCTTGGCCGCCGCCTGGGGCACGAAATCCGTGAATATCGGCATCGGCGGGTCAATTCCGTTCATTGCGGACCTCACCGAGGTATTTCCTGAAGCTCAAATTTTGGTCACGGGTGTTGAAGACCCAGATTCAAGGGCTCACAGCCCAAATGAGTCGGTTGACCTAGAAATGCTCAAAAAAGCCATGATTGCCGAGGCTCTTTTGCTGGTTTCGGGGAATGCCGTTAGCGGTCAATAAGTTAGTCTTAGAGCAGTAAAAGCCTAGGAAAGGGGTCAAATATGACACAGGTTCTAAACGAGTCAACACTGGATAACGGAGTGACTCTAACCGAACAGGCCCAGCTCAAGGTTCGCACCCTGATTGAGGCTGAAGGCCGAGATGACCTGCGACTTCGCGTTGCAGTCCAGCCTGGCGGTTGCTCAGGCCTGATCTATCAGCTTTATTTTGACGAACAGCTCACCGATGGCGATGTAGTCAAGGAATTCGATGGGGTAGAGGTTGTCGTCGACAAGATGAGCGTTCCATACCTAGACGGCGCTTCAATTGACTTCGAAGACACCATCCAGAAGCAAGGATTCACAATCGACAATCCAAATGCAGCCGGATCTTGTGCTTGTGGAGATTCCTTTAGCTAAAATTAGAAGATTTTTCCGAAAAAGCCCGGTTCTCAATCCGCGAACCGGGCTTTTTTGCACAAAAAACCGCTTAGATAGTGTGTTTTATGGCGCTTTACGGGCATACGCAAGCGTAGGATAGAGGGGTAACGATTCGATATCTGAAGGGTCGATTGTGCTAAAAAAGCGTGGTCTTAAGTGGGCAGCCTTGCCCGTTGCGGCATCTTTGATGCTGCTACTCAGTGGTTGTTCTCAGCAGGAATTTAGCCGAGGTTTCTTGCCTGGCGTGCCGGGAGTCACCAATCACACCGACCGAATCACCGGTCTTTGGACCACCTCATGGATCGTGCTTTGGGGTATTGGAATCATCGCTTGGGGCCTAATGTTCTATGCGGTTATCGTCTATCGCCGCCGCAAGGGCGAGACTGGTCTACCTCCTCAGCTTCGTTACAACAACCCAATTGAAACCCTTTTCACGGTTGTTCCTCTAATCATTACTATCGGTTTCTTCGCTTTCACAGCCCGCGACATGGCTGCCATTGAAGAGCCAAATGCCAACCCAGACGTGACCATTCAGGTAATTGCCAAGCAGTGGAGCTGGGATTTCAACTACGTAGATGGCAATGTTTACGATTCTGGAATTCAGTCACAATTTGAGGGCGAAGAAGGTTCTGAGGCAGCTTTGCCAACCTTGTACCTGCCAGTGAACAAGTCAGTAAAGGTTGATCTAACCGCTCGTGACGTTATTCACTCATTCTGGGTGATCGACTTCCTATACAAGAAGGACATGTTCCCAGGTCGCACCAACCACATGTACTTCACCCCTCAGGTCGAAGGAACATACAAGGGAAAATGTGCAGAGCTTTGTGGTGAATACCACTCAATGATGTTGTTCAACGTCAAAGTAGTTTCACAGGCTGAATACGATGCTCACCTTGCGGCCCTTGCTGCTGCGGGCAACGTAGGTCAGCTCGATTCAAAGTACGACCGCAACCAAAACCTTCCGGGTGACAACCCAGAGATCAGAGGATAAGCACGATGGCTACCGCTACCGCAAGCAAATCAACCTACGGAACCTCTAAGAAGACCAAGGGGCAGATCCTGGTTGACTGGATCACGACTACTGATCACAAGAAGATCGGCTACCTATACCTGATTACTTCGTTCCTCTACTTCCTAATCGGTGGTGTGATGGCGTTGGTAATTCGAGCACAGCTAACCGCACCTGGTCTTGAAATCGTTCAGACCAAAGAGCAGTACAACCAGCTGTTCACCATGCATGGAACCATCATGCTTTTGATGTTTGCTACTCCGCTATTCGCGGCTTTTGCCAACATCTTGATGCCGATTCAAATCGGTGCTCCAGATGTTGCTTTCCCACGCTTGAACGCAATCGCTTACTGGTTCTACTTCTTCGGTTCATTCGTTGCAGTTGCCGGTTTCTTTACGCCTCAGGGTGCAGCTAGCTTTGGTTGGTTCGCCTATGCTCCGCTTTCCAACACCACTTTTTCTCCGGGTCTGGGCGGAGACCTTTGGGTCTTTGGTCTAGCGCTAAGTGGTTTCGGAACCATCATGGGTGGTGTGAACTTCATCACAACAATCCTCACAATGCGTGCACCTGGTATGACCATGTTCCGTTTGCCAATCTTCACTTGGAACACCTTGGTCACC
>JBEGTF010000070.1:0-3393 GCA_041179545.1 Actinomycetota bacterium | reverse complement strand
GCTAATCAATCGAGAGTTTTACCAGAACAGAATTCAATTTTTACCAACCGCAGGTGAGTACCAGGGCGAGAAAAACTTCACCCTTGAGTTGGTCACCGAAGATAACCGTGCAAAGACCACAATCGAGGGCGCAACCGAAAGCCTGGATGCTGAACTAAACCACACGGTTGAATTGATTTTCAATCATGCACTTTGGCACCCGCAGCAATCATTGTTAGTGGCGAGCGCATCTAAGGTTCACGCTGACCGTATCCGCGCAGCTGTGCTGGAGGGCCTGAAGAGTCGCTCTAGCCTGGTAGCGTTTTTCGATTTACACGGTCGTGAAAAATTCGAAGTCACTCCAATCGCTGAGCTAACCCACCGACTAGCAGACCGAGTAATTTTCTCCCTAGGCTTTGGCCGCACATCTCACGGAGCGGTGCTTTCTAACTTTGGTCAACTAAGCGAGCCTGATGGCCGCCGCTACCTTGCCAACCTGTTGGTCAGCGCTCGTGAGCAAATCACCGTTGTATCTTGCTTTGATGCCGATGACATGCCTAATGATCGCTTGGCAAACGGTGCGCTCATTTTGAAGGATTTACTAAAGGCCAGTTCGGCGAGGCCGGAACCTGCCAGCCAGGTTCTTGACCCTATGCTCAGTGACCTGAGTCTTCGTCTGAAGAAGCTGGGTGCCCGAGTTGATGATGGTTTCTCGCGTGAACTGCCTCTGATCGCGTCTTTCGCAAAAACCTCTGCCGTGATTGAGCCGGACTGGTCCATTCCTGGCCAGAGCCGAACCGAAAAATTCCGAATTAGACCAGGGCTGCTTACTTCAATGGGTTGGAAGTACGTTCGCGTTTACAGCTTTGAGCTTTTCTCGGACCCTCAGTCGGTAGCTATACGTATTGCGGAGCAACTTGGTTTGCAGGTTAGTAAGCGACCACTGCCGCTGTTTGATTCAAACGACCAGGCTTTTGAAGACACCGATGCTGCTTGGGGAGACAGAAGCGATTCCAATGATTCGCGTTTGCGCCAAGACAAGCCGCCACACTGGGCATAAGACCTAAAGGGCTATTCGCTCTTTTTTGAGCTGCTAGCTGAGTCGGTCTTGTAGAAACCGCTGCCCTTGAATGTGATGCCAACCTGTCCAAATACTTTTCGCAACTCGCCACCGCATTCAGGGCACAAGGTTAGCGATGCTTCGCTCAGCGCTTGCTGAATGTCAAAGGTGTGCTCGCAGGCTTTGCAAGCGTATGAGTAGGTAGGCACGGTTCTATTTTAACCGTTGACTGAAGTGTTGAATACCCGATGGAGTTACCGCAGCATCAACCGGGTGGTCGTGTGCTTCGGATGGGATTGTTTCTAGGATTTCGTCTTCGAACACCACGGCCACAACAGGAGGGAGCGGTTCAAACTTTAGTAAGGCGCGGTCATAAAACCCTTTACCTTTACCAAGGCGCATCCCGTTGCTATCAACCGCAAGGGCAGGAATGATTGCCAAATCGATATTCGTTGGCTCTTGAATCTGGCCGGATGCTTCTTGAAAACCAAAGATTCCCTCATGTGTGGTTCCGTCAAAACTTACCCAGTTGAGTAATCCATCGGAAGTTGAAACCGGCAGGAGTACTTCTATCTCGTTTTCGAGAGCCCAGTCAATGAAAAGTTCTGTGTCTGGTTCAGTGCCGAATGGTAGATAGCAAGCAATTCTTGAGGCACCATTTGCAAGACATAGTTCAGCCAAATGAATGTTCAGATTGCTGGCGTCATCGGTGTTGTATTCGCGAGTCGCACGGTTTGCCTTCAGCTTCGAGCGCAGCTGAAGTTTTTGTCCTGCAACTTCTTTATCTTCCATGGCACTAATCTTGCCATCGTGAACCAAACATTTGTGCTCAATCATGGCGACGTGAATTTGCGCTTGGTAAAGATGAAAGATGCCAAGCAGCTCGAGCGACTAATCCTGGGAAATCGCAAATGGTTGCGTCCGTGGGAAGCGACCAATCCAAGCGGCGCAAATTCCTTCGACATTAGATCGCAGGTTAGAGGCCTGCTTAGGCAGATGAAAGATAACCAAGGTCTTCCATTTGTGATTGAGTACCAAGGCCATGTCGTCGGGCAGTTGAATGTTTCGAACATTCTTTTTGGCTCCGTTGGGAGTGCAATTCTGGGGTATTGGATAGCACCAGAATTTGCGGGAAAACAGATAACGCCGACTGCCGTTGCGTTAGCAATCGACTACCTATTGAACATTGTTGGTCTACATCGAGTTGAGATTGATATTCGTCCAGAGAACAAAGCGTCACTCAGAGTCGTTGAGAAGCTTGGCTTGAGATTTGAAGGAACAAAGGAGCGCTTCATTCACATCAATGGCGATTGGCGAGATCACTTTGTATTCGCAGTTACCAGTGAAGAGATTCCAGATGGACTTTTGAACCGTTGGAAACAAAATCGAGTGCCACTTCGACAATATCCGTGGAATATTTCCTAAAAAATCGAAATCAAACACACCGATTTAAATAGTGCGACACACCACCTATAACTCCTAGCGTTGAACTATGAATTTCAACGGTTCCGGTGGCTTGATGTTTCTCATCATTGCCGGACTTTGGCTTTGGGTTTTTATCCCGTCTTGGTTCAAGCGCAGCCAAGAACGTCAGGCCACCAAGACCTCAAACCGTGAGCTCCGTCGCGAGGCCAAAATCAGCCGGGCCACCACCCCTCGCAGTGGCATTTCGAACTTGGCCGAGCGAAATTATCGACTTGCCATGACTCAGAGAATTTTCTCGTCTATCGCTTTTTTTGCTTTCGCGGCATCAATTGCGTCAATTTTTTTGGCTGTGTCGCAAATTTTTTATTGGATTGTTACGTTGGTTTTTTCGGCCATTTTCGTCGCATCTTTTGCAATTGCGCGATCGGCAAAACGTAAGTCGCTTGAGGTGCTTGCAAGTGCATCGAAGAGCCGGGCAAATGTTTTCGCATCGGTAGCTAATTCACTTAGGTACCAAGATGAAAAGGGTTTAATCGCTGGAATCCCAGTAGATACGCGGTCTTGGCAGGCTAACCGGTTGCCTGCTCCGCGACAAAGAATTGGTGAGTTGGAGATGCCGACTCTTGCCGAGGTAGTTGAAATTGAGGAGCGCGTGATAAAAAAATCGCAAACCACTCTGGATTCAACTGCTCTCGATGAGATTCTGCGGAGACGACGCGCCAATGGATAGCAAGAGTTAAATCGAACTATCATCCCCAAATTCAATACTGATAGCACTAAAGTTTTAAACGATTCCGCATCATGAATTTCAGGAGAAAAAAGTATGGGGATTTTCAATAACGCAAAGAAGCTCTTTGAGAAAAACGCAGAGAGCATCGCAAAGGATGCTGGCAAGCTTGCCGCCGAAGTCGTTGACGAGGTAGCAAATG
>JBEGTF010000069.1:0-3471 GCA_041179545.1 Actinomycetota bacterium | reverse complement strand
CCCTACCTGGGAGTTGACTGTAGTGAGCCACCGTATGGGTATCGCCGAGTGCTAAGTAACTTGGCCCCGACGATGCAAACGATGACTTCTTATATAAGTACATCTATTGAGAGGCTTCAAATGAACACTTTGTCTAATGCATTAGACAACGGCCAATTCAACTTGGTCTATAACATTTTGTCGCTGGGTCTAGCATCGATGCTATTCACTTCGATCTTCCTATTTGTGGCTCGTGAGCGCGTATTGCCTCGCTACCGCATGGCAGTTATGGTTTCTGGCACAGTAACCGCTATCGCCACTTACCACTACTTCCGTATGTTTGATAACTTCAACCACGCGTTTGCTGGTGCAGAAAACAACCCAGACGCATACAACGTTGGCTACCGCTACGTTGACTGGTTGCTAACTGTTCCATTGCTACTGGTTGAGCTAGTTGCAGTACTTGCACTTGCAAAGGCTGCTCAGAGCTCAATCTTGAACCGCTTGGTTCCTGCTGCTGCGGCAATGATTGCTCTTGGTTACCCAGGTGATGCAAAGTTGGACATCTGGGGCATTGCGCCTTCGGTATGGGGTCTGCTTTCAACCATTCCTTTCCTATACATCCTGTACGTATTGTTCATTGAACTTGGCAAGAGCCTGACTCGCCAGTCAGAGGCAGTACAGAAGAAAGTAAAGATCCTGCGCCTATTGCTAATCGCAACATGGGGCGTTTACCCAATCACCTTTATTTTGGCAATGGGAACCCCTGCGGGTGGGCCGTTCAACGCAAGCGAGTTTGTAGCTCGTGAAGTCGGATACTCAATTGCAGACGTTCTTGCTAAGTGTCTATTCGGTCTAATCATCTTCAGCATCGCTCGCATAAAGTCAGCGGAAGACGACAAGGAATTCGCCAAGGCCGAATTCAAAGACGCCTAAGCAATAGAGATTCATCAACTCCAAGAAAAATGGGCTCCCGGAAACGGGGGCCCATTTTTTTATGAGGAAATATTTAAAGCGCTAGTTGCTTTTCGACTACGCGAGCGATGCGTTCCGCCCAAGACTGAGCGGTGCCTGCATCGGCAGCCTCTACCATCACGCGAACCAGCGGTTCGGTTCCTGAGGCACGAAGCAAAACTCTGCCAGTGCCGTGCAACTCTGCCTCTGCTTCGCGCACAGCTTGCTGTACTTCCACATCGGTTTCAACGCGAGATTTGTCTACACCTGGAACGTTGATTAGCACCTGAGGGTAAATTTTCATCACTGCTGCAAGCTCGGCCAAAGACTTTTTAGTGCGAGCCATCTCGGCACCGATTTTTAGGCCGGTCAAAATTCCGTCACCTGTGGTTGCGTACTGCGCAAAAATTACGTGACCAGATTGCTCGCCACCCAGTGTGTAACCACCCGAACGCATCTCTTCAAGAACGTAGCGGTCACCCACGCCGGTTTCTATCATGTTGATGTCGTGCTCTTTCATGGCGATGCGAAGGCCAAGGTTTGACATCACAGTTGCCACCAAAGTGTTGCGCGCCAACTGGCCACGCTCCTTTAGTGACAGCGCAAGAATCGCCATGATTTGATCGCCATCGATGATGGCACCTGAAGCATCTACAGCAAGGCAGCGGTCGGCATCGCCATCGTGTGCCACACCAAAATCGGCACCGTGCTCAAGCACAGCAGCCTGCAACGCGGACATATGAGTTGAGCCGTAACCCTCATTGATGTTTGTGCCGTCTGGCTCTGCACCGATCACGATTACCTTGGCGCCGGCATCGGTGAATACCTGCGGAGAGACACCGGCTGCTGCGCCGTGGGCACAGTCAACGACAACGGTAAGGCCATCAAGACGGTGCGGTAGCGAACGCAACAGGTGCACGATGTAGCGATCTTCGGCATCTGCAAAACGTTGCACGTGTCCAACTGATTCACCTATCGGTGCCAGTGGAGTTGCCGACATCGCGGCTTCAATCTTGTCTTCGATTTCGTCGGCAAGTTTGTGACCGCCGCGAGCGAAGAATTTAATTCCGTTATCGGGCGCTGGGTTGTGCGATGCAGAAATCATCACACCAAAGTCGGCGTCTAGGTCGTCAGTTAGAAAAGCGGTTGCTGGAGTTGGTAGCACGCCTGCATCAAAAACATCAACGCCTGAACTTGCAAGTCCTGCAGAGATTGCTGCGGCTAAGAATTCACCGGAGATGCGTGGGTCACGACCGATAACAGCTTTTGGTTTAATTCCGCGAGCACGGGCATCTTCACCAAGAACGATTGCTGCTGCTTGCGCAAGCTTGGTAGCAAGATCTGCTGTTAAATCACGATTGGCGAGACCTCGAACACCATCGGTGCCAAAGAGTCTCGCCATTTCGTGAGTCTTAGTTTTACGAAAGTCGTAAGAAGAGTTGGATTAACGCTTCGAGAACTGTGAAGCCTTACGTGCCTTCTTAAGACCAGCCTTCTTACGCTCGATTACACGAGGGTCGCGCTTTAGGAAGCCAGCCTTCTTCAGTGATGCACGGTTGTTGTCGCGGTCGATCTCGTTTAGTGCACGAGCAATACCTAGACGAAGCGCACCTGCCTGACCAGCGATGCCACCACCGTGAATACGAGCAACAACGTCGTATGCATTCTTTAGATCAAGAACGGTGAATGGGTCGGTGATTAGCTGCTGGTGCAACTTGTTTGGGAAGTAGTCAGCTAGTTCGCGGCCGTTTACCTTGATTGCTCCGGTACCTGGCATGATGCGAACACGTGCAACAGCTTCCTTACGACGACCAAGGCCTGCGCCTGGAGTAGTAAGTGGGCCACGTGACTTAACTGGAGCAGCCTTAGCCGCTGGAGTCTCGGTGGTGTAGCTCTCTGGAGTGGTTTCTACGGTTTCTTTTGACACGTCAAATTCCTTACTGAGCTACCTGGTCGATGATGAAAGGCTTTGGCTGCTGTGCAGCGTGTGGGTGCTCTGCACCTGCGTAAACCTTAAGTTTGTTTAGCTGAGTTGCACCTAGCTTGTTGTGAGGAAGCATTCCCTTGATTGCCTTCTCTACAGCCTTCTCAGGTGACTTCTCTAGAAGTTCTGCATAAGTAGTAGCAGTCAAACCACCTGGGTAACCAGAGTGACGGTAAGCCTTCTTCTGCTTTAGCTTTGAACCGGTTAGAGCAACCTTCTCAGCGTTGATGATTACAACGAAATCACCGTTGTCCATGTGAGGAGCAAAGGTTGGCTTGTGCTTGCCGCGCAACAGTGCTGCTGCGTGGGTTGCTAGACGGCCGAGAACTACATCGGTGGCGTCGATGACTAGCCACTCGTTGCTCAGCTCGTGAGCCTTTGGAGAATAAGTACGCACGTTAAATTGCCTTCTACTTCTGTATCGGATTGAGATGAACCCGCAACTGAAGAAGAAACTTCAAGGGATTCAAGCTTTTTACATCGGCACTAACTGCCGATACCAAAGGTCAATACTAACCCGCTAACTGGGGCTAGGTCAAACCCTAGTTTTGAAC
>JBEGTF010000068.1:0-3578 GCA_041179545.1 Actinomycetota bacterium | reverse complement strand
ATCAAGGTCTTTTGAAGCGAGGACGCCTGCGCCGATGACGCTTATCGGTGTTGCGTCGTTAAATTCGCGATCAAGCCAGAAAGCATTCTCGGCAGAGGCGAAGAATTGGAAGAAGGCGTTAGCCGGCGGAATCCATCCCCTCAATTGCAGGCTGAATAGGCGCATTTGACATACCTTCCAGGCCCTGGCCGATTTATTAGAGGATTGATTCTTAATCTAGATTAGAGGCAACCGGTTCAAAGATTTGGCGAAAGGTGGTGAAATCATGAGCGATGACGAGCAGTTGTTTGTTTTCGATAAATCAGATCTTGTGCAGACCACCTCACAGCTACTTATTGATGGGCACCTTGCAGTCGCAGATAGCTGGCTCGTCGAAGATGGACGCGTTAGAAATTTGAACGAGCACTTCAAACGCTTCGAGGCCTGGGCAACAGACCTCGTTGAACGCACAGATTTTGAGATCTTCTTCCAATCCGTGATCGAACAGATTCCTGCCGAGGGTCGGTGGTTTCCGCGAATCGAACTGCTATTGAATAGCGCGACGTTAGAGAACCAATTGGTTTTTCGGCTACGTGCGGCTCCTGACCAAATCGATTCAATGACGCTGTGGAGCTATACCGAACCGGATCCTCGAATTAATCCCTTGGTTAAAGGCCCAGATTTGAGCTTGGGTTTGCAAATGCGCAGGGCTGCGCAGATGCACGGCGCTGATGAAGCGGTTATTTTGAACACCGATGGCTTCATTCTTGAAGGAGCTCTTAGCGCTTTGGTTTGGTTCAGAGACGAAGTACTGTGCGCCCCTGGAAACGATTTGGCTTGGATTCCAAGCATCACCCGGATGGAAGTTTTTGCAATTGCTGAACAAATGGGACTGGCAACTCGAACCGAAAAAGTTAAGCCCGCTGACCTCGTGGATTTGGAAATATGGGGCTTAAGTTCTTTGCACGGCATTAGACCAGTAGCCGAGTGGGTTGACCTGGGTGGACCCGTTGGCCCAGCACGTCACCTAGAGGCGTTTTCAAAGCGATTGAGAATGCTTTCAACCAGCATTAAGTAATCTCTAAGCCTTCGCTCGGCCTAGATTTGATTTTGTAATGCGAAGATTGAACAGTGAATGAAATCTTAGATTGGCTCTTGACCACGGTTCAAAGCGTGGACCCGCTTACTCGCAATTTGCTAGCGGGATTGGCCATCATGCTCGAGACCTCCCTTTTTGTAGGTCTCGTCATACCCGGCGACACCGTTGTTCTCGTTGCATCTACCGGAGTCACCGATCTTTCCGATTTCTTCTTTTTGCTGAGCTGCGTTCTGCTTGGTTCACTCTTAGGTGAGTCCTTTGGGTTTTGGATTGGCCGCCTCTTTGGCGAAAGAATTCGCTATAGCAAGCTAGGAAATCGCATTGGCGAAAAGAACTGGAAGATGGCAGATGCTTTCATTGAATCCCGCGGTGGTTTAGCCGTAGCGATTTCTAGATTTCTGCCTGTATTACACTCGCTCGTTCCGGTAGTTGCTGGCGCGTCCAAGATGCGCTACCGGGTCTTCATTCGATGGACGGTTGGCGCTTGTGCTGTTTGGGCTTCAGCCTACGTTGGTGTTGGCTACTTGGCGCAGGCAAGCTACGAACAAATTGGCGCCAACTTAAAGTACGGTGCCTTGGTTTTCATTGCCATTATTTTGATCTTCATGATCATTGTTCACTTTGCAAAGAAGCGCCTTGAAAAATCAGCTGTCCGCATGGTTGAAGTCGACAAGGCTGAACAATTTAGCGAGCTCGAAGGCTAGCGCATGTGTGGTCGCTTTGTTGTTGCCAGAACCGTGGGCGAAATTCAGACTATTTTCGAGGCCGACGACATAGTTGGAGAAATGCCGGGCATTAGTTACAACGTTGCGCCAACACAACCAATAGCGATACTTGTTGATCGCGCTTTCGAGAAAGCTCCCGATGGCTCACCGCTTGGAGAACTTAGCCGTGAGATTCACGCTGCTCGCTGGGGATTGGTGCCTCGCTGGGCAAAGAGCCCCGCTGAACATGCTCCCCTGATTAATGGTCGAATCGAGAGCATCCTTGAAAAACCATCTTTCAAAGATTCGGTTGTTCGGCGCCGTTGCGTCATTCCAGCATCGGGGTATTACGAGTGGCACGTTGCCGCAGATGGCACCAAGCAACCTTTTTACATAACCGCAGGGACAGACGGCATGTTTGCCCTTGCAGGTTTGTATGAGTGGTGGTCAGACCCGGCAAAGGACGCAAAGGACCCGTCTCGCTGGCTACTCTCGGCAACCACGCTTACCAAGCACACCGCGCCGGAACTCGCACACATTCACGATCGCAACCCCGTGCTGCTTTCGCCCGATACCTTTGAAGCTTGGTTGGATCCGCACATCGAAGGTGACGCGGATTTATTGAAGGCAGTGGCGATTGACTCCGACATGGTTGCCGGCGAGGCAGAGTTTTACAAAGTTGGACCTGAGGTTGGCAAAGTAAGCAATAACTCTGCCAACCTAATCAGCCCAATAAATTAATCGCGATTGAAAATCGCGAGCAGGCGCAAGATCTCGACGTAAAGCCAAATCAGTGACGAGACAAGACCGAACGCGGCACGCCATTCGTTTTCAACCGGCATACCCTCACGCGAACCAACGGCGATTGCTTCGAAATCTAGATTCAAGGTGAAGGCGGCTAATCCAACGCCAACAAGAGCAATTAGCCAACCAAAGCCAGTGCCGTAAGCACCTGACGAGTTGGTAATGAGACCAACAGCCAGATTGATTAGTCCAAACGCCATGTAACCGATAAGTGCAAAAGTCATCACGCGAGTAAAACGCGCGTTTACTTTAATCCAGCCGTAGCGGTAAGCGGCGAACATCGCACCGGCGGTGCAAAGCGTTGCCAGCACTGCCTGCTGCGCAATGCCCGGGTACATGGTTTCAAACACCAGGGTCAAGGCTCCAAGGAACACACCCTCAGCTGCAGCGTATCCAATGATCACCCCAGGGCGGATTTTCTTGCCAAATGTTGCCCACAGACCCAAACCCAAACCAACGAGCATCGCAGGCAAAATTAATCCGGTTAAGCCAAAGAACCAGGTGACTCCAGCGGTTGCTAACAGAACGATAAACATTCCAAAGACTTTTCCAGCTGTACCCTCCACAGTCATTTTTGGACCGGAGGTGATTTTTGCAAACTCAGCATCAACTGTGGATTGTTCAGCGCGAGAAACTTCTACGCCAGTAGACATAGCCTGGTTGAAGATTGGGTTGTGCGAAATAGCCAATTGATTACCTTTCGATTACGTGACTGGTGAGACGATGTTATGCAAAATCACTGTGAATTTGCTGAACATGCTCATTAGAAATGGTGTGTCCGCCAGGATGCAACAGATAAGTTACCTCCGCCCCTAATCCGCGAAACTCTTCAAGAAGAGATTCCACTCGCTGCTGCGGGGAATACGGGTCTGCGGCCCCGTTAGCTACCCAGACACGTTTGCCGATGAGATCCGGTGCTCCGCGCTTAAATGGAGTGTTCTCGAAAACTTTATTATTTCCAAATGCCACTGCCCCTGCCAAGGAATCTGGCT
>JBEGTF010000067.1:0-3582 GCA_041179545.1 Actinomycetota bacterium | reverse complement strand
ATTCCAGAAATAATAGAGCGCTTTGCTGTTTCTCGCGAGTGGATACGCGGCTAACAATAAAAAAAGTTGCGGGTGACTTACGCCACCCGCAACTCGGTTCTTTTAGTGTTACTTGAATACTACTTTTGACCAGTCATCGATGGTCAATAGGTATAGTTGCCCACCCTCAATCAACTTCTCGAGTTCTTTCTTAACCTCAGCATCGGTAATGTCTGGGCGAGCAAGAGCGGTAGATGCGTGGACCTGAGCGTCTAACAGGTAATAGTGCTTTGTGTCACCTGATTTGCGAAGGTACTTCGAAACCTCGACGATACCTGAAGATTCCTCGTCCATGGTTATTTTTTTGGCAGCTGTAGGTCCGAACAAATCAGCCTTGAAGCGAGCGACAACAGCAATCTTCTTGGTTTCGATGTTGTACGCAAGTACTCGAGCCAACTGCTCGTTGTTGCCCGGATCTTCCTGAATCAGGATGTTGCCAGCAGAGTCGGCCTCAATGCCGTCTGGCTTGTTGAGGTACGGTGCCTCTGAGCCGTCAAGCAGCATCTCGATAGTTGCGCCCTTGAGTGGGTTCTTTACATCTTTGAAAGTTAGGCGCCATAGGGCTCCACCGTCACGCTTCAGCACTGTTGAGTCATCAGGGTTCAAAGTTGTTGCTTTAGCGTCCTTGTTTGATTCGGTGGTGTTGAAGTAGAACACGTTTGGGTTCTTTGGATCAAAGACACCATCTTCGATGCGGGTGAACGAGGTTCCTACAAGCTTTGCTTGATTGTTCTGAATTGCACCGCTGGCGTTCCAGTCGACTGCCGCGAAGGTAGCTTCCGCTATCTTTCCTTTGCCGTATACCTTTCGGAAATCGGTGTCTGTTGCAGCATCGGCGACCTTGATCACATAGTTGGTACCGTTGGTCAGTCCTGCCTTTGAGTACCAGGTACCCACGTTGGTCTTCTTTCCAACGTACATCCAAAGTTGGCTGTCGATTGCAGCACCATCTTCACCTCCGATGAGCGCTGTGACGGCGTTTCCTGTAGGAACGTTGTTGAAGGTTTCCCATGGAGCAAGACCAAGGCGCGGTAAGTGAACTAGGTTTCCAGTTGTGTCGACAGCGAAACCGCGTGACTCATTGCCACCCTCTTCACCAGTCAGATAGATTCCGCCAGCGTAGCCAACCTTCTTGCCCTTCACAATCGCCTGGAATGATCCTGCAGGAGCGTAAGAAGAAGAGCAGAAACGATTCAAGGCGTTGACATGCAAAGGGACCCCATACTCGTCAGCAGCGGCTGCGTATTCCGGAGCTACAGCTGACTTGCTGAACTTGTTTTTCTCGTAGTCGTAGAAGGTGGCAGTCTTCAAGAACTCTGCAGCGGAGGTTACGCTTTGAGAGGCTGTGTCTAGGTTTAAACCTGTAATTGTCGCACCGCCGGTGACCGATCCACCTGCTCGCTTAATTGCTGCTGCGGCACCGCTCACGGAGAATTCGTGATTCATCAGGATTTTGATGCCGGCTTTTGTAGGAACGATTCCAAGGCCATCCGGTGTGCCAGGCAGGTAATAGTTGCCAATTTTGTCACCTGCAGTTGCTAGGACTTTCAGGCTAGCTCCGGCTGCAATAGCCTCCATGTAAACCGGTGTGTTCTCCGCAGCTGTTGCGGTGATTGTGCCTGCACCCACTAGTGCCACGGCTGCAGCACAAGCTGCTAATTGCTTAAACATTCTTCTCCTTTGGTTGCTAAGACTCTTTAGCAACTCAATTAGAGATACGTGAACCAAACGAGGGGTAATTGGAATGTGTTCTTAGGGTAAAGAAAAGGCGTGCAAAGGTGAACTCTTTGCTAACCGCGTTCACTTAGATAGCAGGATGGGCAGAGAGATTCATATGTCACATGGATGCCGTCGATTGCAACCTGTTCGCCATCGAAAACAAACTTGTCGTCCATTTTTCGAGCGTTGAACATGGCTTTTCTGCCGCACCTACAAATTGTCTTCAGTTCTTCTAGGCTGTGGGCAATTTCTAGTAGTCGAAGACTTCCAGGGAAGCCATTGGTCAAGAAGTCAGTTCTAATTCCATAGGCGAGAACTGGAACATCATCTAGCACGGCAATCTCGAGCGCCTGATCTACCTGCTCACGAGTTAGAAATTGTGCTTCGTCAATAAGAAGGCAGGCAATTTTATTGCCACTCGATTCCTTGTAAGCCTTGACCAGGGCGGCAAATTCGGTTCGTAAGTTGAGTTCGGGAGTAATTAGAAAGTCAACCTCGCGGTCGACTCCTAGGCGGCTAGTTATCGCCTTTTCGCCCTTTACGTCGATTGCCGGTTTAGCAAGTAAAACGTGCTGACTGCGCTCTTCGTAGTTGTGGGCTGCCTGCAACAGCGCTGTGCTTTTACCGCTGTTCATTGCGCCGTGGCGGAAGTAGAGCTTGCTCAAGGCTAGTTAGCCTTCGTAGCTGCGGAATGCGATAACTGCGTTGTGTCCACCGAATCCAAACGAGGTGCTAATTGCCAGGATGGGCCCCTCAGGTAGCTTGCGAGGTGAGGTAACAACGTCAAGTGGAATCGCAGGGTCTTGGTTCTCAAGGTTGATTGTTGGCGGTGCGGTGCGATCGGCGAGCGCGAGAACGGTAAAGATTGCTTCGATTGCTCCGGCTCCACCCAACAGGTGCCCGGTTGAAGACTTGGTCGCTGACACTGCAATCTTGCCAAGGTGATCACCAAAGACACGAAGTAAGGCTGTGTATTCTGCAATGTCACCGACGGGTGTCGAAGTTGCGTGCGCGTTGATGTGCACTACTTCCTCGGGCTTTGCGTTTGCTTGCTCAAGTGCTGCGACTACCGCTCTTGCAGCGCCGGTACCTTCAGGATCTGGAGCAGTGATGTGATGCGCGTCAGATGTGACTGCACCACCAACAAGTTCCGCATAAATCCTTGCCCCACGCGCCTTGGCGTGTTCCTCGGTTTCAAGAACCAGTGCCCCAGCGCCTTCACCCATGACGAAACCGTCGCGGTCTACGTCATAAGGGCGTGATGCACCTGCCGGGTTATCGTTCCTTCTTGAAAGCGCATGCATCGCTGCGAATGCGGCAATCGGCAGCGGGTGAATTCCAGCTTCACATCCTCCGGCAACAACAACATCGATTTCGCCAGAACGCAGACGGGCAATCGCATTTGCCACTGCCTCTGTACTCGAGGCACAAGCTGAAACAGCGGTACGAACTCCGCCGCGAGCGGCTATGTCCATGCCAATCGCTGCAGCTGGCCCATTAGGCATAAGCATTGGGATGGTCATTGGTAAGACTCTTCGAGGACCCTTATCCTTCAAGGCATCATATGCATCCAGGAGTGTCCATACGCCGCCTATTCCGGTTGCATATTCAACAGCTAGGCGCTCAGGCACAACGTCAGGAGCACCTGCGTCTGCCCAAGCCTCTCTGGCTGCAATAAGGGCAAATTGACTCGATGGGTCAAGGCGCTTGATCTCTTGAGGAGTAAGCACTTCGGCCGCGTTTACCTTTGCTTGGCCAGCAAAAGAGACCGGTAGCTCATACTGAGCAACCCATTCTTTGTCGATCGCCGAGATGCCCGACTCT
>JBEGTF010000066.1:0-4185 GCA_041179545.1 Actinomycetota bacterium | reverse complement strand
ATCAACAGTTGGCACAACCTTTGAGTTCAAGTACAAAAGTTCTGTGCGGAACAAACCAACACCAACTGCTTCAGTTTTTGCAGTTGCGTTTTCTGCATCAGCAAGAGTTCCGATGTTTGCGCGAACCGGAATTATTGGTTCGTCATTAATTGCAACGTAGGTGATTGCCTTGGTCGCAAGAGATTCGTCGCCGCCAAATAGAACGCGGTCTCCAACTGGGTCAACCAAAACAGTGTCACCGTTGTTGAGTGATGCAGCGGCACCACATGAAACCACTGCAGGAATTGAACGTGAACGACAAATGATTGCGGTGTGTGAAGTTGGCCCGCCCTTAAGTGTGATGACACCAACTACTGCTTTGGTGAATTGCGCGGTGTCTGCGGGTGAAAAATCTTCGCCAACCAAAACCAGGCGACCAATTTCTGGAAGCGCAAGTGCCATTTCGATTCCAGCAATGTCTGCTTGCACACGCTTAGAGAGATCTTGCAAATCTTTTACGCGTTCATCAAAGTCTGCATCGCCACCTAGTAGTTCCGCAAAAGTGTCAACAGCTTTTCCATATGCAGCTGCCGCGGTCCAACCGTCATCGATGTGCGATTCTGCAAGTTCAAAAAGCTCTTCGTCTTCGAGCAAGAAAGTAAGTGCCTCGAAAATTTCGGCACTGGTTCCGCCGGCACGCTCACCTAGAGCAGCAAGCGATGCTGCAACATTTGCGATTGCTGTTTTTAGTGCTGCGATTTCATCGGCTGCTGATTTTGAAGACTTGGTCCACTCTGGAAGTGGTGCCTGTGGCTTTACGAAGAAAACTTCACCAACGGCTGAGTTCAGGCCAACGCCTAAACCTGAAAGTACGGCGCCTGCTGCTAGAGACAACTGATTAGCCCTTCAAGAACTCTTGGATCTGAGAAGCGATGTCGGCAGCCTTGGCCTCGTCATCGGTCTCAACAGTTAGGGTCAGCTTCTCGCCGGTCTTGATCTTTAGGCTCATCAGCATCAGGGCTGACTTGGCTTTTACGAATTCTTCGCCTGGGCGACCAATCTCAACGTTTAGTTCAGATTCCTTGACCAGCTTGGTGATCTGGCTGGCTGGGCGGGCGTGTAGGCCGATTGGGTCTAGGACCTCAACTTCGTGGGTAAATACAGACATCAGGAGTTCTCCATTTATTAGGGGATTTATGGGGGACCTGAGCCTCATCGCTCGGGAGCCTTCTAATACTGCCATCTCTTCTATATAGCGCGCAATTTAGTGGCTACGAGTCGTGTCAGGGGCTTGAAACACCGATGTGGGCTGGGGGCATGTAAGCGATTACTTTGTAGGCTTTCTACAAACAACAAAGGTAACTTTCTCGCATCTTTTACCAAAATTTACCAAAAGACTGAGAAAAGCCTGTGTACGGTAAATCACACGAGCTCGAACAGGGCTTCCAGAGGAGTAAACAGTTTGTCTAATGCAGTAACCACCGCCGACATCGTAATTGTCAACATTGAGGCATCAACCAAAGAAGAGGCAACCCGTCTTCTGGCTGAGCGCCTATTGGCCGCCGGCCGAATCACCGAAATCGAAGGCTACCTGGCTGCTGTTGCTGCTCGCGAAGAACACTTCCCTACCGGCATCGAAGGTGGCATTGCCATCCCTCACGCGCAGAGCGATCTTGTAACTGTTCCTTCTGTTGCAGTTGCAACAACCGAAAAGGGAATCGACTTTGGTGCCGATGACGGACCGTCACACCTAATCTTTTTGATTGCTGCTCCTGCTTCTGGCGAGAGCGCACATCTAGAAATCCTTGCAGCGCTTGCACGTAAAGTAATGCACGAAGAATTCCGCGACGCACTGCGCGCGGACAAGAGTGCTGCATCAATTGCAGAGACCGTTACTCGAGAGGTACAGAAATAAAAATGGCAAAGATCGTTTGCGTAACTTCATGCATCACCGGAATTGCACACACCTACATGGCAGCCGAAGCTCTTGAGCAGGCTGGTAAGAAGTTGGGTCACGATGTAAAAGTTGAGACTCAGGGTTCTGCAGGTTCAAACCCATTCAAGCAAGCAGAGATCGATTCTGCTGACGCTGTGATTTTCGCCGTGGACCTACAGGTTAAGGATCGTGACCGTTTCAACGGCAAGCCTTACCTAGAGGTACCAGTTGCAAAAGCAATGCACGGTGCACAAGCTTTGATCAACCAGCTTTTGGAGTCGATTGAAAACGGCACAGCAAAGAAGGTTGGCGAAGGTTCTTCTGCAGCTCCTGCTGCAGAGAAAACGGAGAAGGCCCCAAAGCCTGCTTCAGAGAAGAAGGGCGGCTTCCTCGGAGGCCTCTTCGGTAAAAAGTAGTAACCCCAAATCCAATTAGAGAACTATTAGGAGACGAATAGTGAGCAACGTAAGTACAGGAACACGCATCCGCCAGTGGCTGATGACCGGTGTTTCACACATGATTCCATTCGTAGCAGCCGGCGGTATTCTTATCGCTCTTGGCTTCTTGTTTGGTGCAGTAGCAGCGGGTACCGATGGTATCCACGCGTATGACGCAGCAAAGATGTCAGTTCCAGTAGACGCTGATGGCAAGATCACCGGTTTCAACCTTCTAAACGTAGGTAACTGGGCATTCATCATCTTCTGGCTAGGTAAGGCAGCATTCGCATTCTTCGTACCAGTACTTGCTGGTTACATTGCGTACGCAATTGCTGACCGTCCAGGTCTTGCTCCAGGTTTCGTTGCAGGTGCGCTTGCAACTGGTCTAGACGGTAACCCACTAGGTACCGGTACTGGATTCCTTGGTGCGATCCTTGGTGGTTTCATCGCTGGTTTCGTAGCACTATGGATTTCACGTTGGCCTGTAGCTAACTGGATCAAGCCTGTTATGCCAGTTGTTGTAAACCCACTTCTATCATCACTAGTAACCGGTTTCGCAATGGTTCTAGTTCTAAAGACCCCTATCTCAGCTCTTGCTTCAGGTCTAACCTCATGGCTAGCTGGCCTATCAACTGCAGGTGTTGTAGTTGTAGGTATCGTTATCGGTCTGATGATGGCATTCGACATGGGTGGCCCAGTAAACAAGGTTGCTTACACCTTCGGTGTAACCGGTCTTGCAGCAGCTGGCGCAGTAGCTTCAGCACCTGAGTTCGTAATCATGGCGATTGTTATGGCAACCGGTATGACTCCTCCTCTAGGTCTTGCACTTGCAACCGTTCTACGTAAGAACCAGTTCTCTGATTCAGAGCGCGAAAACGGTAAGGCTGCATGGCTTCTAGGTGCATCATTCATCTCTGAAGGTGCAATTCCTTTCGCAGCTGCTGACCCAGCACGCGTGATTCCATCAATCATGCTTGGTTCAGGTGTTACCGGTGCACTAGTTGCAATCTTCGGTAACGAGCTACGCGCTCCTCACGGTGGTATCTTCGTGTTCCCACTAGTGAGCAACCCACTAACCTACATCCTTGCAATTGCTATCGGTACCGTTGTTACCGCTCTAGCAGTAATCGTTGCAAAGGGTATTGGTTCAAAGAACTAATTACTTAGTTTGCCAATCTGATTGGCAGGAAGGCCCCGGCAGAAATGCTGGGGTCTTTTCTTTTGCCGGAAATTTTCAACACCGATGATAATTGCGCTCGCCGTATGCCTTAGGCAATCACTGGGCAGGCGGAATAAACTAAACGGGTGAGTCAGGAAAACCTAGCAGCGTACGCTGCCGAGCACGGACTAAAGCGCATGGGCGCGCGTCCGTCGTTTTTCAACTACATCGCAGAAACCTGGCAGCGCAAAGATTTTGCAGTTGCTCTCTCAACTTTTTCAAACGAAGCCGCAAATGCAAGAAACCGTTTGGGCAAGTGGTGGAACATTCTGCTACCAACCATTCAAGCTGCAACTTATGGTCTGATCTTTGGTGTAATCCTTGGCGACAGTCGCCCAGATAATTTCTTGCCATTCCTATTCACCGGCGTATTTTTGTTTTCATTCATGTCGGGCAGTTTCTACAGCGGGGCGTCATCAATAACTAGCAACTCTGGACTGGTGCGCAGCCTGAGTTTTCCTCGCGCGCTTTTGCCGATCTCAACCGTGATCACCCAGTTCGTAAACCTATTGCCGCAGCTTGGCATTTTGTTGGTGACCCTGTTGATCATTCAACGTGAGATTACTTGGGGTTGGTTGGCGCTATTTCCAATCCTGTTCTTGATGACAATGTTT
>JBEGTF010000065.1:0-3743 GCA_041179545.1 Actinomycetota bacterium | reverse complement strand
TACGGTTCACCGCTAACCACCCAGAGCGAACTGCTAGCAATTGCTGCCGGCATTGAGGCCCAAGTGGATCATCCGATTGCCATTTCAATTGTTGAAGAAGCTTCGCGCCAAAACCTTGAGCTACCAAACGTTGTTGACGTGCGCACTATCCCAGGTCAGGGAGTGGCTGGAATCATCGATGGCGAGGCATTCTTTGCAGGTGGCCCTGCGCTACTGACTGCCAAGAACATTCCGATGTATGTCGACGATCTGGTTCGCTCGGATTCGGCCAATCAACTTGGGCACACAGTTATTTATGTAGTTCAAGCCGCACAACTACTGGGAATGATTGAACTTAGCGAAACTGTGTTGCCAGACGCAGCAGATCTGGTGAATAGATTTCACGAGAAGAAGATTCGCGTGGCAATGGTTACCGGCGATGCCACGGGTGTTGCCCAGCATGTTGCCCAACAGCTAAACATCGCTGAAGTTTTTGCAGAGATAACACCAAATCGAAAAGCCGATGTCGTGCGTAAATTGAAATCGGATGGCTCAAAAGTTGCAGTTGTTGGCAGGCTAGATCTTGACGGTTTGGCCCTTTCTGAAGCCCAAGTTGGAATTGCTATTGATTCTGATGGCAACACTTCTTCAACTGCTGCGGGTCTTCACTTGCAAGGAACATCAATGTCGGATGTGCTTTCGTTGATTCTTTTATCAAAAAGTGCCAAGGCCGCTAACACTCAAAAAGTTATTTCAATTTTTGCCGCAGCAATCGTTTTGATTGGCGCGGTCGTAGTGTTGGTAAGCCCTAAGTAGTCTGCTGAAAAAATGTTGCGACTTGGCCTAATCATCAATCCTTCTTCCGGCAATGGTTCCGGTAAGGCAGAGGGCGAAAAGGTCCTAATCGAATTGCAGCGTGACGCGGAGGTGCTTGAACTCACCGGCGGATCAATGCAAGAGAGCGAAGCCAAAGCTCGCGAGGCAATCAACGATCATTTGATAGATGGCCTTGTTGTAGTAGGCGGCGATGGCATGGCGCACCTGGGCGTGAATCTCTGTGCCGAAGGCAATATTCCGTTGGGCATCGTGGCAGCTGGAACCGGAAATGATGCCGCCCGAGCCCTTGGCCTTCCGATTGGGGATGCGATCGCCGGCAGCAGAGTGATCATCAACAATCTCCGCCAGCCAAGATCCGTTGATCTTGTAAGGGCCAGCAGCTCTATCGGTGAGTTTTGGTATTTCGGCAGCATGTCCGTTGACTTCGTAGCGCTGGTGAACCAGCGAGCGAATATATGGAAGTGGCCCAAGGGTCCAAGCCGATACAGGTGGGCCATGATTGCAGAACTCGCGTCGTTCAGGCCGGTGCAATACAGCGCAATTATTGACGGAGTTGAAAAAGAGTTTGAGGCGATGCTTTGCTCAGTCGGCAACTCACCATTTTTTGGTGGCGGAATGAAAATTGCTCCGCATTCCAAAATCGATGATGGCGTTTTAGATGTTTTTATCGTCAACAAAATTTCAAGATTCGAATTGTTAAAAGTTTTTCCTAGGGTCTACACCGGAGACCACGTGACCCACCCAGCGGTTGAATTCATTTCTGCAAAGAAAGTCACACTGAGCTCCAACATCAAGATGCCAGCTTTTTCTGATGGGGAACCGGTTGGCTTTGCGCCGGTCACCGCCGAAATTATGCCCAAGGCTCTGCGGGTATACGCAACTAGCGCCCGCCAGTCATCGGTGGCATAATAGACAGGTTGCTCTAACGGTCCCATCGTTTAGCGGCCTAGGACACCGCCCTCTCACGGCGGCAGCACGGGTTCAAATCCCGTTGGGATCACGAATCTCCCTCTCGATGACAAGTCTCGGGAGGGAGTTTTATTTAATCGCGATTTGGTTTACGCAGGCGAATGATGCCGCTGAAGAGCACGATTAGCGCCACTGGAATGAATGCTGCGGCGTTCAAACCCAGGAAGGCCACGCTGGCCAGAATTGAACCTGATACCGCTCCGCCCAGTGCGCCAGCCAGATTCATGGAAGTGTCGCTCAATCCTTGAACATTAGTTTTTTCCTCGGCCGGAAGGGTCTTTGCCAAAAGAGCCGATGCAGAAACCGTCGCCGCTGACCAACCCAGACCCAGCAAGAACAATCCAATTGTTACCAAAGTTCTATCGTGTTGACCAAAACCGGCAATTGCCAAAGCCGCAACGTAAATCAGCTGCCCCAGGAGCACAACCTGAATCCTTCCAACCCGGTCGCTGAGCCATCCAAAAATCGGTGAGAAGGCGTACATGCCGGCGATGTGCAGGCTAATTGTGAATCCAACCACGACGAGGTCATAGCCCATGTGGTGCATGTGCAGCGGAGTCATCGACATCACAGCAACCATCACCATGTGACTCAGCGCAATTGCTGAAACGGCAAACGCGGCTCTTGGATACGCACACAAAGTCGCAAAGGCACTCTTAATCGAGACTTTTGGCTTGCGTCCACCTTTTGCCTGATTGAGACTCTTAGCCACCAAAAGTGGGTCGGGCCTAAGCCCAAACCAAAACACGGTGGCCGCCGAGATTTGCGCGACTATCGTAAACAGAAATGGCCCGGTCATAGTTGGCAGGCCCAGCAGCTTGCCCACGAATTCTCCGGGGCCAAAAAGATTAGGACCAATAACAGCACCGATAGTGGTAGCCCAGACCACGGTGGCCAGATCGCGACCGGTTGAGCGCGAGCTAGAAGAATCTAGATCCACGGCTGCGAATCGGGCCTGCAAACCCGCGGCTGATCCGCCACCAAGCAAGAACAAAGCCAAAAGCAACATAGGAAAGAAACCGATGCTTGCAGAGGTGATCACAAGGATTGCACCAATAATTGCCAATCCGGCGCCGGCAGCAAGGGAGACCTTGCGTCCACGAGCGTTGGCCAGGCGGGCCATTGGAATTGCCCAGGCTGCTGCGCCCAAAGTACTGAATGTTGCCGCAGAACCTGCCCAGGCAGGGCTGCCAGATAGCTCGGCGGCTAGTAGTGAACCAATCGAAAGGGTTGATCCCAAGGCGAATCCGCCCAATATTTGCCCGGCAGTTAGCACCTTTACGGTCCTGCGCTGCAGAATATTGACTTCTTTTTCGTTCACCTCGCCAGCCTAAAGGTAAACTTGGATTTCGATCATTTTGAGGTGTGTTAATGACAGCTAAGCCGCTGACTCTGGCTGAGAAGGTATGGAACGACCATTTGGTCGCCGAGGGCGAAAATGGTACTCCTGACCTTCTTTACATCGATCTACACCTAGTTCACGAGGTCACCAGCCCGCAAGCATTCGACGGATTGCGCCTTGCCGGCCGCCCTGTTCGCCGCCCGGATCTCACAATTGCCACAGAAGACCACAACACCCCAACCTGGGACATCGATAAGCCGATTGCCGACCCAACCAGCCGCACTCAAATTGAGGCACTGCGCAGCAATGCCAAGGAGTTTGGCATTCGCATTCACTCTCTTGGCGATGTAGATCAAGGAATTGTGCACGTGGTTGGCCCGCAGCTTGGTTTGACCATGCCGGGCATCACAGTTGTTTGCGGCGACTCACACACTTCAACCCACGGTGCTTTTGGTGCCCTTGCGATGGGTATCGGTACGAGTGAAGTTGAGCACGTGCTGGCCACTCAAACCCTGCCACTGAAGAAGTTCAAGACCATGGCAATCAACGTAGAGGGAACTCTTCGCCCGGGTGTAACTTCTAAAGACATCATTCTTGCCGTAATTGCAAAAATCGG
>JBEGTF010000064.1:0-4044 GCA_041179545.1 Actinomycetota bacterium | reverse complement strand
GTCGCCGAATCGAACTCATCGATTGGGAACTTTTTTGCCATGGATCCTGCTTACCTATAAAGACGCATTTGTGTCGATTACCTAATATTAGGTGAGCAAGGGAGCACAGGATGAACTATCCGGTAAACAAGACCGATGAACAATGGCGCGAGGAACTCAGCGAGTTCGAGTATCACGTGCTTCGCCAGGCAGGCACCGAGCGTGCCTACACCGGTGAGTTGCTCGAGGAGCACCGAGAAGGCATTTTCTCGTGCCGCGGTTGTGGCGCTGAGTTGTTCCGCAGTCAGGCGAAGTTTGAATCGAAGGCGATGCGGTTGAGCTAATCGAAGATCGCTCACATGGAATGGTTCGAGTTGAAGTTCGTTGCAAAGCCTGCGGCTGTCACCTGGGTCACGTCTTTGAAGATGCTCCGCAAACCCCTACCGGTGACAGGTACTGCATCAACAGCGTGAGTATTACTTTTACCGAAAAGTAATCCTTAGATCAACTCAGAGATGAGACCCTCGACCAGAACTTTTATTTCCTCACGAATAGCCCGCACCCCATCAATATCCAGTTCGGCAGGATCGGCAAGATTCCAATCTAGATAGCGCTTACCCGGATAAAGTGGGCAGGCGTCACCACATCCCATCGTTATAACCACATCAGCTGCTTGGACAACGTCATCAGTGAGAGGCTTTGGAAACTCTTGCGACAGATCTAGTCCAATTTCCGACATTACCTGCAACGTTTTTTGCGACACTTCTCGAGCAGGCATAGATCCGGCTGACCGAACGGAAATTTTCCCACCTGAAAGTTCATTCATTAGGGCCATAGCCATTTGAGACCTACCGGCATTCTGGACACAGACGAAAAGAACTTCAGGTTTCTCTCTTGCAACACTGCCTTTCGCCGTGGCTAGGGCCCGCAATCGATCTTTGGAAAATTTCTCAGCGAAATTCGTTAGATAGCGTCCGTTTTGAGTTGTTCTCAAAAGCGCTGTGTATGACTCATACACAACCCGATCAATCGTTTCTCGAGCGAAAACCCCTTGATAGTTTTCAGAAATGCGATCTACAACTCGGTCAAGAGTGGACTGAGGAAACTCAGAGTTTTGCTCATTCATCGAATGCCTATCTCAATAATTATTCACCTTGAGACTACGGCTCAAAGAGCGCCTGAGCCGATGCAGTTTGCCAAAAATTTACTCTTAGTAACCTAGAAGTTCAATCCGCCGGTAGATGATGTTCCTGATCGGGCTAACATAAACGGCTACTTACTACTATTTCGAATCCGTAGATTAATGACAGAGACACCTTCAGTACTTTTCATTTGCGTTCACAACGCGGGTAAATCCCAAAGCGCAGAAGCCATTCTTCGACACTTCGTGGGTGACCAAATAGATATCTACTCCGGTGGTACAGATCCAGATGAGAACCTCGCCTCCGATGCAGTTGCAGCGCTAGAAGAACTTGGTATTAGCTTTCAAGGTCAGTTCCCCAAGAAAATCGATGATGAAATTTTGCTCAGGGTGGATCGTGTTGTAATCCTAGGAAATCAAGCAAAAGTTGAACCGATAGTAGGCATGAAGGCTCAAATCGAAACTTGGTCGATTGTTGAGCCTGCTCAGCAAGGAATTCGAGGCTCCGAGCGTGCTGCCCTAATTCGCGATGATATTTTCTCGCGGGTTGAAAAACTCAAAGTTGAAATTCTCGGCTAAAAAATAGAAATGCCTCCTCGAAGGGAGGCATTTCTATTTGGAGCCGACCAGGGGACTCGAACCCCTAACCCTCGCATTACAAGTGCGATGCGCTACCAATTGCGCCAGGTCGGCCGATAGCCCCAGAGCTACCTTTTCTGAAGTTCGAAAACTTCAGAAGTTTTTATATTAGTTGACTACAGAGCTCTGTAGGAACTGTGCAAAGCGTGCCGGGCTAAAGAAGTCTGAGTTGACCTCAGTCTTGAATACCTGGTTATTGATCATTACAAACGGGGTGCCCTCAAGCTTGTACTGGGTCCCAGGTACATTCTCGTTTAGGGCCTTTGTGGTGATGTCCGAAATCCAACTTCCGTAGCGTTTTTCGTTGATACAGTCCTTGATTTCTGACTCGTTCAGGACTCCGGCCTGCTTGGCGGTCTCGAACAACGCATTGTTGTCAGGGCCCGCGGTGCCTTCGACCGGCTGGTTCTTGAATAGCAAGCCGCTGAACTTGAAGAATGAGTTTGGCGAGTTTTCAGCCACACAAATTGCAGCGTTTGCTGCACGGCTTGAGTACTCATTTGGTGAACCACGTCCATCTAGGAATGAGATTGGGTGGATTTCTACCGTTGCTGTTCCAGCCTTAACCCAGCTTTCAATTTGAGATGCGTTTGGTAACTCGAAAGCCTGGCAAACCGGGCACTGGTAATCAAGGTAAATCTGAATGTTTGGCACATTTGCGCCACCCTTGCCCGGTGCCGGAGTGTAATCAGCAGTGAAGGCTTCGAGGTTGGTGCCAATCTTGATTCCATCGTTGAACATCATGTTCTTTGGCTGGACAACTTCTTTGTTAGCTCCAGAAATAAGTGCAAAAGCCACTAGGGCCACAACTGCCAATACAGCGCCGCCGACACCAAACTGAAGAGCAATACGCTTACGCTGCTCACCTTTTTTGTGCTGTTCGCGAAGTTCCTTGGCCTTAGCTCGGGCTGCCTCACGCTGTTCTGAACGAGTTTGCTTGTCGCGGGTCAAATTGGGTCCTTACGTTGTTGTCACAATTGGATGACATTGGGGAACTTCTAGTTTAGACCAGCCAAAAGGGATGCCATAATGGCTTTACCTAGGGGCACCGTCACTAGGGTTCTATTCACAACGGATCGTCCGGCACGTACCTGCCGGTGAAGGAAATATCATGGCATCAGTGCAATTTAAAGCGGCTACCCGCCTATATCCAGGCGGAAACCGAGCTGCAGTAGACAAAATCAACCTCGACATCAAAGATGGCGAATTCCTCGTGCTCGTCGGCCCATCGGGCTGCGGTAAGTCAACTACCCTACGTATGTTGGCTGGCCTTGAAGAGGTAAACGACGGAAAAATCTTTATCGGTGATCGCGACGTCACAGACGTTCCACCAAAGGACCGCGACATCGCAATGGTTTTCCAAAACTACGCGCTTTACCCACACATGACCGTGGCCGAGAACATGGGCTTCGCCCTAAAGATTGCTGGCGTTAGCAAGGAAGAGCGTGCCGAGCGCGTTCTTGAGGCAGCCAAGCTTCTTGACCTAGAGCCATACCTTTCTCGCAAGCCAAAGGCACTTTCTGGTGGTCAGCGTCAGCGCGTTGCCATGGGTCGTGCGATTGTTCGCAAGCCTCAGGTGTTCCTAATGGATGAGCCCCTTTCAAACTTGGATGCCAAGCTTCGCGTTCAGACCCGTACTCAGATTGCTTCGCTTCAGCGTCGCCTGGGAGTAACCACTGTTTACGTGACACACGACCAGGTCGAAGCTATGACCATGGGTGACCGCGTTGCAGTTCTGAAGGATGGTCTGCTACAGCAGGTTGCCACCCCTCGCGAACTATACGAAAAGCCAGCCAACGTTTTCGTTGCGGGTTTCATTGGTTCACCAGCCATGAACCTACTGCAGCTTGAAATCGTTGACGGCGGAGTTCAGTTTGGTAATACCGTTCTTCCGATTGACAAGAAATTCCTGTCAAAGACCAAGGCAAAGAGCGTGACCGTTGGTCTTCGCCCGGAGAACTTGACTGTGACCAAGAAGGAAGGCATCGAAGTTGATGTTGACGTCATCGAGGAGCTAGGTGCGGACGGTTACCTATACGGAACCAGCCACCTAAATGGCGGTAACCAAGACATCGTGGCTCGCGTGGATGGTCGCAATCACCCGATGAAGGGCGACAAGATCTTCCTAAAGGCTGACGGTGGCATTGTCCACCTGTTCGACGTAGAGTCGGGCGAACGCCTCAACTAGTGAGTTCACTAGACATTACGGCTGCCACGGTTGATCCAGCTCTGCTGGATCTTCCGTGGCATTTGCCATTAGAAGACTGGCCCGCAGAAAATATCGC
>JBEGTF010000063.1:0-4137 GCA_041179545.1 Actinomycetota bacterium | reverse complement strand
ATGTTCACAATCTTCTGGTGCAACTTTGGACCGATCACGGTGCCTGAAACGGAGGCGCTAGTGCCATCAGCAAGGGTGGCCTTGATGGTTGTCACGTTGCGGTACTCGTCAGACTTTGCGTCAACGGTTAGCTTCACGTCAATGCCACGCTGCTCCGCCATAAGAGGTGCGTTCACATAAGAAACCTGCTCGGTTACTGCGTTCTGGAAGAAGCCCTTTAGGCCAGCCAACTTCAAAACCGATACGTCGTGTGCTGCGATTTCGCCGCGAACCTCCACCTCGATTGCAGAAACAGAACCACCGGAAATTCCAAACAGAACCTGGCCAAGCTTTTCAATCAGTGCAATGCCTGGCTTCACAGATGCATCGATGTTTCCACCGGCAACGTTTACAGCGTCAGGAACTAGATCTCCGGCGAGCGCAAGACGAACAGACTTTGCTACTGAAATACCAGCCTTCTCTTGAGCTTCATCGGTTGATGCACCAAGGTGAGGAGTTACAAGAATATTAGGCAAACCAAGAAGGGGTGAACCCTTTGGTGGCTCGTTTACGAAAACGTCTAGACCGGCTCCGGCAATTTGATTGGTGCTTAGCGCCTTGAATAGCGCGTCTTCATCGATGATGCCACCGCGTGAACAGTTAACGATTCTCAGATTTGGCTTTGCAATTTTGAACTGAGCATCATTTATCATTCCGGTGGTCTCAGGAGTCTTAGGAATGTGAATTGTGATGAAGTCAGACTGCTTCATAACTTCTTCGAGGCTTGCCAGCTTTACACCCATTTGTTCTGCGCGAGCAGGAGTGATATAAGGGTCGTAACCGATTAGCTCAACACCAAATCCGGCAAGACGAGCAGCAACTAGACCACCAATGCGGCCAAGACCGACGATACCTACTGTCTTTTCGTAAAGCTCGGCACCGGTGAACTGTGAGCGCTTCCATTCGTCGCGCTTCAAAGATGCATTGGCATCTGGAATGTGACGAGCTAAGCCAAGCATTTGCGCGATAGCAAGCTCGGCAGCAGAAACCACGTTTGACGTTGGCGCATTAACCACCATTACACCCGCGGTGGTTGCCGCCTTAATGTCTACATTGTCTAGACCAACACCCGCACGAGCAACGACCTTTAGCTTTGGTGCTGCCGCGATTGCTTCGGCATCCACCTGAGTAGCTGAACGAACCAAGATGGCATCGGCGTTAGCCAGGGCCTTTAGCAGTGCTGGGCGATCGGTGCCATCGACGTTTACAACGTCAAAGTCAGGACCTAGGGCCTCAACGGTTGCCGGAGAAAGCTCTTCAGCAATTAGAACGACTGGCTTAGTCAATGGGAAATCCTTGATTAGTGGAAAATTATGCCCGCGGCAACAGCGACGAGGTGCTGGCTCAATTCTAGCCAAAAAGAAAAGACGCCCCACCAAGCCGGTAGGGCGCCTTTTCGAAGAATACTTAGGCTGGGTGCCTCTCGCTTAGCGAGCTGCAACGCCTTCCTGGTAATCATCTGAGTTCTTGATCCATGAGAACAGCTTGCGCAGGTTGCGGCCTACTGCCTCGATTGGGTGTGCCTCGCCCTTGGCGCGTAGCGCTAGGAACTCTGGAGCACCTGCGTCCACGTCAGCAACGAAACGCTTTGCGAATGTGCCGTCCTGGATGTCGGTTAGTACTTCGCGCATACGCTCTTTAACCTCTGGGCCAATAACGCGTGGGCCTGAGATGTAGTCACCGTACTCAGCTGTGTCAGATACTGACCAACGCTGCTTTGCGATTCCACCCTCGTACATAAGGTCAACGATTAGCTTCAACTCGTGAAGAACCTCGAAGTAGGCAACCTCTGGCTGGTAACCAGCTTCAGTTAGAGTTTCGAAACCGTACTGAACAAGTTGTGATGCGCCACCACAAAGTACAGCCTGCTCACCGAATAGGTCGGTCTCGGTCTCTTCAGCAAAAGTGGTCTTGATGGTTCCCGCACGGGTACCACCGATTGCCTTTGAGTATGAAAGTCCAAGTTCGAATGCTGAACCGCTTGCGTTCTGGTGAACAGCAATCAGGTTTGGCACTCCACGGCCGCCTTCGTACTCACGACGAACCAAGTGACCTGGGCCCTTTGGAGCAACTAGGAAAACGTCAACACCCTCAGGAGCGGTGATGTAGCCAAAACGAATTGAGAAACCGTGACCGAAAACAAGTGCCTTGCCTGCGGTTAGGTTTGGTTCGATGTCCTGGGTGTAAAGGTCGCGCTGACGTGGGTCCGGTGCTAGCACCACGATCACATCTGCCCATGCTGAAGCCTCAGCCGGGGTAAGTACCTTCAGGCCAGCAGCTTCTGCCTTTGCCTTTGACTTTGAGGTAGCAGGAAGACCAACAACTACATCTACGCCTGAATCCTTCAGGTTTAGTGAGTGTGCGTGTCCCTGTGAACCATAGCCAAGTACTGCAACTTTGCGACCCTGAATGATCGAAAGGTCTGCATCCTTGTCATAAAAGATTTCAGCCACTTTGTTTCTCCTTGTTTTTTATTTGTTGAAGCTTGTTTAGATTTTGGAAATTTTTACTTTAGAACTTTTTCGGTGATTGACTTTGAGCCTCGGCCCATTGCAAGAACACCTGATTGAACCAATTCCTTGATGCCGAATGGTTCTAGAACCTTGATGAAGGCCGCGCATTTGGCAGTGTCGCCAGTGACCTCAATGATTAGTGCATCGCTCACAACGTCGATAACGCGTGCACGGAATAAGGTTACTGCCTCAAGCACCGCTGAGCGAGTTGCTGCATCGGTGCGGACCTTAATCAACATGTGGTCACGCTGAACTGCCTGCTCAGCCTCTAGTTCAACCACTTTGATTACGTTGATTAGTTTGTTTAGCTGCTTGGTTACCTGCTCTAGTGGCGCTCCCTCAACACCAACAACAACGGTGATTCGTGAAAGGCCCTCGACCTCGGTAGTTCCCACGGCAAGTGACTCAATGTTGAACCCGCGACGAGCAAACAGCGCGGCAACGCGAGTCAAAATACCCGGTTTGTCTTCAACTAAAAGCGAGAGTACGTGTCTAGACATCTTTACTCCTCCCCATCCCAGATCGGAGCCGCATCGCGCGCGTACTGAACCTCGTCGTTTGAAAGTCCAGCGGCAACCATTGGCCAAACCATTGCATCTCGGCTAACGATGAAGTCAATAACTACAGGGCGGTCATTAGTTGCAATTGCCAACTTGATCGCTGCGTCAATTTCTTCTTCTTTTTCAACGCGAATCGCCAAGCATCCGTATGCCTCTGCAAGCTTCACGAAGTCAGGAATCATCAACGCATCAGTGCCGGTGTGTAGATCGGTGTTTGAGTATCGCTCGTTGTAGAAAAGTGTCTGCCACTGGCGAACCATTCCAAGTGAAGAGTTGTTGATGATCGCAACCTTGATTGGAATGTTGTTAATTGAGCAAGTGGCAAGTTCCTGATTGGTCATCTGGAAGCAACCATCACCATCGATCGCCCAAACCAAACGATCTGGCTGACCAACCTTTGCACCCATCGCGGCAGGAACCGAGTAACCCATAGTTCCCGCGCCACCAGAGTTCAACCAAGCATTTGGTCGTTCGTACTTAATAAATTGCGCACTCCACATTTGGTGCTGGCCAAGCGGGTAGCGCTCGACCAAGCCGTTGATGAAACTCCACCACTCGGTTAGGTCAGGCTTTGCGGCCTTCAATGCAGCAGGAAGCTCTGCATTTAGTTCAGTGATTACTTCTTTGGCATCGCCCACGATTGGCACATCAGCAAAACGAATCTTGCCGATTTCCGCTGGAATCTTGCCGATTTCCGCCGGGTCAATATCAACGTGAATAACTTTTGCACCTGGAGCAAAACTCTTAACATCTCCGGTTACGCGGTCATCGAAACGCGCACCCAAAGTAATAAGAAGATCCGCTTTTTGAAGCGAGGTCACCGCAGGAACGGTACCGTGCATACCCGGCATGCCAAGGTTTTGCTTGTGCGAATCAGGAAAAGCACCGCGGGCCATCAAGGTGGTTACAACCGGCGCATTAATTAGTTCAGCAAGCTTTAGAAGTTCTTTGTGCGCACCAGCGCGAACAACACCGCCACCAACGTAAAGCACAGGCTTTTTTGATTCGGCAATCATTTGCGCGGC
>JBEGTF010000062.1:0-3823 GCA_041179545.1 Actinomycetota bacterium | reverse complement strand
ATGGCGTCTGGGTTTTCACGGAGCAGGTTAGGGTCAATCACCCCTCTAGGTTACCTTGCCACCCAGGGCTTGGGCCTATTCGCTGGCTGGGATTAGGTGTTCCTTAATTATCTTGGCCGAAGCCTCAAGGTCGTATCTGCTCTCGGCAACGCCCAGAGTGAAATCCATGCCTTCGTCATCAGTCATCACCAATGAGTAGCCATTCAATTCCAGAAACGTGTTCAACAGCATCCAGGATGTTCGTTTATTTCCGTCGACAAGAGGATGGTTTTTCACCAAGGATTGGTGCATTGCTGCGGCCATCATCTCGATGGATTGATAGGCAAATTCTCCAAAAACGGAAGCTTTGGGTCTACTGAGGGCACTATCCAACAGTCCCGGATCTTTTACATAAAAACCAAGCAACCTGATCTTAAATAAGGCGTCTTCTAAGGTTAAGAAGTCCATTAGGCGTCAGCCAAGCGCTCCATAAGCTTGGCGTCTCGTTTCATGACTTTGTCGAATATTTCTTTCAACCTGGCTTCACGATCGGCTTGATAGTCGGCTGTCTCAATGAGCACCTCTACAGCGCGCTGCTTTGAAAGCCCCGCCTTCTCGGCGTATTCAGTCAGTTTGGCGTCTTGCGCCTCGGTCAATCTAAGTGTCATAGCCATACCGTAATGGTATCACTCTGGTATCAGTGGTCAAGATTGAATATGTGTGGAAAACTGAGCCCATGAGCACAACCGGGGGCAAGCAAAAACGCGCCGCCATCATCTACTTTCCAGGCCGCATCGACCGCAAAAAACTCGACGCCGCAGTCAGCCTCACCCTTTCCTCGCTCAGCTGGGAACCAACACTTTGGCTACCCACCAACCCCGATGAAACCGGCGGACAACAGGCCCTGCGCGCGGTAGCCCAAAATGCCTCACACCTTCTTATTGCGGGTGGCGATGGAACCGTCAGATCGGTGCTTGATGCATTGGCCCGCGAAGAAATCACCGGAGTCACGGTAGGCATCATTCCAATCGGCACGGGCAATGCCCTGGCCAGAAACTTAAAGCTTGAGCTCGGCAATATCAACGTTGCGGTCAAGCGCGGGCTACTCGGCAATCGTCACGAGATTGATCTTGGGCTTGCCAAAGTGATCAGGCCAGACGGCGATCGAGCCGAGTTTTATTTCTCAGTCATGGGCGGCATGGGGCTAGATGCCAAGATCATGCAGAACACTAATCCAAAGCTTAAGAAGGCCATTGGTTGGGTTGCCTACTTTGAGGGTGGCATTCGATCAATCCCAACTTTGTTCGAGCGCATGTTTGTGACCGTAGACAATCGCGAACCACGCAAATTAAAACTGGTTTCGCTTTTGATTGGCAACGCTGGTTGGTTGCCGGGCAATCTCTCACTGATGCCAGATGCCAAACTCGATGACGGTCTTCTCGATCTTGCCTTTGTGGGCCCACGCAGATTCTGGAACTGGATAGATTTCTGGGGACGCGTTGGTTTCGCAAACAGGAATATTCGCCCCAATAAATTTGGCCGCCAACTTATGGACGCAACCGCAAACGTAAAAACAATCGAGAATCTTGCAGGTTCAAGAATTCGCGTGCAACCAGAACGTGCAGTTCACTTGCAACTAGACGGCGATGTGCTTGGACTAGTTAGCGAAGTTGAATTTGTGGTTGTCCCAAAAGCCATCACGGTGCGAGTTTAAAGTTTCGAAATCCACTTTTCGGCAGCGGCAAACGCAGCGTTAGCGTTGTTGCCCTGGTGCACAGATTTCTTCTTGTCAGCACGTGCGTATGATCCCAAGAAAATAACCTTTGGGCTGAAGCGGTGCAATCCCTTTAGCGCCTCTGCAACAGCGGCGTCATCAACGTGACCTTCAATGTCAATGTTGAATCGGTAACGGCCAAGTTGATCACCGATTGGGCGTGACTCAATGCGTGAAAGATTGACACCGCGCGCTGCAAACTGCTCAAGCATTTCAAGCAGCGCACCCGGACGATCATTTGGCAATTCCACAATTACAGATGTCTTGTCTTTGCCGGTTGGCTTTGGTGCCTCACCCTTTGCCAAACCAATTTGCAAGAAACGAGTCTGTGCGTTTTTGTTATCACCGATATTTTTCGCCAACACCTTTAGCTTGTAGTGCTTGGTAATTGTTGAAGCAGCGATAGCTGCGTGAGCGGCATCGGTGTTTAAGAGATCTGCAGCTGCTGCAGCGGTTGAAGTTGCCGGCAAGTGCACGTGCTTCTTGAGGTTTTTTGAAAGCCAAGCGCGAGTCTGCGCATAGGCAACTGGGTGAGTTGCAACCACACGAATGCCTTCAAGCTTGGTGCCAGGTCGTGCGACCAAATCAAAAGTCACCGGCACCAGGTACTCGCCGTAAATGCGAATGTTTGGGTTCGCGGCCAAAGCATCAGAGGTTGCGGTCACTCCACCCTCAACCGAATTCTCTACCGGGATGATTGCGCGGAATGCGCGGCCGGCGATTACGTCATCGATTGCGTCTTGCACGTGACTCACCGGGTGCCAGTTGGCGCCCTTTGCCTCGGCGACCTGCGCTAGCGCGAGCTCGGTGAAGGTGCCCACCGGGCCAAGGAATGAGTAGGTCTTCTTTGTAGAACCGTTACGAGATGCAGATGACATAGGTCAAGGTTACGAGCAAAATAGGTCTATGAGCGAGCGAGCCGGCAAAAAAGCCCAACAATCTGACCTAGTCAACATTGAAAAGCTGCTTGCGGCCTATTTTGAAATCCACCCCGATGCCACCTCGGCAGAACAGAAAGTAACTTTCGGAACCTCCGGCCACCGCGGCACTAGCCTGAATGGTTCGTTCAACGAAGATCACATCGCGGCCATCACCCAGGCCATCGTGGAATACCGCCGAACCCAGAACATTCACGGGCCAATCTACGTGGGCAAAGACACTCACGCTCTTTCTGAGCCTGCCGAGCAAACCGCGCTTGAGGTGCTGGCCGGAAACGACATCATGACCATGGTTGATGCCGAGGGTCGCTACGTTCCTACCCCGGCAGTATCGGTTGCCATCATCAATCACAATGAGGGCAAGCCGGCGGGCGATGCGCACCTAGCCGACGGCCTAGTGATTACCCCAAGTCACAATCCACCAACCGATGGCGGTTTCAAGTACAACCCGCCTCACGGTGGACCTGCCGATAGCGACGCAACCAATTGGATTGCCGCTCGCGCGAACGAAATCATTCTTGGCGGCATGCGCGAGGTAAAGCGTGCGGCACCAAAGCCAACTAAGTTTCACTTCCGTGAAAACTACATTTCACAACTTGGCGATGTAATGAACATGGAAGCTATTCGAGACAGCAACGTTTCGATTGGTGCAGACCCTATGGGTGGTGCATCGGTTGATTACTGGGGGGCAATTGGTGAGCAATACAACCTGAACCTAACCGTGGTGAATCCAAATGTTGATTTTCAATTTGGCTTTATGACTTTGGACTGGGACGAAAAAATTCGCATGGACTGCTCGAGTCCCTTTGCCATGGCCTCGCTAATTGAAGACCGCAACAAGTTTGATATTTCAACCGGCAACGATGCTGATGCCGACCGTCACGGAATTGTCACTCGCGATCACGGTCTGATGAATCCAAATCATTTTCTAGCTGTCAGCATTGATTATCTTTATCGCAATCGTCCGCAATGGAACGCGGCGGCAGCCGTTGGTAAGACCATGGTTTCTTCTAGCATCATCAACCGAGTTGTTGAAAAACTTGATCGCAAACTAATTGAGGTGCCAGTTGGTTTCAAGTGGTTCGTTCCTGGATTGATTGACGGTTCAGTTGGTTTTGGTGGCGAGGAATCT
>JBEGTF010000061.1:0-4092 GCA_041179545.1 Actinomycetota bacterium | reverse complement strand
AAAAACGTGACGCACCATTGAACCGGTGAAGTGACCACCGATTAGGTGAAACTCGAAACCTTCAGGCTCGCCGGTGTGCACCAAATAAGGACGACCAGAAACGTCAACCACCGCACGAGCCAAGGCATCGTCTAGTGGAACGGTTGCATCGCCGTAGCGACCAATCTTTGCCTTGTCACCAAGAGCCTTGACGGTTAGGTCAACTAGTGAGTGCTTCGCGAAGGCGGTAAGCATGTGGTCGAAAAATGGCACCGAGGTAGAGATGTCGGCGCGACCAGTGCCATCGAGGTTGAGAGTTAGCTCAATCGATGATTCAGAAGTCTTGCGCTGCATAGTTGCAGTACGGCTCATGAAGTTGCCTTTCGCGAATGCGATGAATGTTTAGTCAATCTTAGCGAAGGACTACTTTTTGAGCACCTGACGAAGCGCCTCGAGAAAAGCCGAGGTCTCTGCCTCAGTACCCGCGCTCACGCGAAGTGTGCCTGGAATTCCAACATTGCGAATCAAAATTCCTTTCGCGAGCAATGCCTCGAAAACGGAGTTGGAATCTTCAAGCCCGCCAAACAAAACAAAGTTTGCATCTGAGCGATAAGGATCAAGCCCAAGCTCTTTGAGCTCCAACAGAATGCGATCTCTTTGGAAGCGAATGTCATCCACGGTGGCAAGCATCGTCGCTGCGTGGTCAAGTGCCGCCTCGGCAGCGGCCTGAGTAAACGCACTCAGGTGATAAGGAAGGCGCACCAGTCGGAGTGCATTCACCACAGCTTCATCGGCGGCAAGGTAACCAACACGCGCACCGGCGAAGGCAAATGCCTTACTCATTGTTCTTGAAATGAGAAGGCGCTCTCGGCCTTGCAGCAGGTTTACCGCACTTACTTCTGTATTGCCACCGAATTCCGCGTAAGCCTCATCAACCACAACTACACCCCCGGTCGCTTCGGATACTGCTTCGTATGCGGCCTCGATGCAACTGAGACTTAGTGGTGTGCCGGTTGGGTTATTTGGGGAGCAAAGCATCACAATATTTGGCTGGTGCTCCAAAATTGCCCCGCGAATTAGTTCGGGTGAAAGTTCGTAGCGTTCGAGTCTAGGAGCGTCAGAATAGGCGGTTCCTGTGCCCAGGGCGATTAGTCCATACATTGAATAGGTTGGACCAAAACCAAGTGAAGATCGGCCCGGTCCACCGAAGGCTTGAAAAATGTGCTGAAGCACTTCGTTTGAACCATTCGCAGCCCAAATATTTTCGGGTTTAAGGTTCGCGCCAAGGTATTGAGCTAGTGAGCTTCGTAGGGACAGAAAATCCCGGTCTGGGTAGCGATTTATATCTAAAACCGCTGCGGCCAAACGGCCAATGACATCTACGGCCACATCTTCTGGAATCCGGTGGGTGTTCTCGTTTACATTCAGGGCCACTGGCACGGCTAGCTGCGGCGCACCATAAGGTTTGCGACCCTTGAGGTCGTCACGGATTGGTAGGTCTTCGAGATTAGCCACCAACCAAGGTTACCGCCTAAGGAAGAGCGAGTCTTTGACCAGGCTTTAGGTCAGTGGAGGTGAGGCCGTTTAGGTTCACAACCTCTTGCATCCAATCCTGAGGATCAGCGTTTGGTGCAAGCTGTTCTGCTAGAGCCCAGAGGGTCTGGCCTGAACTGATTGTGACGTACTCAAAATCGGCTGAGCCACCCTGGTTGTTGGCTGCCGCACCGTTTACGAAACCAAAGATGCTGGTGGTGGCGATTGCCACAACCACGGCTGTGCGGAAGAACTTGCGTGCTGCTGGGGATTGAGACATCTTTTTACCTTTCTATTCGAACAACTGTTCGTCTATAGAACAAGAATACGGTGATACCCCGACATTTTGTCAAGATATTTATCATATTTTCGAAAATGTGTTTGATTTTGCCAAAAAAAGCGAATACAGTTTCGATAGTGGCTCGCATAACAAGAGCCTCCGACAATTACGACGAAAGACGCAGACAGCATGGATGAGAAGGACGAGAAGCGCCCAACCCGACGCGCCTCAAGCTTGAGCCCTATGCAGGAGCGCATCCTGCAGACGATTCAGCGCTCCAAGGCTGAACGAGGCTACGTGCCCAGCATGCGTGAAATTGGCCTCGAGGTTGGACTTTCCTCCCCTGCTAGCGTTAGTCACCAGCTGAACCAGCTCGAACTTGCTGGCTACATAAGCCGCGACCCTAAGCGCCCTCGCACTATCGATGTTTTGATCGAAGTTGCGGGTTGGGAAGGTCAAGACGGCCAGTTAGCCGAGAACCCAACCCCGATCGGTGACGCAGCAATGGTTCCAATGGTTGGACGAATTGCAGCCGGTGGCCCAATCACCGCCGAGCAAAACGTTGAAGAGATTTTTCCGCTACCTCGCCAGCTTGTAGGAAAGGGTGACCTGTTCCTGCTCAAGGTTGTTGGTGAGTCAATGATTGATGCCGCAATTTGCGACGGCGACTGGGTTGTCGTTCGTCAACAGCAGACCGCTGAAAATGGTGACATCGTCGCCGCGCTTCTTGAAGATGAAGCAACCGTAAAAACTTTTAAGCAGCAAGATGGGCACACCTGGTTGTTGCCACGAAATTCTTCCTTCGCACCGATCCTGGGTGATCACGCGGTGATTCTTGGAAAAGTTGTAGCAGTACTGCGTTCCGTCTGATTTATTGCTCTGCTCGCGCAAGCGCTATGCAGTTTTACTACACTGCTCGCGCAAGCGCTATGCAGTGAGAAAAACTCTCACACAACAACTCGGAAGTCGCTGAGTTCGGCAGCCATTTCCGGCTTCACCATTGCGCGAACGAAAGTTCCGTTATCTCGATAATCCAAAACCATAATTCTGCTGTTTAGGTGCAGGCGCGAAACTAGGTCTCCCCTGTCGTAGGGAATCAGTGCGGCGATTTCCACATTTGGCTCTGGCAATCTTGCAGCAATGATTTGCAGTAGCTCTTCAATTCCTTCGCCCGTGCGAGCAGAAACACCGATGGAGTTTGGCTCCATGCCGCGAAGCGCCATTCGATGGGTCTCGTCGGCCAGATCGATTTTGTTGAAAACAATTAGCTCTTGGATGTCTCTCGCGCCGACTTCACCAATGACGTTTCTCACCGTTGCAATCTGACCAGAAGGATCCGGGTGTGATGCATCGACCACGTGCACAATCAAATCACTCGCTGCAATTTCTTCAAGAGTTGACCTGAACGCCTCGACTAATTGGTGCGGAAGATTTCTAACGAAACCCACGGTGTCTGCGAGGGTGTAGTCGCGACCATCTGGTGTCTTGGCTTTTCTAACAGTTGGATCCAAAGTTGCAAACAGAGCATTTTGCACCAGCACACCGGCTTGGGTCATGCGGTTAAGAAGCGATGACTTTCCAGCATTGGTGTAACCGGCGATTGCAACCGCGGGAATCGCATTTCGCTCGCGGTTGGCACGCTTGGTTTCACGTGCGGGTTTCATGGCCACGATCTGCTTTCGCAATTTTGCCATTCGCGTGTTGATGCGGCGACGATCCAGTTCAATCTTGGTTTCACCAGGACCGCGAGAGCCCATACCCACGCCACCGGCGGCCTGTCCTCCAGCCTGACGAGACATGGATTCACCCCAGCCACGAAGGCGCGGCAATAGGTACTCGAGCTGCGCAAGCTCAACCTGGGCCTTGCCCTCGCGACTCTTGGCGTGTTGGGCGAAAATATCCAAGATTACTGCTGTGCGGTCAATGACCTTGATGTTGATGACATCTTCGAGAGCGCGGCGCTGGCTAGGTGCAAGCTCTGTGTCGGCGATAACGGTATCGGCTCCGGCGGCTTGCACCAACATTTTCAATTCCTGTGCTTTACCTTTACCGAGAAAAGTCGCCGGGTCTGGGTTCGCTCGTCGTTGCAGCAGACCATCAAGCACAGTTGCACCAGCGGTTTCGGCTAGCGCTGCCAACTCACGAAGTGAATTTTCTGCATCAAGAAGAGTGTTGTTTCCCCATAGGCCGATCAAAACGACCTTTTCGAGTCTCAGCTGGCGATACTCAACATCGGTGATGTCTTGAAGTTCAGTGGAGAGACCCGATACGCGTTTTAACGCCGACCTATCTTCGAGGTC
>JBEGTF010000060.1:0-4028 GCA_041179545.1 Actinomycetota bacterium | reverse complement strand
CAGAACGCAGCATCTATCGCAGGTCTATTCCTAACCACCGAAGCAGTGGTTGCAGAGAAGCCAGAAGCTCACGCTCCTGCTCCTGCAAACCAGGGTGGCGGCATGGACTTCTAGTCCAAAAAGAAAAAACTTATAGTCTGATCCACTATGAGCGGGTGGTTCCTTCGGGAACCGCCCGTTTTCTTTTAACTCAAACTACAAAAACAATCTTTGATTGGAATATTCGATTTCGGAATACTGGTTGGCCGCAACACTCAGTGCTATGCCAAGTTCGCCGAGTTGGGTGTCAACGGCGGCAGCGGTAGCTCGCCAGCGCGTTGCAAGTTCTTGAAAACTATTGGCCGCCACACCCGTCCAACTGCTTTGAAGGTTCTGCAATTGCATATGCAAAGTGTCAGATTCTTGAGCAAGCCTGGAGATGGTGCTTTGGATAGCTGAATTAGCAGCCAATACTTGGTCGCTGTCTACGCTGAAATGAGTCATGAACCGATCATCGGTGTTAAGGAGCGCTGTGCGCCCGATGAGCGCGTTTCTGTGGAGAACTACCTATCTACGCTGGGATTACAACGCGAAGCGTGGCGCCACCACCAGGAGTCTCGGTAGCTACGATGTTTCCGCCGTGACGGGACACAATTGTTGAAACGATCGCTAGTCCAAGTCCCGATCCACCGGTTTCACTATTGCGTGAATTATCGATTCGGTAAAAACGTTCAAAAATCTTTTCGCGAAGCTGTTCGGGAATTCCCTCGCCGTGGTCACGCACCTCAAGCACCAGGTGTCGGCGACCTTCGATCTTGGCATTGTTGTCTAGCGCAATTTCAATTTGCGCACCCTCAGGTGAAAAGCGTGAAGCGTTTGCGAGCAGGTTGGTCAAAACCTGGCGCATTGAGTTAGCATCAACCTTTGCCTCCACTGAAGACCCTTCGGCAAGTTGGTTTCCGTTGATGTCAGTAACCACGATTTTGCGTTTTCCATCTGCAACCGATGCATCTTTGGCCGCATCTGTCGCCAGCGAAACCAAGTTGGTTTTCTTGAGATCAAGTTTGGTGGCTTCATCCATTCGGGTGAGAGTCAAAAGACTTTCAACCAGGCCGGTCATTCGAACAGCTTCACTTTCGATTCGCCCCATTGCCTCAGCAATTTGTTCAGGCTTCTTTAATGCGCCCATTCGGTAAAGCTCAGCGTAACCACGAACGGAAACCAGGGGAGTGCGAAGCTCGTGGCTTGCATCCGATACAAATCTACGCATCTGATCAAGTGTCCTTGAGCGATCCTGCATCGCGCCTTGAATGCCATCGAGCATCGTATTGAGTGAGCGGTTTAGGCGAGCAATTTCTGTATCACCCTCGTGCTCAATCAGGCGCTGCGAAATATCGCCTTCGGTAACAGCTTCGGCTGTACGTTCAACTTCGTTTAGAGGTTTCAGTGCTGAATTAATAGTGAGCCAAATACTCAGCCCGGAAAGAATAAGCAGCAGGGCACCAAAGCCGCCACCGATTAATCCGTACTGAGAAAGCAGCGCACTATTTGCTCCGGTCGGCAGTGCCACAACTAGTGAGCCCGGCATAGAAACTAGGGGAACGGCAACCATTCGCCAGCCGCGGATTCCCGCATCCTCGGCGACTTCGCCCTGCTTGTTAACCTCAAATGGAATTCCATTAGTTGCAATCACATTCGATGCCGTGAAGTTTGAGGTATTTGGCACGTCGCTGGTTGCTCCACCGGCAGAAGAGGCAAGTCCAATTAGTAGGCTGCCATCAACATCTAGGTAGGCGATGTAAAAATCTGTCGGCAGGCTTGGTAGGCGAAGCTGGTTAGTCGCCAATCGATCTTCAAGAAGAGTTGGGTCTTCAATGCTGAGCGTTGCCGCGGTAGAAGTTAATTGACGGTCAAGATTTTGCTGCAGGTAAGTTCTAAGCAGCGCAACCGTTCCAAGGCTAGAAACAAAAACCAGCACACCGATAATTGCCACCGAAAGCGCAGTTAGCTTGGTGCGCAGCGAAATGCGCTCCCAAGCCGAGCCTAGCTTCGAGGTCAATTAGCTACCGATCTACTTAGTTGCCTTGGTTGACTTATACATGTAGCCAACACCACGCTTGGTCTGAATCAGTGGTTCGCTGGTCAGCGGGTCTAATTTCTTACGAAGATAAGAAACGTAAGACTCCACGATTCCCATTTCACCGTTGAAGTCATATTCCCAGACGTGATCAAGAATCTGCGCCTTGGTAAGTACTCGGTTGGGGTTTGACATCAAAAAGCGCAGCAACTTGTATTCGGTTGGGCTCAGCTCAACCAGGGTTCCATTTGCAAAAACGTCATGGGCATCTTGGTTGATTTTGATTTCGCCAACCTCAAGCACCGATTCTTCAACTTCGGCGGATTTGGTGCGACGCAGGATTGCGTTAATGCGCGCAACGATTTCATCCAGGCTAAACGGCTTGGTCATGTAGTCATCGCCGCCAACGGTTAGACCGGTGATTTTGTCTTCGGTTTCATCGCGTGCGGTCAAGAACAGCACGGGGGCATTTATGCCCATTGAACGAAGCTTCTTGGTGACGCTAAAGCCATTCATGTCAGGCAGCATTACGTCTAGAAGAATGATGTCTGGTTCACCCTTTTCGGCGGCGTGCACGGCGTCGGCACCGTTTGCCACGGCATGAACACTGAAACCAGCAAAGCGAAGACTGGTTGAGAGAAGATCACGGATGTTTGGTTCGTCATCGACGATTAGTACCTTTACGTTTTCCATGGCTTTAGTTTCCGTGAGAACCCTGAGAACTTGCTGTACGAGCCTTGAGTGTCCTCTGAGAGGTTTCCCAGGCCAAGAGAGCTTATAGCGAGTGTGCGTCCACTATTTCGTAGCTGTAGCCCTGCTCAGCAAGAAAGCGCTGTCGGTTCTGGGCAAAATCCTGATCTACGGTGTCACGTGAAATCAGTGTGTAGAAACTTGCGGTGCGCCCGTCGGCTTTTGGTCGAAGCAGGCGCCCCAGACGCTGGGCCTCTTCTTGACGAGAGCCATAAGAGCCTGAGATCTGAATGGCCACCGATGCCTCCGGCAGATCAACCGAGAAGTTGGCAACCTTTGAAACCACCAGGGTTGAGATCTCACCGGTGCGGAACTGTTCGAAAAGACGCTCTCGTTCATCCACATGAGTCTCGCCGGTAATTTCCGGAACTTGAATCGCCGCAGAAACTTCGTGGATTTGATCAAGGTACTGACCAATGATCAGTGTTGGTTCTCCGGCGTGCTTCTTTAATAGTTTTTGAATTACCGGAATACGCGTCTTAGAAGTTGCCGCGATTCGGTAGCGATCTTCCTGACTTGATATCGCGTAGTCCATGCGTTCGTCATCTGGCAAATCGATTCGAACCTCAAAACAAGCAGCTGGTGCGATGTACCCCTGGGCTTCAATTTCTTTCCACGGTGCGTCAAAACGCTTTGGACCGATGAGCGAAAACACATCGCCCTCCTTGCCGTCTTCGCGAACCAGGGTTGCGGTTAGGCCAAGGCGTCTGCGCGCCTGCAGATCGGCGGTCATTTTAAAAATCGGTGCTGGAAGCAAATGCACTTCGTCATAAACAATCAAGCCCCAGTCGTTTGCATTTAGCAAAGCTAGGTGAGCGTATTCCGCTTTTCGCTTGGTGGTCAGAATTTGGTAAGTGGCAATCGTGACCGGCTTAACTTCTTTCATCGATCCCGAGTACTCGCCAATTTCTTCTTCGGTCAACGAAGTGCGCTTTAGTAACTCAGCTTTCCACTGGCGGGCGGATACCGTGTTGGTCACCAAAATTAGTGTGTTGGTTTTTGCAGTCGCCATTGCGGCTGCACCAACGATTGTCTTACCTGCACCACAGGGCAGCACAACAACTCCTGAGCCGCCCTCCCAAAACTTTTCAACCGCTTTGGTTTGGTAGTCACGAATTTTCCAGTCACCCTCGCCAAGAGCGATCTCGTGCGGTGTGCCAGCAGCGTAACCGGCAAAGTCTTCTGCGGGCCAACCCAGCTTCAGCAGCTCTTGCTTAACCTG
>JBEGTF010000059.1:0-4121 GCA_041179545.1 Actinomycetota bacterium | reverse complement strand
ATGGCGTCCCGGCCACCCGATAGCTCAAAGGCATAAACAGAATCCCCGATAGCACCAGGCCCTGAGAGAGCAACATAAACGGTACCAACGGCAACACCGTCCTGCGGATCAGGGCCGGCCACCCCGGTGGTAGCAATTCCGATTACGAGGTTTTCATCGGTGTTGGTTTTATTAGCCAATTTGGTTCGCACCCCGGATGCCATTTGAGCAGCAACCTCAGGATCTACCGGGCCCTGGTTTTCGAGCAAAGCGCGCGATACTCCAAGCAATTCATGCTTCAAAGTTGTGTGGTAGGCGACAATCGAACCAAGTAAAACTTTCGAGGCACCGGCGACGGAAACGAATTCTGCGCTCAGCAATCCCCCGGTCAGCGATTCTGCAATCGCAAGTTTGAATCCTCGAGATTCAAGTTGCTTCAAAATCTCGGCGGCAGACATTAGTTGCTGATTCTTTGGCGCCGAGCGCGAGCTGCAGCGATTAGATATTGCACGCCGGTGTAAACGGTGATTAACAACACCACGATAGTTAGCGCAGATTCAAGATTGATGTACCACGGAGCAAAAACAAATTCCAATGGTGAAGCCAATGAACCAATCAAGATGCTTTGCAAAATTGTTTTCAATTTTCCACCCGACGAGGCTGCGACAACTTCGCGCTGCACAACCACTAGTCGATAAGCGGTTATGCCTAATTCGCGAACCAAAATAACGATTGTCACCCACCAGGAGAATTCGCCGTGGATTGAAAGAGCAATCAAAGCCCCACCCAGAAGAGCCTTGTCGGCGATTGGATCAAGAAGTTTTCCCAGGTTGGTTATTAGTCCGCGCTTGCGAGCTATGGCACCGTCAACGCCATCGCTAATCATGATGATGATGAAAATTAGGACCGAGAACCATCGACCCGTTGATTCCGCGTCGATGGCGAAAAGCGACCAAACGAAAAAAGGAACGCACAGTATGCGGGCCATGGTGATGATGTTTGGAAGATTAAAAATTGACTTTGCCGATTTTTCAATCAGATTCGTTTTTGCAGGCTTTTCGCTTTTTGTCATTACTGGCGACCTGTCAGCTTCCAAGCGTCTTCGTCTCCGTCTTCATCATCGCCAAAGCCATTGCCGCCAGAGATAATCGAGCGGTCAACGTTTTCCTTTGGGATGAAATCTTCAAAATCACCCGCAGCAAGGTTTGAAGTCGCTGATTCGGAATCAATAACCGCCGCTGCTGCAGCTACTGCTGGTGTCGCGCTTGCGCCCGGTTCACCGCGCAATTGAGCCAACACAGTTGGGAGGTCCTCGGGCTTGACCATAACATCGCGGGCTTTTGAACCCTCGCTTGGTCCAACAATATTGCGCGATTCAAGCAAGTCCATTAGTCTGCCAGCTTTTGCAAAACCAACACGCAACTTGCGCTGAAGCATGGATGTTGAACCAAACTGAGAGCTAATAATCAGTTCTGCAGCTTGAAGAAGAACATCAAGGTCATCACCGATATCTGCATCGACCATATTCTTTGCCGCGACCGGAGCATCAACATCTTGACGATATTCAGGCTCCATCTGCTGCTTCACGTGATCAACGATTCGCTGAAGTTCACTCTCGGCCAGCCAGGCGCCTTGAACTCGCATTGGCTTGTTGGTGCCCATTGGTGAGAACAAAGCATCACCCTGACCGATTAGCTTTTCGGCACCAGGCTGATCCAAGATCACGCGTGAGTCGGTTACCGAGGTGACCGAGAACGCCAAGCGGCTTGGCACGTTGGCTTTGATCAAACCGGTTACAACATCAACCGACGGGCGCTGGGTTGCTAAGACAAGGTGAATTCCGGAAGCGCGAGCCAACTGAGTAATTCGCACGATGGAATCTTCAACATCGCGAGGTGCCACAATCATGAGGTCTGCAAGCTCGTCTACAACAACGAGCAGGTAAGGGTAAGGCTGCAGTTTGCGCTGGGAGCCCTCAGGAACTTTAACCTCACCGGCAACAACAGCACGATTGAAATCATCGATGTGCTTGAAACCAAAGCTCGCGAGGTCGTCGTAGCGCATGTCCATTTCTTTGACAACCCACTGCAAAGCTTCGGCGGCCTTTTTTGCATTGGTAATGATTGGAGTAATTAGATGTGGCACGCCTTGGTAGGCGGCCAGCTCAACGCGTTTAGGGTCAATCAAAACCATTCGAACTTCGGCTGGCTTTGCGCGCATCAAGATTGAAGTAATCATGGAGTTCACGAAGCTTGATTTACCAGCTCCAGTAGCTCCTGCAACCAAAAGGTGAGGCATCTTGGCAAGGTTGGCGATAACGTACCCGCCCTCAACGTCTTTACCAATTCCGATTGTCAGCGGATGCATGCTCTTTGTTGCCACATCTGATCGAAGCACGTCACCAAGAGAAACGGTTTCGCGATCGGTGTTTGGAATTTCAATACCGATAAGCGACTTGCCAGGAATCGGAGCAAGGATGCGAACTTCATTGGAGGCAACTGCGTATGAAATATTGCTTGCCAAGCGAGTGACTGCTTCAACTTTGACGCCAGGCGCCAGTTCAACTTCATAACGGGTTACAGTTGGCCCTCGTGAGAAGCCAACGACTGCGGCTTCCACTCCGAACTCTTTGAAGACGCTAGTGATTGATGAAACAACCAGATCATTTGCTGCTGACTTAGCTTTTGGTGGAGTGCCAGGAGCCAAGATAGCCAATGGAGGCAAGACGTAAGGGCGGTTCACCTTTGGTGCAGCCTGTGCAACTGGCTGAGCAACCGGTGCGGCGGCTGAAACCAAAGGTGCGGCTACAAAATCTGCTGGTGGGATTGTGATTGGAGCGGTGGCTGTGGTGTCCACAACACCCGTGTTACCTAAGCCGGTTGCATCAACAGAAGGAATGTTGAGCTGAGTAGTTTGCAGGTTGTCGTTGAATAGGCCGTCAAGGGCATCGTCATCGTCGGCCGGAACGATCGCACTGTCAAAAGCGTTATCTTCTGCAGATTTACCTCTGCGCCACCAAGGAACTTTGGTGCCATCAAACGCATCTGGAATTTCGTCTTCGACTTCTTCAACAACCTCACGCTGTTTTGATTCACCAAACAGGTAGGTGGTCAACTCGCGAAGGCGCTCGGCGATTCGGTTAGGAGCGGTTTTGGTCATGATCAAGAGCGAGCCAAATGTGAATGCGACCAAAACAGGTACAGTACCCCAGATGGTAATCGTGTTGTAGAACGGGACAGAAATCAACCAGCCAAAAATTCCACCGCTATATGCCAGTGTCCATTCGCCGTCGTAAGGCTGAACGACCTTTCCCTGGTGCAAGAAAAATACGTGGAAGAAACCGCTTATCGAAACGATAAAGAGGAATAAGCCGATTCCAATTCGACCGTTGTCACGCACCGTCGACGGATGACGCATTAGGTAAATCGCGAAGATGATCATGATGACCGGTAGGGCAAATGAAACGCGGCCAAAAAGAGCGCCCATTGTCCAGACGTGCACACCGTGCGCCCAATCTTGCTTGATAAGTACCCAACCAAAAATCGCACCGATTATGCCGAGCAGAAATAAGAAGAATGGCAAACCATCGCGACGATCTTCCTTAGCGATCTTGTCTGGGCTCAGCGCGCGAGCGCCAGCGCCAACCGCGTGAGCGAAAAACATGTAAATTGAGGTAATTGCCGAGCCTGACTCTCGCTGCCCTGTTGCCCTTGGGCTTACCTGGCGAGAGCGCGGAGCTGCCGAAGCCCTAGGTGTGGTTGCCCCGCGAGGCGTATTGGCACGGGTACGAGAACTGCCCGTAGCCCTAGATGCGGGTTTACGAGGGGTTGGTTTACGCGTAGCCATCCAACAAAACTAACAGCCGAGCCACCCGGATGCCCGTAGGCACGGCGAAGTTAGCCTTCGATGACCACTGGAATGATCATTGGGCGACGGCGATGAGCCTTGTTAACCCAAGTGCCAATCGTGCGTCTAATTACCTGCTGGAGTGCATAAGTGTCTCGCACTCCCTCACCGGCCGCTTCTGCAAGTGCTCGCTCGATCAGTGGCTTGACGTTATCGAATACGTGGTCACCCTCAGCAAATGCTCGAGCACGAATTTCTGGTCCGTTAACCACTCGACCAGTCTCTTTATCGATCAC
>JBEGTF010000058.1:0-4323 GCA_041179545.1 Actinomycetota bacterium | reverse complement strand
GTGTTGAGAATTCCCATCGCGTAGCGACGTTCATCGTCGGCAACCAGACCCTGCATTCCGAGCAAAACATTTGCTTGCGCGATTGGACGCTTGATTACTCTGAGCTCAGTGCCCCGAGAGATTTTCGCTGGGTGCAGCAAGCGGCGTTCTACCGGCTCAGTTTTTTTGTTTAGGTCCCAGTTAGCCTCGATCAAGGCGTTTTCTACCAGGCCGATTAGCTGACCGTGCTCCACCCCTCCGGCAGCGGCGATGACTAAGTCCTGTGGACGGTAGTTGGCTTGGTAGTGACTCCAAACCGCATCTCGTGTAACCGCGGAAATCGTTTCGTTGGTGCCACCGATTGGACGACCAAGCGCGTGATCGCCAAGTACGGCTTCGGCAAATGCCTCGTGGGCGACATCCTGCGGGTCATCATCATTCATCGCAAGCTCTTCAAGAATTACGGTGCGTTCGTTTTCGAATTCTTTTGGATCAATAAGCGATGACGCAAGCATGTCGCCAATAACATCTACCGCTAGCGGCAGCGCAGAGTCTTGAACTCGCGCGTAGTAACTGGTGTGTTCTTTACCGGTTGAGGCGTTCGATGAACCTCCGACGGAGTCAAAGGCCACGGCAATATCTAATGCGCTGCGCTTCTTGGTTCCCTTGAATAGCAGGTGCTCTAAAAAGTGTGTCGATCCGTGGTGGCCATCGGTTTCGTCTCGTGAACCTACCGCAACTGAAAACGACACCGATACGCTTTGCGCGCCAGGCATGTGCTCTGTCAAAACGCGAACACCGCTTGGGAGGATAGAACGGCGAACCGTGCTACCTCCCGAAGCGGTGAACGAAAGGTCGCTCTGGTCTAGTGGGAAAATGACTTCACTCATGGCTAAGCCAGAACTCTCTTTGTAAAACGGGTTATTACTCTTCGTCTGAATCAGAAGATGCGACTGCATCACCCTCAACAACCGGTGCCAGTGAAAGCTTTCCACGGTCATCGATCTTGGTGATTTCAACCTGAAGCTTCTGGCCAACCTCAAGAACGTCTTCAACGTTCTCAACGCGCTTGCCAGCCATCTTCTTTAGTTCAGAGATGTGCAGTAGACCATCTTTTCCTGGAACTAGCGAAACGAAAGCACCAAAGGTAGCTAGCTTCACAACAGTTCCTAGGAAACGCTCGCCAATCTCAGGTACGTGTGGGTTTGCGATTGCGTTAACCGCAGCCTTTGCAGCTTCCGCTGAAGGGCCATCGGTTGCACCAATGTAAACGGTTCCGTCGTCTTCGATTGAGATATCAGCGCCAGTATCTTCTTGGATCTGGTTGATCATCTTGCCCTTAGGACCAATCACTTCACCAATCTTGTCAACTGGAATCTTCACAGCGATTACGCGTGGAGCAGTTGGCGCCATTTCGTCTGGTTCAGAAATTGCCTGAGCCATAACGTCAAGGATGGTTAGACGTGCTTCCTTAGCCTGGGTAAGTGCGCCTGCAAGAACTGATGCAGGAATACCGTCAAGCTTGGTGTCTAGCTGAATAGCTGTGATGAAGTCGCGAGTACCGGCAACCTTGAAGTCCATGTCGCCAAGTGCATCTTCGGCGCCAAGAATATCGGTGATTGCTGCGTACTGAACCTTGCCATCAACGGTGTCTGAGATCAGACCCATCGCGATACCGGCAACCGGTGCGCGCAGAGGCACACCAGCGTTTAGTAGCGCAAGAGTCGAAGCACAAACAGAACCCATTGAGGTTGAACCGTTTGAACCAAGAGCCTCAGATACCTGACGGATAGCGTATGGGAAGTCCTCACGCTTTGGCAGAACTGGAACCAACGCGCGCTCAGCAAGAGCACCGTGACCAATTTCGCGACGCTTTGGAGTACCCACGCGGCCAACTTCACCAGTTGAGTAAGGCGGGAAATTGTAGTTGTGCATGTAGCGCTTTGAAGTCACTGGGCTCAGTGAGTCAATCTGCTGTTCCATCTTCAACATGTTCAAGGTGGTGATACCAAGAATCTGGGTCTCTCCACGCTGGAAAATTGCTGAACCGTGAACGCGAGGGATAACTGCAACCTCTGCATCAAGGGTACGAATGTCACGAAGACCACGTCCATCGATACGGATGTTTTCCTTCAGAACGCGAGTACGCATGATCTTCTTGGTTACTGACTTGTATGCCGCTGAGAACTGAGCCATCTGCTCTTCTGAAAGCGCAGCTTCCATCTTCTCCTTGGTAGCAGCCTTCAATGCATCATCTGCATCCTGGCGCTCAACCTTGTCAGCAATCTGGTAAACCTTTGCCAGTTCCGCACCAGCTGATGCTTCAACGGCAGCGAAAACTTCATCGGTGTATGGCAAGAAGGTTGGGTAGTCAGCGGTTGGCTTTGCAGCAACTGCAGCTAGATCCGCCTGAGCCTTGACTAGCGCCTTGATGAAAGGCTTTGCAGCCTCAAGACCCTCTGAAACAACTTCTTCAGAAGGAGCCTTTGCGCCTGCAGCGATTAGGTCCATTGAGTTCTCTGAAGCCTCTGCCTCAACCATCATGATCGCAACGTCTTCGACGCCGTTCTCCACGATTACGCGACCAGCAACAACCATGTTGAATACTGCGCGCTCAAGCTGTGAGTGCTTAGGGAAACCAACCCACTGACCGTCGATAAGTGCAACACGCACACCACCGATAGGGCCAGAGAAAGGTAGGCCTGCAAGCTGAGTTGACATCGAAGCTGCGTTGATTGCAACTACGTCATACATTTCGTCAGGCTCAATTGCCCAAACGGTAACTACAACCTGGATTTCGTTACGAAGACCATCAACAAATGATGGGCGCAGTGGGCGGTCGATCAAACGGCAGGCAAGAATTGCCTCCGTTGATGGACGACCTTCGCGACGGAAGAAGCTTCCTGGAATACGTCCAGCTGCATACATGCGCTCTTCTACGTCGATGGTTAGTGGGAAGAAGTCGAACTGATCTTTTGGCTGCTTGCTTGCAGTGGTAGCCGAGAACAGCATTGTTTCTTCGTCGATGTAAACCGCAGCTGCACCCTGTGCCTGCTGAGCTAGTCGACCGGTTTCGAAGCGAATAACACGCTTACCGAACTTGCCATTATCGATAATGGCTTCTGTTGCTTTGATTTCTGGACCTTCCATGGTCCCTCCTCTTTTTATCCTCATTGCACAAAAATTGTGCGCGAACGAAGACGGCAAGAAATTGCCCGTGATTTTTTTGAGGGATGCCCTGGTCTGCAGTAATAAAACTTGAATCGAAGCTAATTCCTCAATCAAGGTCTACAACCGAAGACCAGCAAACCTGCCGTCTTGGTACACCTCTAGGGTACCAGCGGGGCCAATAAATGGCTATAGCCTGGCTGAACGTCAGGTTAAATGAAAAACCCTCGCCTTGGCGAGGGTTTTTCAAAGTTTGAATTAGCGACGTAGGCCAAGTCTTTCAATTAGCGCACGGTAGCGAGCAATGTCTACGCCCTGTAGGTAGCCAAGTAGACGACGACGCTGACCAACAAGGATCAATAGACCACGACGTGAGTGGTGGTCGTGCTTGTGCTCCTTTAGGTGCTCGGTTAGGTCCTTGATGCGCTGAGTCAGAACTGCGATCTGAACCTCAGGAGAACCAGTGTCGCCTGGCTTGGTTGCATACTCGTTGATAATTGCGGTTTTTACTGCTGCATCTAATGCCATTTGGTCCCTTTCAAGAACTAACTGCGCGGCGCACAAAACGGAATGTTTTGGCTCTCTTTATCCGCGGCCGATACACGGCAACCTCACGAGTCTACCGGAATCAGCACACCGATGCCAGCCCAGGATCCAGACCTAGGGCTATTAACTGGTTTATCGGGTTATTTAGGGGCCTTGGTTGGGCGAAGAGTGACTATAAAGGTGAATAGTTGAACCCAAATAAGAGCTAGCCACCAACCACCGAAGCCGGCATCGCGCATGCGGCGAACAGTGACTGTGAAAAGCGGCATAAATGTGGCAAAGCTTACAAAGTTGCCTATCGGGGTTGCATTTGTGGCATCAGATAGGGCTCGTTGAAATAAGGCCCAATCGACCACGGTTGGGTTTGTCTCAACATAGGCAAACAGCTCGTTGGCCGATTCTGTTGCACGGCGCGATAACTCCGGAAAAAGGATTTGGTCAAGCTGGCCAGTCACGAGACTTAGCAGAACGAAGAACAGAATGAAGAACCAGTACTCGCGACGGCTGGCTACTCCCCTGAAGTTGACATACTTCTTGAAGCCAATGCCTACGGCTGCTGCAAATGAAATCTTTTCTGTGCTCATGTGGCTAGTTTAGGACTCAAAATCCAATACCACTTAGCCTCTAGTC
>JBEGTF010000057.1:0-4340 GCA_041179545.1 Actinomycetota bacterium | reverse complement strand
CTGTTGGTTCGAAGGCGTGGCATTGGCACTCAAGTAGTGCACGGACAAGTCACCCGCGGTGTGGATCTAACCTCGTTATATGAGGATCTAACGCGTAGCGGTAAGAAGCCATCCACGACCATACTTACCTATAAAGTTTTGCCAGCCGATTCAAAAATATCTGAGCACCTGGGCGTGCCAGCAGGTAGCGATGTTTTGTATCTGCAGCGTGTTCGAGCGGCTGACGGTGTTCCAGTATCAATCATGGAAAACTGGCTGCCCGCGGAATTTACAGACATCAGCGAGGTAGAACTTAATATGCATGGCTTGTATCAGATTCTGCGAGGGCGCGGGGTAACAATTCGCGTGGCTAAACAAAAAATTGGTGCACGAAAATCTTCAACTCAGGAATCCGAGATTTTAAGACTTGATAAAAATTCGGCTCTTCTCACAATGGACCGAACTGCATACGATAATTCAGGACGGGCAATTGAGTTTGGCCATCACTGTTACCGCCCTGACCTCTACTCGTTTGAAGTAACCCTAGTCGAGAAATAGAAAAAAGCTCCCATAAATTCAGGGAATAGCAGTTCTACTATTTTTAACGAACCCTGGCTGCGTGAGTACAGCTCATAATGTGCTTTAGAGTTCGCCCCGCAATAGGTGCGGGGAAGTCAACATCGCAACCGTACATATCCTGTTCAACAATTGCGAACATCTCAGGATTAATTTGAGCCGCCTTCTCAATTATCGGTGCAAACTCAGGGACGCCCTCAAAACCAGGCTCGGTCATGACACCCTTGGCAACCGCATCTACAAACGGCATGTCATTCTTGAGTGCTTCAGCCAAAATGTCTGGGTGAACCTGCTTTAGGTGCAAGTATCCAATTCTTTCTGGATAAGCGCTCATTAATTTAACATTGTCGCCTAAGTAATAGGCAAAGTGTCCGGTATCAAGACAAAGATTTGTGAATTCCTTTGTTGTTTCCTGTAGGAAACGTTCAACCTCTGCATAGGTACCAATGTGGCTGTCCGCGTGAGAGTGGAACTGCTGGTGAATTCCGTATTCCTCAAGAAGAGCCTTGCCAAGTTTGTCGTGACCAGCTGCCAGCTTCTTCCATTGATCGTTATCGAGAACTCGTGATTCAAGAACTTCAGCTGTGGCATCTGATCTCCACAAATCTGGTATTACCACCAGGTGCTCTACTCCAAGCTTTGAAACCAATCCCGCAACGTCTAGCGCTTGGTCCCAAGCGCGCTTCCACTGGTCATCGCCCTTGTGGAATCCGGTAAACACTGTTCCGGCTGAAAGCTTGAGATCATGCTCGGCTAGGACATCTGAGAGTTGGTTTGGGTCTGTTGGTAAATAGCCGAAAGGGCCTAACTCAATCCAGTGGTAACCGGCTGCCTGCACTTCGTCGAGAAAGCGTTCCCAAGGCACTTGCTTTGGGTCATTTGGGAACCAGACACCCCATGAGTCAGGAGCAGTTCCAACACGAATCTGATTGGTCAATTTTTACCTTCCAGCGGGCACGTCAACACATTGGTGTTTGCAGTGTTTAAACTTTGTTATTACAAAGAAACAATAACACCTTGAAGATCACTTTTTGAAGGAAGTATCGGTTCCGACGGACCTAGGTTTCGAGGTACTTGACCGAATCACAAGCTTGGAGCTAGTGAGCACTGTGTCAGACAAATACTTTTTGCCACGAATGCGATCAGACAAATCCTCCACCGCAAACTTGGCCAATTCAACGGGGTCTTGACGAATTGTGGTCAAGTCTAAAAATGGCAATTTGGCTACAGTATCGTCATAGCCGACCACTGAAATATCTTGAGGAATCTTTAAGCCAGCCTTTAGTAGGCAGTGGACGAGACCAAAAGCAAGTTGGTCATTTGCACTGATAACTGCGGTAGGCAATTTTGGTAAGGCGAGAAGTTTTTCACTTGCAAGGGCTCCGGCGGCTTCAACAAAATCCCCTTGAATATTGATTACCTGGGGCTTAAGTTTGGCTTTGTCCATAGCTGTCTTATAGCCTTCAAGCCTAAACTCGTGATCGAGCATTTCTCGTGGGTCTATATATGCAATCGCTTTATGCCCAAGCCCAACAAGATATTCCACCGCATCGAATACCCCGGACTCACCTTTAGAAGCTACAACTCCACACCTGACACCGGTGAGTCTCCTGCTGATGCTGACCAGTGGTATGGTCGTGGCCAGATTTTTTAACTTTAAGGTGGCCAAAGATGTTGAAACAAGAATCAAACCATCGCATCTATGTCCAAAGACTTCATCAATAGCTTCCGATTCATCCCGATCATGTGAGACAGCACTTAAGACAATTTGATAGCCGAGCCGCTGAGCTTCCTTGTAAATAGCTGGGATAAGTTCGTTAGTAGAACTGTGTTCGGTGTGAAAAACCACGCCAATATATTTAGATCCATCTCGCCTCAGGGCTTGTGCAGCTAAATTAGGTCGATAACCCATTTCCTTAGCGGCAGTAAGAATTTTTGCTTGTGTTTCGGCACTAACACCAGGGCCTCCATTCAGAGCTATTCCCACAAGCTGACGGGAAACGCCCACTTCCGCGGCGATGTCAGCCATTGTGGCATGACGAATATCGCTATTACTTTCCTTTTTGGCCATGTGGCAATCCTAGTAAAAAGCCAACCTCTAACCCTCAAGGGTCGGAGGTTGGCTTTTCTAAGGAATTTACTTGTGTTTGGCTACTAGGCCTTCGATGGCCTCGCGCTGCCAAATAGACATCTCGCGAGCATTCTCGTTTTCTGCGAAAACACTTGAACAAAGAATGCTGTTTGGGTTGTCCAGGAATCCATTGGCTTTCAGGCCTTGGAACATTTGATCAAAGTTGACATCACCGGCACCAATTCGAAGGTGCTGGTGCACTCGAACAGCGTTTCCTGGTGGGTTAGTGATGTAACGGAGCCCATGTGATGCTGTGTGGTCCATGGTGTCGCTCATGTGAACAATACCAACGCGGCCCTTTGCCGCTTCAAGAATTTCTGCTGGCTGGTTGCCCATGTGGAAAGTATGTGAGGCAACGTAAACCATGCCGAAGTTTTTGGAATTGATTCCACGAATGACTCGCCAGGCGGCCAAACCGTTTTCAACAAAGTCGTCAGGATGTGGATCAATGAATACCTTGATGCCTTCTTTTTCGATGATTGGAACGAGTTCTTCCATAGAGCGGTAGAACGCTCGCTCTGATTCCTCAGCACGCTCAGGTCGTCCGTTGAATTCGGTGCCGATTGTGTCCACGCCCAGGTCGGCCGTGATGCGAATTACGCGCTTCCAGTAACGAACTGCCGCCTCTCGTGCATCCTCGTCTGGCCCGGACCAACGAAGCACCGGCAAGGTCGATGCAATTTCGATACCGGCATCCTTAACAGCCTTCTTCAGCTGCTTAACCAGATCATCATCGCCCTTTGGGTGGTTGAAAAATGGAATCAGATCAGGGTGTGGGGTCATCTGTAGATATTTATATCCAAGGTCCGCAGCCAATGCCGGAAACTCCAGCAATGAGTGAGTGCTGTGGAATGGGGTTGGATCTAGAGCGATTTTTACCATTTTTACTCCTTTGTAATTTGCAGTGAATTGTCTAAACAGTGAATGCGGATTTAAATGCTTCGAGGGCTTTGCTGGATTCGCCCGAGGCAAATGATTCCAGCGCCACGACACCCTGGTAGTTCAGCGCCACGAGTTCCTTGGCAACCCTTGGATAAAAGACTTCGCCTGACCCAGGTTCGGCACGGCCGGGAACATCAGCTATTTGAATCTCCCCTATGGAATTGAAAGCCTCGCGAATTAACTCAACGAGGTTTCCCTCGCCGATCTGCGCGTGATATAAATCTAGGTTTAACCGCACAAATGGGCTATTTACCCTTTTAACGAGTTCGATCGTGTCAGCAGCTTTCGCAAATGGAGTGCCGGGGTGATCAACAGCGGTATTGAGGTTTTCTAAGGTAAAAACGCGACCAGCTTTTTCGCCAAGTTCGGCAATACGCGACAAGGTATCTACTGCCTTGTCCCAATCCTTGGCACTAACACCATTACTTTTCTTGATTGCCTGACCGTTTTCGTCAAGTCCGGTGCCATGCAAATTCAAACGTGGTGAATTGATGATTTCAGCCGCATCTAAAGAAAGCTTCGCTGTTCTGATTAATTCATCTGCACCATCGTCCGAAATCAGATCGCCTTCAAGGTATCCAGTCATCGATGAAAACGTTGCACCTGATTTGGCTAGAGCTTCAAGATCTTTGTTGGCCCAATTCCAAATCTCTACCAAGAAGCCCGCATCGTTTATCTTTTTGACGCGCTCGATAAATGGCAGGTCAAGGAA
>JBEGTF010000056.1:0-4548 GCA_041179545.1 Actinomycetota bacterium | reverse complement strand
CGCAACATTCGAGGCTCATGGCTTACCGACAACCTTATGGGCGGTTTGAACTACCAGGTTGAACACCACCTTTTTCCCTCGATGGCACGCCCAAACTTGGCGAAGGCGCACAAGATTGTGGTTCAGTACTGCAAGGAAAATTCGATTCCATTGGTCGAGATGAATCTCCTCTCCAGCTACATGGTGGTCATGCGCTACCTAAACGATGTTGGCCTAAGCAAAAACTCTGATCCTTTTGTTTGCCCAATGGTGGCAACATTGCGACCTCGCAATTAATTTAGGTAAGAGAAAACCCCCAAGCCAGTGGTTGGGGGTTTTCTTAAATCTTTATTGATTGTTAGCGTTTGGCTACTTCTTGCACTGGCAAGCGCCGCCGCAGCAATCTGTCATTGAAATCTCTGTCATGTTTATCTCCTTCTGGGCCAGTGGTTATCTGGCTTCAATTTCAGACTACGCCTACTTATACTGTTGTCAAGACAGTGCTTCCGCCTGTCAGCAATTTGGCAGAAAGCACCCCAATGGACTTCTCAAACATCAACTGGTTAGCGGTATTCGTGGCCTCACTCAGCTCTTTTGTGATTGGCGCTGTGTGGTTTGGCCCAAAAACTTTTTATCCAATTTGGATCAAGGCTCAGGGTCGCGAAGTTCCTGTTTCAGAAGGTAAATCATCGGCAGCCGAGATGGCTCTAATGTTCGGTGGCACCTATGTTGGTGCTTTGGCTCAGGTGGCAACACTTGCCGTAATTCTTGAGCTTGCAAAACTTGCTAACCCAGCGCTCGGTGGAGCAGAGGGTGCATTCCTTGGCTTTGTCTTTGGAGTGGGCCTGGGAGCGTTTGCGTCGCTATCGCACCGATTCTTTGGGCAGCCTAACGGCAATCCATACAGCGCCATCAAGGTTTGGCTAATCGAAGTTGGTCAGGATGTTGTTTGTTTGACCATCGCTGGTTTGATTATCGGTGCTTGGGCTTAGTACTTCTAATTGAGCGGTCGTATTTGAGGACCAACGATAACGGCACCTGCTGGCACGTTCTTAGTGACAACCGCGTTTGCGCCTATCATTGCGCCATCTCCAATTTCAATATCACCGATGATCTTTGCACCGGCGCCGAGTAGCACATTGTTGCCGATTGTTGGGTGACGCTTCACGCGATCATTTACCTTTCCACCCAGGGTGACTCCGTGGTAGATGAGTACATCATCGCCAACGATTGCTGTTTCACCAATCACTACGCCCATGCCGTGGTCAATCACCACTCGGCGGCCAATGGTTGCTCCTGGGTGAATTTCAATGCCTGTCCAAAAGCGAGTCCACTGCGAGTGGATGCGCGCCGGAATGTGCCAGCCCCAGCCCCAAAGCATGTGGGCAACTTGGTGTGACCAAAGGGCATGTAGCCCTGGTGAAGTTAAGAAAAGCTCGAGAGCCGATCTGGTGGCTGGATCTTTAGCCAAGCCGGCTTGGATGTCTTCTCTTATTCGGATCACGTGGTTGGGTTAAATTCCTCTTGAATGTCGCGGTAGAGGGTTGTCGAAAGATAACGCTCGCCAAACGACGGGATGATTACTACGACAATCTTGCCAGCAAATTCAGGTTTGTGTGCCACTTCAACCGCAGCCTTTACTGCTGCACCAGAAGAGATACCAGCCAGGATGCCTTCTTCGGCTCCTGTGCGGCGTGACCAAGTAAATGCATCACTGTTTTCAATAGAAATAACTTCGTCGTAAACGGTGGTGTCAAGGATGCTCGGAATGAAGTTTGGTCCAATACCTGCGATTGGGTGACCGGCAGCCTGGCCACCGGTAAGTAGCGGGGAAGCTGCTGGCTGAACTGCGTAAACCTTGATGTCAGGGTTCAATTCCTTTAGACGACGGCCAGTGCCGGTGATTGTTCCACCAGTACCTGAACCTGCAACTAGCGCCGCAACTTTGCCGTCGGTGTCTTTCCAAATTTCCTCAGCAGTTGTTTCGCGGTGAATCTTTGGGCCCGCAGGATTATCAAACTGACGAACGAGCACTGCACCTGGAATCTCTTTACCAAGTGCTTCTGCCTTTGCAACTGATCCGGTCATGCCTTCTGCGGCTGGGGTCAAGATAACCTCGGCTCCGTAAGCGCGGGTCAAGACCTTGCGCTCAAGGCTCATTGAATCCGGCATCACAATGATCACACGGTATCCGCGCGCCGCACCCACCATGGCAAGACCAATGCCGGTGTTGCCAGAGGTGGCTTCGATCAGGGTTCCACCAGGCTTTAGCTCGCCAGATTCTTCGGCGGCATTCACCATTGCGATTGCCAGGCGGTCCTTGACCGAGCTAGATGGGTTGTAGAACTCAAGCTTTGCGTAGACCTGGGCAGCTGCGCCATCGGTCACGCGGTTTAGGCGCACGAGCGGAGTGTTTCCGAAGGCTTCGGTGATGTCGTTGTAAAGAGTCATGAGTTCTTCCTGATTAAGAGATTTCCTTAAGTTTGCCCTATTTTCAGATGCTGGATTTCGTTGTTTCGCTCTGTTACGAAGGTTTGAAGCAATCAGAGGTTCTGTCCATCGGGCCAGTGCGCAGTAGCCTTAACGCATGTACGTCACTCAGTTACTGAAAGTCTTATTAAGAGGTATCAACCCGTGGCTACCAGTTCTGGTTTTTGTGACTGCGTTTCACATCACCAGAGGTTCCACCGGAGATGCCATAATTTTCGGCCTCGGCAGCTTGATCCTGATCGCCGATTGGAAAAAGTGGATTCCTTGGCACATGCCGGAACGCCCAAAAGTTAGCGGGTGGGTAATCGGCCTGGTTATTGCCGTAAGTTGCAGTGTTTTGTTTTTCACTGAGAGAAACGGCTGGCAGGCCATAGTTCTGCTGCTCACCCTGGTGCCAATTTCACTGGTGATGGTCTACTACCGTGACCACGGTCCAAAGCCGGGCGCAACCAAACAAATGACTCGCACCAAGTGGGTCTGGATGACCCTCGCATTGTTCATGGCAGTTTCGGAGCTATTTGCCTACATATTTGCCACCGTTTATAAAGACGATGCAACGTATCCAACAATTTCAATCTTGGTCAACCCCACCCTCGAATCACCCTGGGGTAGGGCCATGTTTCTGACCCTCTGGATGCTGATTGGCGTTGGACTACTGCAAATTCGAAAGAAGCGGGTCAAGAATTGATCCCAATCATCGAATACAGTCTTGTCATCGCCCTTGGTTTTGCCGCGTGGCTCCTTGGGCGTCTAAATCCTAAGTTTTTGGCCCCACTGGGGGATTTGGTGGGGCGATTGATGCACAACCGGAACACCCGTCTGGCTTTGATAGTGGTCTGGTGGTGGCTGGGGTGGCACTTTTTCACAGTGGCAACCTAGTGGCAACCTAACTAACCGCGGTGTCAAACCAGCGCTCGCCGAAGCAACAGGCTGTATGTCACGATTCGGCAACGCTTTGTTAGTATGTTATGACAAAGTATGCTAACCTGCTTATTATTAGTTCAGGCTAAGTAGAAGGTGTGAATCGCAGCATGACTCAGAACAACCAACCATTTGATGTCATCACGATCGGCCGTGTGGGAGTAGATGTTTACCCGCACCAGGTAGGCGTGGGCCTTGAAGATGTGACGTCGTTTGGAAAGTTTCTAGGCGGCAGCGCCACCAACGTAGCAGTCGCTGCAGCTAAGTACGGCCTAAAGTCTGCCGTGATTACCCGCACTGGTAACGACCCATTCGGAAAATTCATTCACCAGGAGCTTCGCCGGCTTGGTGTTAGCGATGAATTTGTTTCCGGGGTAGAGGGCCTACCAACTCCGGTCGTGTTCTGTGAAATTTTCCCGCCGGATGATTTCCCACTTTACTTTTATCGCGAGCCAAAAGCTCCAGACCTTGTTATCAACACCGATGAACTTGATATGGCAGCAATCAAGGATGCAAAAATTTATTGGTCAACTGTTACAGGTTTGAGCCAAGAGCCGTCTCGCTCGGCACATTTTGCAGCCTGGGAAGCTCGTGCCCGCAAGCAGCACACAATTCTTGATTTGGATTACCGCACAATGTTCTGGACTTCACCGGAGCTGGCCACCGAGCAGGTTGAAAAAGCATTGGCTCACGTTTCGATTGCAATCGGCAACAAAGAGGAATGCCAGGTTGCGGTTGGTGAAACTGAACCATTGCGCGCCGCAGATGCTCTGCTAGAGCGCGGACTAGAAATTGCAGTGGTTAAGCAGGGGCCTAAGGGTGTTCTGGCAAAGACTCGCGAACAGACTGTGGAAGTGCCGCCTTACTTTGTTGACGTGGTCAACGGTCTAGGCGCCGGCGATAGCTTTGGAGGAGCTTTCTGCTATGGCTTGCTTCAGGGCTGGGAGCTTGAGCGTATCCTTCGTTTTGCAAACGTTGCGGGTGCAATCGTTGCTAGTCGTTTGGAATGTTCAACAGCAATGCCAACCTTTGAAGAAGTTGAAGACATTCTGAAGGGAATGAAGTAATGAATCTTGACTTTGAGAAAATTCGCGAAACTCGCGCAGCACACCCAGAAAAAATTGCGCAAGTTTACGCATCGCGTACCCGTCGAGATGT
>JBEGTF010000055.1:0-5429 GCA_041179545.1 Actinomycetota bacterium | reverse complement strand
GTGGAAAGCTTGCGCCAGCTGGAGATGTCAAATTCTGACCCCGATATGTTTTGCTTACCAATTGGAATCTTGCGTTCGTTTACCAAATCCACTGACCTTGCTGCCGACTGGATTTCAAGGTCTTCTGTTGGAATGCCAGAAATTTGAAATAGCGGATGAGCGCCAACCACGAATGGCGCTTTGGCTGTGCTGTGGTTCACGGCAGTATGTGTCACTTTGATTCCTGTTGCTTCGAGTTCATAGGTGATTGAAACAACAAGTTCGAAAGGGTAACCAAGTGACGGCGCAATGCGTGTGCTCAAAGTCACGCAGGATTGGCTTTGTTCAATTACGTCAAAAATAGTTTGACTTACCAATCCGTGAATTGCGTTGTCTAAAGTTTTATCGGTGATTTCAAGTTGCAGTTCTTCACCGTCAAGATCCCACTTGCCGTGGTCAATGCGATTGGCCCACGGGGCCATCACTATGCCATCGGCATATGGGTTCAGGTCGTGGCCGCTGGTTGGCGTGATGATTTCAGTGTCGTTTACTCGCAGATTTTTTAGAGCCGCGCCAACATTAGAAACTGTGGCGGTGATCACTGAAGATGCCTCGCTGAGAGTTAGTTCAATGAATTTTGGTGAAGGCATTTGCAGAAAATCAGTCTAGGTATGAGTCTGCATATGTTTTGTACTGTGCAAGCGCAGGACCTTGACCGCTGGTTGGAATCTGAGCAAGGGTCTCAATCTTCCAATCAGGCGCGTTACCAAGCAGAATCGATGCGGCTTGGCGAGCTGCGCCGTTAGCTACGTATTCGCCTGGGGCGGGAACGGTGATTGGTGCTCCAAAAACCTCAGCGGCAATTTGTTGCACTGCCGGGTTGGCAGCGGCTCCACCAACCAAAATCACTCGTTCTGTTTTTACACCGGCTGCCTCAAGAGCCTGCAAACCAGCAGCTAGCCCACAGAGCATGCCTTCGATGGCGGCACGAGCGATGTTGGCCCTGGTGTTGTTCTTCAAGGTCAAGCCGTGCAATCCGGCCTTTGCATCTGGCAAGTTTGGTGTGCGCTCACCCTCAAAGTAAGGCACCAGCACTACGCCTTCAGCACCCGGTGTTGACTGAAGAGCGAGCTGACCAAGTTCATTGTGGTCAACACCCAGCATCGCCGACATGCTGTCTAGAACGCGAGCAGCATTTAGCGTGCAGACCAGTGGCAAGAAATCGCTTGAGGCGCTGGCAAAACCAGCAATTGTTCCGGTTCTGTCGTTGGTTGAAGTTTCTGAGACGGCAAAGACGGTTCCGCTGGTTCCAAGTGATACAACCACATCGCCAGCTTTAGCCAGCACACCAAAAGCTGCGGCGGCGTTGTCACCGGCACCCGCGCCGATCTTTAGTTCATTGCCATAATCCGGAGTGCTGTTGTGAGCGGCCTGATTAGGCGCAATGATTTTTGGAACGATTGGCAAGTGGCCCAACACAAATTCCAAAACTTCATTGACGTAAGTGCCCGTTTTTGGATTGAAGTATCCGGTACCGCTGGCATCAGACGCATCTGTTGTTAGTGCTGAAAGGTCAGGTCCCAGACTTGACTCCGAAGCCGGCCCATAACCAGCCAGTCGCCAAGTCAGCCAGTCGTGCGGTAAACAAACCGCGGCAACCTTGGCCGCGTTTTCTGGTTCGTTTTGCTTGAGCCAGAGCAACTTGGTTGAGGTGAAGGATGCAACCGGAAGTGAACCGGTTAGATCGGCAATGCCCTGTGCTCCAAACTTTGCGACGATGTCGTTAGCCTGGCCGGCACTTCTAGTGTCGTTCCACAGCAGGGCATCGCGAATAACATGGCCATCGGTGTCTAAGACCACCATGCCGTGCTGCTGACCACCAATAGAGATTGCCGATACGTCATCAAGTCCGCCGGCCTGATCGATTGCCTCGTTGAGCGCAACCCACCAAGCCTGGGGGTTTACCTCGGTGCCGTTTGGATGACTTGCGCGCCCCTCACGAACAAGCGCTCCGGTTTCAAGGTCTCGAATAACCACCTTGCAGCTTTGAGTTGATGAATCTACTCCGGCAACTAATGTCATTGTGCTTCTATCTATAGTTATTTAGCGTGCGCCCATAAGGTGCTCAAGTGCCAACTGGTTCAAGCGCACAAAGTTGAAACCCTTTGCGTTGAAGTAAGAATCTGCGTCAAAGTCCTCATAGGCACTGCGGTCAGCCAATAGGTCACCGTAGGTTTCGCCAGGGTTCAAAGTTGCCTTGTGAATCTCGTGAACGCGTGAAGCCTTTAGCGCGGCCTGGACCTCTGGGTCTGCGTTGAATGCCTTGGCGCGTTCCTTTAGTAGCAGGTAGGTAGCCATGTTTGCCTTGGCTGATTCCCAAACACCGTTCATGTCTTCGGTGCGACTTGGCTTGTAGTCAAAGTGACGAGGTCCGTCGTAGGCGCGACCTCCGTTTGGCCCACCAAATTCCAACAGACCAACCAAGCTAAATGCGTTGAAGATATCGCCGTGACCAAACACTAGGTCTTGGTCAAATTTCACTCCGCGCTGACCGTTTAGGTCAATGTGGAAAAGCTTGCCGTGCTCAATGGCTTGTGCGATACCCGATGTGAAGTTCAGGCCAGCCATCTGCTCGTGACCGGTTTCTGGGTTTAGTCCAACAAGCTCAGGGTGCTCAAGTGTGTCAATGAAAGCCATTGCGTGACCAAGAGTTGGCAGCAAGATGTCACCGCGAGGCTCGTTTGGCTTGGGTTCAATGGCAAAGCGAATGTCGTAGCCATTATCGATTACGTACTGGCAAAGAAGGTTTACACCCTCGCGGTAGCGCTCCATTGCACCACCAACGTCTTTTGCGTGGTCGTACTCTGCACCCTCGCGGCCGCCCCACATAACAAATGTCTTTGCGCCCATCTCAGCTGCAAGGTCTAGGTTGCGCAAGGTCTTCCGCAGTGCGAATCTACGAACATCGCGATCGTTGCTGGTGAATGCACCGTCTTTGAAAACTGGGTGACTGAAAAGGTTAGTGGTGATCATCGGAACAATCACGCCGGTTTCTTCTAGCGCCTTTTTGGTGCGGTCGATTTCGTGACGGCGCTCGGCATCGGTGCTGGCAAAAGCAAACAGGTCATCGTCGTGGAAGGTCAGGCCGTAAGCGCCGATTTCTGAAAGCTTGTGAATGGCTTCAACCACATCAAGCGGAGCGCGGGTTGGACCACCAAACTGATCCTGAGCAGCCCAGCCAATGGTCCAGAGGCCAAATGAGAATTTGTCTTCGCGGGTTGGTTGCGGGGCCATTTGTTTAGTCCTTCTTCATTGATGGGTTTTGTTGCCTGTGACAACATAATAGGCTTCCAAGTACAGCTGGGCAAAATTTTGTGGCACGATTTTTGCTCACAATTTCGTAACCCCTTCAAGACTAGTGAATGTAGATTTATAAACATGCTGAATCTTGACACGCAGACATCAAAGACTCTCGGGCAAAACCGTGATGACGTGCGTCAGCACAACCTGTCTGCACTGTTGAAGATGATTCACCAATCGGGCACCGTTTCTAGATCGCAGCTCACCACCAGTTCGGGCCTTAACCGCTCAACGATTTCTGACTTGGTTTCTGAGCTACAAGACCTGGGTTTGGTATATGAGACAGAGGCCCCGGCCACGGGTGTTGGCCGCCCTAGTCTGCAGGTTTCAGCCTCTGATCAAGTTGTAGCTTTTGCTGTCAACACCGATGTCGATGCCGTAACAGTCGCAACTGTCACATTTTCTGGCAAGGTGATCGCAAAAAAGAGATTCGCAACTACAAGCCAGACCACTGCAGAAAAAGCTGTGTCTATCGCTGCGAAGCTGATAACCGAACTACGCAGTGAATTGAAGAGCGGCACACGTGTTGTGGGTATCGGTGTTGCTGTGCCCGGTCAGGTGCGTGTAGCTGATGGAGTTATTCGACTTGCCCCACATCTTGGATGGGTTGAAGTTCCGTTTGGACCAATGCTTAGTCAAATTACCGGGCTTCCGGTTTACGCTGATAACGACGCGTCACTTGGTTGCGTGGCCGAGCGTATATATGGAAACGCCAAAGGTTTCTCTGATGTGGTTTATCTCTTTGCGGGTTCAGGCGGCATTGGCGGGGGCGTGGTTATCGATGGCGTCCAATTGCGTGGGGCTGCCGGTTACGCTGGTGAGTTGGGTCACGTAAGAATTTCAAATAACAACGCAAAAGACTATTCCGGTCTTGAGGGAACACTCGAAGGAATTGTGCGTCGTGATGATTTACTTGAGGTTTTTAAGCTTTACGCGGCTACCGATGAAGAGCTGCTTCTAGAGATGAGTAGAACCAAGGCGGCCAAGCCAATTAAATTGATGGAATCGCAGATAGACAATCTTGCAGCGGCACTTGGTAATTTCGTAAACATCTTCAATCCGCATGTGATTATTTTGGGCGGTTTCCTTGTCGGACTGTTCGAGCGCGATAGCGAAAGATTGATCAATGGCATTCGCAGAAATTCACTTGCAGCAGCCAATGAGCGAGTGGTTCTGCGCGAGGGTGGCCCTGTTGCCGTTCAACGAGCTCACCGCAAATCCTTCTGCAACCCGGCTATACCCAGCGACAGCCGCCAAATCCAAGGTGGCAAAATCTTAGATTCAACACCCGAGTTTGATGTTGCCGTAATCGGCTCTGGTTTCGGCGGCTCGGTCGCGGCTCTTCGTCTCACCGAAAAGGGCTACCGGGTTTTGGTGCTTGAGGCAGGCGCCCGCTTCGAAGACCACGAGTTTGCCAAGAACTCCTTTGATTTGAAGCGATTCTTGTTTTTTCCGAAGCTTGGAATGCTTGGAATTCAACGTATTGACTTCTTGAAAAACGTAATGGTTATGTCTGGTGCCGGCGTTGGCGGTGGCTCGCTGGTCTACGCCAACACCCTGTATCGACCACCTGTCAAATTCTTCCAAACCGGTTCTTGGGCGCAGATCGCCGATTGGCAAAGCCTTCTGAGCCCTTATTACGCCATCGCCGAGCGCATGCTTGGCGTGCAGGTGAATCCATTTTTTAGCCCTGCCGACTTGGTGCTCAAGAAGATTGCCAAAGACCGCGGAGTTGAAGATACCTTCCGCATGGCACCATTGGGCATCTATTTTGCCGACGAGGGAAACGAAGGCAAAGAAGTTCGCGACCCTTACTTTGATGGCAAGGGTCCGCGCCGCACCGGCTGCATAAATTGTGGCGAGTGCATGACCGGTTGCCGTCACGGTGCTAAAAATACTTTGGTCAAGAATTACTTGTACCTTGCTGAGCAAGCTGGCGCCAAAGTCTGGGATCTCACGACTGTCTCGCACATTCAAAAACACACCGATGGCGGCTTCGAGCTAACACTAAAGCGCACATCAATTTCTGGCAAAGTGCGACCTAAAACAATTCGAATTCCGCAGGTCATTGTTGCGGCCGGCGCTTTGGG
>JBEGTF010000054.1:0-4701 GCA_041179545.1 Actinomycetota bacterium | reverse complement strand
GGTTCTTGGAATGGAATCATCTGGTTTGCACTCAAACGGTTACTCGCTGGTTCGCAAGATTGTTAGCGACAGCAAACTTGACTACACAAAGAACGTTGCTGAGTTTGGCACTCGCTCACTTGGTGAAGTTTTGCTTGAGCCAACCAAGCTCTACACAGGAGTATTGAATTCTCTTTTGGAATCAGAACTTGGCAGCGCGGTACGCGCAATGAGCCACATCACCGGTGGTGGAATCGCAGCGAACATCGCTCGCGTATTGCCTCAGGGTGTTGCCGTTGATATCCACCGCGCAACCTGGACTCCGCAAGAAGTATTCCAAGTGCTAGCTAGCTGGGGCAAGTTCTCTCTTGAGAGCGTTGAATCAACCTGGAACCTTGGCCTTGGTCAAGCAGTTGTTGTTGAAGCGGCAAAGGCTGATGAAGTTTCTGCGGCGCTCACAAAGTTGGGTGTGCACACCTGGACCCTTGGTGAGATTGAAGCAGCACCTGCTGATTTGTCTTCTTATGTTCAAGGAGCCAAAGGCGTTGACGGTGGCGCAGTGCGCCTCGTTGGCCACTACAAGTAATTCGTACAAGTAATCAAAACCGCGTCCCGCGGTCAAGACGTTAATCGGGCTACTAATTAATCGGTGTAGAAATTAACTTGGCCGCGCACCCAAACTGTGACTTTCATGCCTAGCTCTGGCGCGAATGGTCCGTTGGCTCTGGCCTGAATTACAAGCTTTGGCAATTTCACTTCAACCAACGCATCGTGGCCAAAGTACTGGCGACCAATTACTTCGCCCTCGCCATTTGGATTTGGCTGCAGGTAGAAATTCTCGGGTCTAATGGCCACTCGACCGGTTGCGCCGTTGACAACCTTATTTAGCGGGGTCAACAGGCCAAGGTCAGTGACAATCTTCTCGTTCTCAATAACTCCGTTGATGATGACTGAATCACCCAAAAAGGTTGCCATCTCGATGTCTGCAGGGGATTGGTAGATCTCGCTAGGGTTTCCGATTTGTGCAAATTCACCATCGCGCAAAATCGCAACGCGGCTAGCCATGGAAAGCGCTTCTTCTTGATCGTGGGTCACCATGATGGCGGTAATGCCAGCCTTGGCAATTACCTTGCGGACATCTTCGCGAAGGCGCACTCGAAGTTCCGCATCAAGAGCCGAGAACGGCTCATCAAGCAAGATCAGGTCAGGCTTTGGTGCCAACGCGCGAGCAAGAGCTACGCGATGACGCTGCCCGCCAGATAGCTCGTGAGGCATGCGGGTCTCGAAACCAACTAGGTCAACTAGGCGAAGCAGCTCGGCGACTCGCGCTGTTCTTTCAGCAGCACTTAGTTTGCTCAAGCCAAATTCAATGTTGCCGGCAACGTTTAGGTGCGGAAATAGAGCCGCATCTTGTGGCACGAAGCCAACTCTGCGTTCTTCAGCAAGCACATTCGTATTTTTGCCAAACACCAAGCGGTCATTGATTCGAATCTCGCCAGAGTCTGCTGCATCGAATCCTGAGATCAAACGAAGCAAAGTGGTCTTACCCGAGCCGCTGCTACCTAGCACGGCAAGAAATTCTTTTTCGTGTACTTCAAGATTTAGGTTGCTCAAAACTTTTTGACCGGCGAAAGTTTTGTTCACAGATTGAAGCGAAAGCACAATAGGCACTATTCACGCTCCATTCTCTGGTTGATCTCAAAGCGCACACTTTGGCGAACTTGACGATTTAGTAGCCAGGCTGGAATTCCGGCGACAACTACTAAAAGTAATGCATAAGGGGCCGCAGCGGCATAGGCAGATACGGAGGTCTCGTTCCAAAGGCGGGTCGCCAGGGTTTCAACGCCGGTTTCGCGGAGTAACAGGGTTGCTGGTAATTCTTTCAAAACCGATAGTGAAACCAAGGCGGCACCGGCTAAAAGGCCTGGGCCTGTAATTGGAATAAGCACACGCTTAATAGTTGCGATTCGAGATGCTCCAAGGCTTGCTGCAATTTCATCAAGTGAGCGTGGTACCTGGCTGATTGGTGTCTGCATCGCAGCGATTGCGTTTGGCAAGAAAAGAATTAGGTAGGCAATCAAAACCAAGGCACTGGTTTGGTAAATCTGTGGGAGCAGTCGATTGCTCAAGAAGACCAACGACAGTGCAACGACAATGCCAGGAACCGCGTGGGTAATCCAAATTGTGCGATCAAAGGCGATGGACAACTTTGAACGGAATCGCACGGTGAGCAGCGAGATGGCAACGCCGAAGACCACGGCGATTAGACCGCCGGCCAATGCATAGCTAAGCGAGTTCATCAGTGCACGAGTGATTTCGCCAAAGTTGACCTCAGACAATCCAAGTTGCGTTGCTCTGAAAAGACTGAAGGCTGGAAGCACCAGGCTGATGATTGTCCAGGCAATAAGGAAGACAAGCGCAAGCCACTCAAGTTTCGCTAGCTGAATCAGTGATGTTCTGCGGGTACGGCCATCGGTTTGCAGGTTTTTACCTCGCAGGGTTGGCTCCAAAATCAAAAGTGCGATTGTGATGACCACAAGAATTACCGCAAGGCTGGCCGCTCCTGAGCGATCAAAGCTCGAGCGATAGGCGCTGTAGATTGCGCGAGTGAACGTGTCAAAGCTGAGAATTGAAACAGCGCCAAAATCACTAAGTGCGTAAAGCGCAGAAAGCATTGCGCCTGAAACTGCAGCGGGGCGAACCGCAGGCCAGGTTACTCGGCGGAAAACATTCCATTTACCTGCACCCAGCGAACGAGCCACTTCTTCGGTTGCCGCATCTGTGCGCAGCAAGGTTGCTGAAACAGCAAGGTATACGTATGGAGCCGTACCGATAGTTAGCACCAGCCAAGAAGCGGCAAAGCCCTTGAAGCCGGGGAACAACGCGGTGAATGTATAGGCGGTCACGTAACTTGGCATCGCAAGTGGCAGTGCTGCCAGAATCGCAAACAGTGCGCGACCCCTGATGGTTGTGCGCACACTGAGCCAGGCTTGCAAACTACCAATAATCACCGCAGACACCGATACGCAAAGTGCAAGAAGAATTGAATTACCGAGCAGTTCAAAACTTCTTGGTCTTAGAACGTTTGCCAAAAACTTGTCAAAGCCAAAATCAGTTAGGCGAACAAGTAAGTAGCTAACCGGGGCTAGAGAAATCAATACGGCAACAACCGCCAGCACAACTAAAAGCGCTGGGGGTCGTTGCCGCAGTGAATTTTTCAGAACAAACTTTCTAGTCGGTTAGTCCGGCGTCTCTAATCAATTCAAGAGTTTTGGCTAGTGGAGCCAGGGCACTTAGATCAATCTTTGCGGCTGGGATATCCTTTAGCGCTGGCAAATTTGCCTGCGCTGGAATGCCGGTTAGCGAGTACTCCGATGTCTTTTCAACAAAGTAGGTTTGTGCTGTTTCGCTCAGCAACCATTTTGCAAAAGTCTGCGCTTCTGGTTTGTCACTCAAAACACCGATACCCGCAACGTTGATCAGGTTTCCTGCATCGCCTGCTTGGAACCATGCCATCTTTGAGGTCATCTTGTCTTCGCCAACCTCAGTGGCCCGTTCGAACCAGTAGTAGTGGTTTATCAGTCCGGCTTGAATCTGACCGGTCTCCACTGCCTCTAAGATTTGGCCGTTCTTTTCAAACAAAACCGCATTAGACTTCATGGCCTTTAGCCAGGTTGAGGTTGCCTCGTCACCCTTGAGAACGCGCATGGCAGTCACCGCTGATTGGAACGATGCATTGGTTGGCGCGATGCCGATTTTGCCCTTCCAACGAGAGTCGGCGAGGTCAAATATTGATTTAGGCAGTTCCGATTCAGAAACTTTCTTTGGGTCGTAAGAAAGAACTCGACTTCGGCCAGATACTCCAACCCAGGTGTTGTCTGCTGAGCGATACTTTTCTTCTACCAACGAGGTGATGTCTGGATTGATGGTCTTGAAGACCCCTGCCTCGGCTACCGCGCCTAAAGCACCGGCATCCTGTGAGAAAAATACGTCAGCTTGCACATTCGATCCTTCTTCAAGAATTTGTGCTGCCAACGAGGCTGAATCTGAGTAGCGCACTTCAACGCCAATTCCGGTTTCTTTGGTGAACTCTTTGAGTAGATCTGCAATTAGATCTTCTGATCGGCCTGAGTAAACCGTGATGGTTGCTTCGCCGGTTGTGGGGGTGGTTTCTTTTGCGCAACCAGTAAGTGCGGTTGCTGAGATTGCTGCAATAAGGGCAGCAGCGCCAATTTTCCAGGCGCGCTTGTGTACGATATTCAATTTATTCCTTCAGTTTCGTACTGGATGGTAATTCCAGCCGTCTGTTGTATTGACCCGATTGAGTCACTTCAAAAATAAGCCAATAACCCAAATAGAACAAGAGGCAATCTGCCAGCCCGGGCAGTTTTTACGAGTTTTTTACTCCAAATATTCTCGTTAAACCAAGGATGGTGACTAACCACATGGCCTCAAAGACAATTGCATTACTCATCTTTGATACTCCGTGCTCACGTTCAACAAATGTGATCGGCACCTCGGTGATACTGGCGCGAATTAGCTCACATTTTCTTGTCATCTCTACTTGAAACGAATAGCCGTGCGCGGCAAGGTCTTCAAGATGCAATCGTTCAATTAATTGCGATTGATAAACGCGAAACCCGGCAGTCATGTCTTTGATTTTTGAACCAAGCATGAACTTTGCATAGGCATTGCCACCACGTGATAGCGCCATGCGATACG
>JBEGTF010000053.1:0-4743 GCA_041179545.1 Actinomycetota bacterium | reverse complement strand
ATTGCTGAACTTGAACGAGGGCCTCGTGGCGTCTACTCGGGCGTGGTGGGCTTCTTTGGTTTCAACGGAGCGGCGGAATTCGGAATGACAATTCGCACCATCGTGTTTGAGGGCTCCAAGGCCTACATCGGTGTTGGTGGGGGTATAACCAGCGATTCAGACCCGATAGCGGAACTCGAGGAAACAAAGCTCAAAGCCAAGGCATTGCTCAAGGTGCTAAATGCCCCTGACCCATGGGCCTAGGCCGGACTTCTCCTACAAGTTGGTAACCTTGTAAGAATGACTGACGCAACAAACGAAGCAGAATACGACGTATTCGCTATCCAAGACAAATGGCTCCCGATTTGGGATGAGCTGCGTCCTTTTGCGTCTGGTAATCCCGGTGACACCCGCCCTAAGAAGTACGTGCTCGACATGTTTCCTTACCCATCAGGAGATTTACACATGGGTCACGCTGAGGCCTATGCGCTTGGCGACGTAATTTCACGCTATTGGGTCCAAAAGGGTTTCAACGTTATGCACCCGATCGGCTGGGATTCATTCGGTCTTCCTGCCGAGAACGCGGCAATCAAGCGTGGTCTTGATCCAAAGGGCTGGACCTACGACAACATTGCTCAGCAGAAGTCGTCAATGCGTCGCTATGCGTGTTCGTTCGATTGGGAGCGCGTACTAATTACCTCGGATCCGATTTACTACCGATGGAATCAGTGGCTTTTCCTTGAGTTCTACAACAAGGGCTTGGCGTATCGCAAGAATTCAAACGTTAACTGGTGTCCGAGTTGCCAGACGGTTTTGGCAAACGAACAAGTGGTTCAGGGTCTTTGTGAGCGTTGCGACAGTCTGGTAACCAAGAAAGCTCTCACTCAGTGGTACTTCAAGGTGACTGACTACGCTGACCGCCTACTAGACGATCTCGATAGCCTCGAGGGTCACTGGCCAGCAAAGGTTCTTTCTATGCAGCGAAACTGGATTGGTCGCTCTTACGGAGCCGACGTGCAGTTTGAAATTGAAGGCCGCGATGAACCGGTGACAGTTTTCACAACGCGACCTGACACTTTATTTGGAGCTACCTTCATGGTCGTGGCTGCCGACAGTGCACTTGCCGCGGAACTTGCATCCAACACCGATGCTGATACGCAGCAGAAGTTTGCCGATTACCTTGAAATGGTTAAGCAGTCAAACGACATCGAGCGACTTGCAACCGACAGGCCGAAGACTGGTGTGCATCTTGGCCGGTTTGCAATCAACCCAGTTAACGGAGCACGAATTCCCATTTTGGTTTCTGACTACGTACTGGCTGATTACGGTCATGGTGCAATCATGGCGGTACCGGCTCATGATCAGCGAGACTTTGATTTCGCAAAGGCGCTTGATTTGCCGATTCGCGTTGTAGTTGAAACCGGCGAAGAAGACCCTAACGTTTCGGGCACTGCAACAACGGGCGAAGGAACAATGGTGAACTCGGGGCCACTCGATGGACTCGGAAAGAAAGACGCAATTGAAAAAATTATTGCGATTCTTGAAGCGGAGCAAAAAGGTAAAAAAACTAAGAATTTCCGTTTGCGTGACTGGTTGATTTCTAGACAGCGCTACTGGGGCACTCCAATTCCAATCATTCACTGTGAGATGTGTGGCGAGGTTCCGGTTCCGCAGGATCAGCTTCCGGTTGAATTGCCATCTGCTGAGGGACTTGACCTAAAGCCAAAGGGTACGTCGCCTCTAGGTGGCGCGGAGGATTGGGTAAACGTAGCCTGCCCCAAATGCCAAATGCCGGCAAAGCGCGACACAGACACAATGGACACCTTTGTTGACTCATCCTGGTACTTCTTGAGATTCCTATCACCAAACTCAACCACTGAGGCGTTCCCAAAGCAGGCGGCCAAAGATTGGGCTCCGGTTGATCAGTATGTGGGTGGAGTTACCCACGCGATCTTGCACCTTCTTTACGCGCGCTTTTTCACCAAGGTTCTGCACGATCTTGGATACGTAGATTTCCAAGAGCCATTCACCCGTTTGTTGAATCAGGGAATGGTTTTGATGGGTGGCAGCGCAATGTCAAAGTCACGCGGAAATTTGGTTGCGCTAAGCGAGCAACTGGATCAGCACGGTGTCGATGCCGTTCGATTGACAATGTCGTTCGCGGGTCCACCTGAAGAAGATATTGACTGGGCAGATGTGTCTCCATCGGGGTCTGCGAAGTTCCTCGCTCGCGCCTGGCGAGCAGCAAATGACGTGACCAGTGAACCTGACACCGATTTCGCCAGCGGAAACAAAGAACTACGCAAAGCAACCCACACTTTCCTTCGTGATTTTGGTCCGCTAATTGAGGGATTCAAATTCAACGTGGGTGTTGCAAAGATTATGGAATTGGTAAACGCGTTGCGCAAAGCCATTGACGGCGAGCCTGGGGGTAGCGATCTTGCCGTTAGAGAGGCAGCTGAGACCGTTGCCAAGGCGCTTTCTTTATTCGCCCCTTACACCGCCGAGGACATGTGGCAAAAACTTGGTCACGATCCTGGCGTGGCCCTCGCGAATTTGCCAGAGGCCGACCACTCGCTTCTGGTAGAAAGTAGCGTTATTGCAGTCGTTCAGGTTGACGGCAAGCTCCGCGACAAGTTTGAAGTTCCGGTAGACATTACTGAGGAAGCGCTTCGTGAGATGGCTATGAAGTCAGAAGCAGTAAAGCGTGCCATTGGCGAGAAAACTGTGGCCAACACCATTGTTCGCGTGCCGAAACTCGTAAACATCGCGACGAAGTAAATCAGGCAGATAACTTTTACACAGATCCTTACTAAACGCTCCGCAGTAATGCGGGGCGGTTTAGTTTTACTCGGTGGACTGGATAAGACTCAAGATTGCCGAGGCCATCGGTGGAAAACAACCGATTAGCAAAAAGTTGCTGCTTGGTGTCGGGGCGGTCATAGCCGCTTCAACCTTTCTTATAAATGGAGTTACTTCCGGACCGAGTGAGAAGGTTGCTGTAAGCGCCGAATTGCCAGCCGATCAAGTAGTCGTGAAAGCTGCGACCATTTACGTTCACATTGTTGGCGAGATTGTCGCGCCAGGGATTTATGAATTGGATTCGGGAGCGCGAATTGTCGATGTGATATTTGCAGCTGGGGGATTTAGTGAGAAGGCAGACGAGGCGAGCGTAAATCTTGCCCGCGAAGTGACAGACGGCGAACAGGTTGTGGTGTTCAGAGTTGGCCAAGCACCAAGTTCAACCATGGGCAGTTCTGGGTCAACTTCATCAAGCCGAGGATCCCAAATTAGTTTGAATCGTGGTTCCCAAGCAGAACTGGAGCAACTTCCAGGCGTCGGTCCAGCATTGGCAGCGCGAATGATTGATTGGCGAACAGCAAACGGGGGTTTCAAAAAGAAGGAGGATTTGCTAAACATTAGCGGAATTGGAGAGAAGCTTTTTGCAGGAATAAAGAATGAAGTGACCCTTTGAGGATTTGGATTTCAGCCTCGACTCTTTGGTTGGCCTTTGTAATTCTCACGTCTGCGTTGGGTTTGAATTGAAGCGCACGTGGTTGCTTCTGCTGAGTTGCATCACTCTCGGACTCACGTCTTTCTCTATTCAATTTTCCGCGTCAAGACCGGCTGAATTAGAAAAAAGTGTTCAATCGTTTGGAAAGGTCAATGCTGAATTCAAGGTTCTCGATGAGCCGATTCAATTTTCAACCGGTGTCAACTACTGGGTAAACATTCGGTTGCTCAACGCACAGATTGGCGATCGAAAACTTGGTTTTGCCGCTAGGGGGCAGCTTCGGGGAGGCAATGAAATAGGGAACCTTCAGCGAGGGGGCATTTATCGATGCCAACTTTCTTTGAGTCCCACGCCTATGGGAGAACGTGCTGGTTTCAAGGCGCGTTGCGGCAAGGCCTTGGAACTTGTTGAGTCTCCTGAGCCTGCAAGTCGCCTGATCTTGGTGCTTCGTTCGGCATTTTTGAATAACCTCAATGGCGTTAATTCTGATTCAAGTGGCTTAGTGGCAGGGCTGGCTATCGGGGATGTCTCGCGAATCAGTCCAGAGCTGCAGCGAGAAATGAAGTTAGTATCGCTGACTCACCTAACCGCAGTATCCGGGGCAAATTGCGCGATAGTTCTAGCGATGTTTTATTTTGTCGTGCGACGTCTGGGTGGTGGGCGTTGGGTGAGGCTTGCTGTTGGCATCGGCGCCCTCTGCGGTTATGTCTTGCTTGTTGGGGCACAGCCGAGCGTATTGCGTGCTGCAGTAATGGCCGGCGCGGTGCTCATCGGAATTTCACTTGGTCGAAAATCAACACCCATGAACGCACTCGCTTTGTCGGTCGTTGTTCTTTTAGTTGCAGACCCATGGCTTGCCGTCGATTTTGGTTTCGCTCTTTCGGTGGCGGCAACCTTGGGGCTTTTGGTCCTGACCCAACCAATAGCCGTAAAACTTGGGAAGCGCATTCCGAAACCGTTGGCGATAGCTATGGCGGTTGTTATTGCCGCGCAAATCTTCTGTTTGCCAATTCTGCTGCAACTGCAATCTGGTTTGGCGACTTACTCTCTTCCGGCAAATATTCTTGCCAGTCCGCTGGTAGCCCCAATAACCATTCTTGGAATCCTTGCGTGCCTAGTAGCTTGGGTTCTTCCTGGCCTGGCTGGCGCTTTGACTTATCTTGCTTCCTGCTTTGCGTGGCTAATTACTCAATTGGTCCATGGATTTGCCAATGCCAGCAACGCCACACTCAGTTGGCCGACGGGAGTTC
>JBEGTF010000052.1:0-5027 GCA_041179545.1 Actinomycetota bacterium | reverse complement strand
TGCCCTTTGGCCTGGCTACGATCCAATTCGCAAAACCATCAGCGACTTGGCCGCCGATGATTCACCGGTCCAATGGATTCAATCCTCATTCTTTATTCTTGGCGGAATACTCAGCCTGGTCGCGGCAATCTACGCAAGAAGTTTGGCAACCCCGGGTCGTGTGATCATTTTTCTCGGCGGATTGGCCACCTTTGGCTTCACCTACTTCACAACGCCAAGCCAAGATGGGCATTCAGATATGCACCGCAACTTCGCCATCATGTCGTTCGTGCTATTTTCCGCTTGGCCATTATTTTCGATGCGAACCGCGAAGAGCTACCCGTGGGTTTTACGGCCGGTAGGTGCCATCGTGGCGACCCTGGGCTTCACAATTATTTCTCTCTGGTTCCTTAGTACCTGGACCAACCCCGATGCCACCAACGTGGGGCTCGTTGAGCGAGTAATTGCCACCGCGCAAACGACCTACTTGTCTGCGGTTATTTGGATAGCTTGGCTCCACGGTAAACGTTCCTGATTTTGCCTCGTTCACCTGAATACTTATACCTATGCCCTTAAAGACTTCGCCTACTAGAACCAGGCGACTTCGAGCCGACATTCAGGCGCTCAGGACAATTGCCGTAACTCTCGTGGTGTTGTTTCATCTATGGCCTAACCGCATCTCTGGCGGCTTCATCGGTGTTGATGTATTTTTTGTAATTTCAGGCTTTTTGATTACCAAGCACATTCTTCATGAGGTGGAAGAAAACCGATTTAGTGTCCTAAGTTTTTGGGCAAGGCGAATAAAGAGACTATTGCCGGCGTCGTTTACCGTCCTTGCAGCCACAGCTATTGCAATCGTCTTATTGGCACCGGTTTCTCTCTGGACACAGTGGCTGGGTGAGATTCAATCCGCAGTCTTTTACATACAAAACTGGACCCTAGCTGGGGCAGCTGTAGATTACTTGGCATTGGCAAACCAAGCCTCTCCGGTTCAACACTTTTGGTCGCTATCAACCGAAGAACAGTTTTACTTTTTCTGGCCACTTTTAGTCGCCGGAGCGCTCTTAGTGACCACCAAGGTTCTTAAGCCAACTGCTTCAAATCGCAAAACCCTCGTGAGTTTGTTTTCGATAGTAACCGCTGCTTCATTTGCCTATTCCGTTTATCTGACCAATGTTGATCCGGCGGTGGCATATTTCTCAACTCCAGTTAGAGCGTGGGAGTTTGGCATCGGTGCAATTGCCGCCTTCGTTCCGGCCGTAAAGAAAAATTCACGAAAGACTACTCTTGCGTTAGTCGGTCTTAGTTGCATTTCCGTTTCTGCATTGCTGATAACCAACCAGACTCCTTTTCCGGGCCTGGCTGCAATTTTCCCTACGCTTGGAACATTGCTTGTGATTATCGCGGCCGTTGAATTTGGCGTAATTTCCCGAGTCATGGCATGGAGACCAATCCAGTGGATTGGCGACAAATCCTACGCAATCTATTTGTGGCACTGGCCAATTCTGATTGGCGTTCCTTTTGTTACCTTCACCGCACTTACCTTGCCGCAAAAATTATTGATTGTTTTAGGAACCCTTCTGCTAGCTGGACTCACAGAACGTTTCATAGAACAACCAATTGCGAAAACACAGCCGACAAAAGCCAAGGTGTTTGCCCTAACGGCGACAACCTCAGTGTTTATAGCTTCACTTTCTGGATTGGCAATCAATTTTGGAAATGAGCGAATAGTTTCGGAATTGAACTTTGGCAAAGCTGGCGCCGTTGCCAGTCACGAATGCTTTGGGGCCGCAGCTAGGCTCTCGCAGGATGGAAGTTGCGATAACTCCTCACTTAGAGGCGTTTACCCAGCACTCAATGTTGCGGCTTCTGACACCCCGGTTCTGCCTGAGGAATGCTTCTCAGTAACCAGGGAGCAAACAGATGCAACCTTCTGTGAACTTGGTTCCAGAACCGGCCAGGTTCGAGTCGCGGCAGTCGGAGACTCGCATTTGGCGCAGTTCGCCGGCGCCTTGAATGTTCTAGCGTTGCGGAACAACTGGAAAATGGATTTGTACGCCAAGGGTGGCTGCCCATTTAGTTATGCGGTTCGAAAGCACGATGCCTTATTGACTGAGAATTGCCCAATCTGGGTTGGCAAAGTTTCTGAGCAACTTGAAAAAGAAAGTTATGACATCATCATCACCTCGCAGCGAGCCGACGTTGAATGGATAGGTGGGAACGGCCAAGCGATTTCCGGGCTTTCTAAACTTTGGGCAGATCTTGTTTCCTCAGGAAATCGAATCATTGCGATTAAGGACAGCCCAAGTCCTGGCCAGAACAATGTCGCCTGTCTATTGACAGGTGCCAAGTGCAATTTTGAGAGAAGCAGTGCACTGAGGTTTGATCCACAACTAGACGCAGCAAGTTCCAACCCGCAGGTAACTTTGATTGATTTCGACAACGTTTACTGTGATGCAACTGAATGCCTGCCAGTGATCGGCAATGCTGTTGTTTACCGAGATGACAATCATTTGACCGATACGTTTGCTCGAACTTTGGCTCCTGCAATAGAGTCCGAAATTTTCCGTGTTCTAACTGTTAAATGAAAAATCCCAGTCGAAACGACTGGGATTTTTGCATGTAGGCCCCGTGGGGATCGAACCCACGACCCTCGGATTAAAAGTCCGATGCTCTAACCAACTGAGCTAGAGGCCCACGCCCCGTAAACGGGACATCGCTGCAAAGCAACCTGACTAGTCTACCAAGCGAGGTTGGACTGGGAGTTCCTTAGAAGCCTTAGTTGGCCATTCAACAACCAGCATCGCCGCAACCATCACGGCACCGCCCAGCACAGTCTTGAGCCCAAGAACCTCTTGCCCAACAATCACCGCGATAACGGCAGTCCAGAGAACCTCGGTGGTTAGGAAGATAGCCACGCGGGAAGGATCCATAATGCTCTGGGCCCAGGTCTGGACCAAGAAAGCAACCGCGGTTGAGAATACAGCGGTGAAGATGACCGCAAACCAGCCATCGCCATTCACTGGTGGGTCATAGCCGCCGTCTAAGAACGCGCCAGCCCAGCTGTAGAGAGCAACCATGGCTAGCTGAATCAAAGTCAATGCGTAGACATCTTTGCCAGGGCTCCACACGCTCAAGCCCACGATGTGGCCGGCAAATAGCAATGCGCAAAGAACCACCCAGAGCTGGTTCACGTCAACACTGAAACCATTGAGCGTCAAAAGACCTAAGGCGCCGAAGGCCAAGATGATGCCAATCACGAGCTGCTTGTTGATCTTGTTGCCGAACATCATCCAGCCCAGAATTGGGGTGAGCACAACGTAGAGTCCAGTGATGAATCCGGTGATGGCAGCAGTGGTTAATTCAAGGCCAATTGTCTGAGTGATGTAGCCTCCAGAAAGCAATGTTCCAAGAAGAACACCGTGTTTGATGAGCTTTCCATCGAAGGCTTTCAAGACGCTAGGTCGGAAAGCGATCATCACTAAAACGGCGAGGGTAAACCTGGTTGCTAAAAAGTCATTAAATGGTTGAGACGCAATTGCGTCTTTCATAAGTACGAATGCAGCGCCCCATGCAATTGCAACTGCTAGCAGCGCAATTGCCGCCAAGGATGTTTTCTTCATCATTCAAGCCTAGCCGAGCGGCTTGATTACTTCTTAGCTAATGCCGCGTTCTTCGCCATCGATGGGAACACCAAACCGTGCATCGGCCAGACGGACCACCAGTATGCGTGGCCAAGCAAACCTTTAGGTGCATAGATTGCAACCTGAGTCAAAATCGTTCCGCCGGTTTCTGCATCTACTTCAAGCCCAAATTCAAGCCAGGCAAGTCCAGGCATTTTCATCTCGGCGCGAAGGCGTAGCAATTTGGGGCGAGTAATTTCTTCTACTCGCCAGAAATCTAAAGCGTCGCCAACCTGCAAAAGATTCGGATCCCTGCGGCCACGTCGAAGACCCACCCCACCAAATATTTTGTCGATGAATCCGCGAACTTCCCAAGCCCAGGTTGCCAGCGAGTAGCCGTTGTCACCACCGATAGCCTCAACTCGTTTCCAGACTTCATCGATTGAATCAGGGGAGTGCACGATGCGAACATCGCGATAAAGGGTTCCACCAGCCCAATCAGGGTCAGTAGGCAGCGGTTCAGACGGAGTCCAAGGTACCGAAGCATCGCTCCATCGGGTTTCAACTCTTGCATCTTTGATTTTGGTTAGTGCCAATTGCACCGCGCGCTTGAAAGGAGTTAGTCCATCTGCCGGATCTGGAATCAATTTGCGAATCTTGTCATCCGCTGCCACAACTTCATTCTTCAAACTTGCAACAAGTCTTTTTGCCAACGTGTAAGGCACTGGCGTCACTAGGCCAACCCAACCACTTGACAGGCGGGGGGTCAGTACGGGAACAGGAATGATGATTCGCCTAGGCAGCCCTGCAGCTTCGGCATACTGCTGCATCATTTCTTTGTAGGTGAAAATTTCGGGACCGCCGATGTCAAATACCCCAGACACCGATGGATCGATGCTTGCGGCACCGACGAGGTAACGCAGTACATCGCGCACCGCAATCGGCTGAATTCGCACATTCACCCATTTAGGAACAGTCATGATTGGCAAACGCTCGGTGAGGTAGCGCAGCATTTCAAAAGATGCAGAACCTGAACCGATAACTACACCTGCACGAAGTTCGATTGCGGCAACGCCTGAGTTGCGAAGGCGAAGAATCTCACCGGTTTCTGCGCGAGCCTGAAGGTGCGGCGACATAACTTCGTTTGGTGCGATGATGCCGCCAAGGTAAACAATTCTTTTTACGCCAGAAGCCTTGGCTGCCTTGCCAAACCCCTCGGCCATTTCGCGCTCTTCTTGCTCGAAGTCATCCTTGGACATCAAGGCGTGCAGCAAGTAGTAAGCAACGTCAACGCCAATCATGGCCTCTTCGAGCACGTCGGTGTTATGGGCATCACCCTCAGAAACTTCAACCTGGTCAATCCAAGGGTGGTACTTGAGGCGGTCTGCGTTTCTAGCCAAAATTCGAACTCTGTAACCGTGCTTC
>JBEGTF010000051.1:0-5258 GCA_041179545.1 Actinomycetota bacterium | reverse complement strand
AGGTTTGGCGACCGTCTTGGTAGGAGTCTTTACCGGAGACCTTACCGGTGCCTTTACGGTAGTTGACCTGGCCGGAGTGACGGAAACGGCCGAGGCGCAAATAGTGACGCTGCCCCCGTTAACTTGTGAGCCATATTTATTTGACCCCGATGAGCCGCCGGAATTTTTGCAGTTGGCCAGGCTTGGCTGCGGCGCAAAAACCAACAGACTAAGCATGACTGCTAAACCCAGGATGGAGTTTATTTTCACCGGATGTAACATGGCTAGAAGTTACAGAAAAGTGGCGGGTCACTAAAAAAGTTATGCACAAAGACGGCAAGAAACAAGAAAACCCAGTCTCGCTTTCCTAATGAAAAGTAAAACCCAGTCTCGCTTTCCTAATGAAAAGTGAGACTGGGTTTTTGTAATGGTTGCGGAGGCAGGATTTGAACCTACGACCTCCGGGTTATGAGCCCGGCGAGCTACCGAACTGCTCCACCCCGCGTCGGTATGACCATTGTAGCACGCGAGACGAAGGCCCGAAAGCCCTATCGGTGTTCTAGCTACTGCGATGCAGCAACAGCAGCATCAAGTGCTGCCTTAAGTGCGGCCTCTGCCTTTCCGTATGCAGTCCAGTCACCCTTGGCCATTGCGCTGTCTTTCGCAATCATTGCGTTTCGAGCGGCAGTCAAAGCTTGCTTCAGTGCTGCTGCCTTGCTGGTTGTTGGTGCTGTTGGATCAGTGGGTTTAGTTGGATCAGTCGGAACAATGATTGCTGTTCCGTCACCAGCGTTGGCTCCAGAGTTTCCACCGAACAACGCATCGAGTGCGCCATTCAAAGTGTCTTCAAAGGCAATCTTGTCGCCGAAGGCAACGAGAACTTTCTTCAACAACGGGAAGCTTGTCTCACCGGTTGACTTGATATAAACCGGCTGAACGTAAAGCAAACCGCCACCTACTGGCAGAGTCAGCAGGTTACCATTCAGCACCTGGGTTGAGCCCTGACGCAAAATGTTCAGCAGTCGGCTAACTTCGGCATCGGTGCTGAATGCGTTTTGAACCTGACCCGGACCAGGCACGATCGTGCTGGCTGGCAAAGTTAGCAGTCGCAACTTTCCGTACTCTGGTGAAACCTTGCCAGCTTGATTACCAGCATCCGAATCGGCAACTAGGTAGCCCTTCAAAACGTTTCGGCTTGCTTCGCCGGTGGACTTAGGAATAAAGGTTGTGTAAAGAGAGAACGCCGGAGCCGATGTGCCAGGCACCTGCATGGTCAAGTAGTACGGCGGCTGAAGTGAACCGCTGGTAACGCTGGTGCCCGACACAGGATCGTTCGGAGTCATCCAAGCGTCTTCCTGAGAGTAGAAGGAACCGGCATCACTCACGTGATACGAACCAAGAATCGCGCGCTGTACCTTGAACAAATCTGCTGGATAGCGAACATGGCTCAACAAATCACCAGACATGTCCTTAATCGATTTGATGGTGTTTGGGAAGATCTTTGACCAGGTCTTTAGAATCGGATCTTTTTCGTCCCACGCGTACAGCGTCACACTGCCGTCGTAGGCATCAACGGTTGCCTTGACTGAGTTGCGAATGTAGTTCACTGAACCGCGAGCGAAAGTGTTGTCAGTTCCGCTATCGGTGATTGCCTGACTCAAGTTCTCTGAACGTGAGTATGGGTAATTATTTGAAGTGGTGTAACCGTCAACTATCCAAACCACACGACCGTCAACCACAGCTGGGTAGCTGTCGCTGTCGAGAGTTAGGTAGGGAGCAACTGCTGATACTCGCGAACGAGGGTCGCGGTTGTAAAGAATTTGCGAGTCGTTGCTGATTGCATCTGACAGCAAGATCTGCTCGCTCTGGAACTTAATTGCGTAGGCCAAACGAGCAGCGATGTTGTCTAGCTTTGGACCACCGTTGCCCTTGAATGTTGTATAGGTCTGGTCTGATTCACCATCTCCGGCTGGGTAATCCAACTCGCGTGGCTCCTGGCCGGCAGCTGCGCCAACAATTGAATAGGTTGGTGAGTTTTCACCAAAGTAAACGCGTGGCTCATATTCACCCAAAGCACCGATAGAAGGGATGCCCTTCTGCAGGAACACCGGCTGACCCTCGCTCGAGCGCTGGTTACCGAACGCAGCTACAACACCATATCCGTGTGTATAAACAATCACGTTGTTGTACCAAGACTGTGAATCGCCTAGGCCCGACTGCTGCAATTCACGAACTGCAATGACAGTGTCTTGGGTTTTTCCGTCAATTGTGTAGCGGTCAACATCCAGGTGACTCGCGAAGCTGTAGTACTGCTTGTACTGCTCAAGTTGCTTGAACGAAGCGCTGACCAGAGCTGGGTCAATGATTCGAATATTTGCAGTTGTCTCCGCGTCTTTACGAAGTGCGCCGGCAGTTGCATCGGTGGTGGCTTTGTATTCAGATGATTCAACTGAACCCAAACCGTAGGCCGCGCGGGTGGCGTCTATATTGCGCTTGATGTATTCCGCCTCGAGTGTGCGCTCGTTTGGCACAACCTGGAAGGTTTGCACCAACCATGGATAGGCGCCACCAAGAACGATAGAGCTGACGACCATTAGCGCTGTTCCCATGACGGAGATACGCCAGCGACCGAGCACGGCCGTGATCAGAAACAGTCCGGCAACGACGAATGAAATCAAAGCCAAAATCTGGAAGCCGGGAATTCGCGCATTGACATCTGAGTAAGTGGCGCCGGTGTAAAGCCCGCTGGAGCTTGTCATGGTTGCGTACTGGTCTAGCCAAAGGCTGGCGCCCTGCAAGACAAGGTAGATGGCAGCCGAAACAGCAATCTGGATTCGCGCCGACTTAGCAACCTTGGTCTCGCGACCGTTGAAACGGATATTTCCGTAAATCATGTGCACGGCCGCGCCAACCAAACCCGAGATCAAGATCGCAGCTGACAGGTAACCAACGACGGCGGTGAGGAACGGAAGATCAAACAGGTAGAAAGAAATATCTAGCCCAAACTGCGGGTCTACCTCACCGGTGTAGGTGCGGTTGAGCCAAGTGAGAACCAGCTTCCACTGTGAAGCCGATGCCACACCGCCGAGCACGCCAAGAATGATAGGTAGCCCAATCATGATGACCTTGCGCAGCTGATCTAGTAGCAAACGATAGGCGGCAAAAGGGTCGCGCTCATCGGCAAACTTTAGGTAGATAGGTCTGGTTCGGTAAGCCACGTAGAAACCAACCCATGACAACACACCGATAACCAAGGCACCGGCTGCAAACACAGCGGCCTGAGCCGCAATCTGTGTGGTGAAAACGGAGCCGAAGCCTAGCTGCCCAAACCAGAGCAAATCGGTGTAGACACCTAGCGCACCAAGCGCGGCTACACCTAGAACAATCACGATGAGCGTTGCAATTGCTGCAGGCGAGCTGTTTCGCCCTGGCGCTCGGTTACTTGATGCGGTGCTGTTAGTCATGATTCTCCTGTTGCTTATTTAGTAGTGCAGGTTGGCAATGAAGACAGGTCGTCACCTTTGCCGATTTTTTCGACAGCGGTAAGTGCGTCTTTGAAAGTGGTTACTTTAAAGATTTGCATGCCGGTTGGCTCGTGCCCAACAACTTCGCTGCAGTTGTCTTTCGGGGCCAAGAAGAACTTGGCTCCGGCTCGCTGTGCTCCGAACATTTTTTGTTGAATTCCTCCGATTGGTCCAACAAGTCCGGCGCCGTCAATTGTTCCCGTTCCGGCGATTGAATGGCCGCCGGTAAGGGAACCTGGAGTGAGCTTGTCATAAATTCCCAGAGCAAACATCATTCCGCCCGATGGGCCGCCGACGTCAGCGAGTTGAAGCTTGACCTGGACCGGAAAATCGTATTTATAACCAACCAAGATTCCGATTCGGTACGCTCCCGTTTCATCTTTCTTTGGTGTGATGGAAAAACTCTTGGTTTCACCCTGGCGAGTAAGTTCAACGGTTAATGGAGTTTTGCCATCGAACTTATTTACCTGCTTGCGCAGCTCATCAATGGTTGTTACGACAACCCCGTTGATTTTCTTCACGAAATCAGCAGCAACAATTTGACCGCTTGACGGAGAGTTTTTTGAAACTTCACTTACGTAAAGCTCAACTGGTACTTCGTAGCCCAAATTCTTCAGAGCAACCGCAATAGCCTCTTGCTGCGACTGCTCCATCATTGCGGTGCTTTCGGCAGTGGACTCCTCTGCTGTTTGATTTGCCGGGAACACCTGATCAATTGGCAAAACGCTCTTGGATGGATCCATCCAGGCGCTAAAAATTTCCATCCAACTTGGAGTCTGTTCGCGATTACCGGCGATCTGAACCGTCAATAAATCTAAATTGCCGGATGTCTTGTAGCTGGTTGCGTTATCAATGGAGATAATCGGCTTGCCGCCATCTTCACCAAGCACGTTGTATGCCGGGCCGGGTTGTTCAATTACATAAGGAGTTGGGAAATACCAAACACCCAAAAGGGCGGCAACGCCAAGAACCAGAAAAATTAGGCCAACCGATTTACGCGGTTTGGAATACGCGCGCGCATCGAAATCGGTGTTGTAACTCAAATGGGCCCTCACTACATTCACAGGAATGACTTAAGCCTAAGCGTGATTAGTCTTAGTAGGTAAGGACGCAGATGAACGATAACCAGAACCCGGGTGGGCCAGGTGGCTTGAACCCAGATGATTTCGAGGCAATCATGCGTCAATTTTTGAGCGGCAATGACCGGATTGACCCAGAACAACTGGCCGAGGCGGCCGGTATGCCAAAAGATCCAGCGGCCATGGCGGCGATGCTCGAGCAGATCAAGAAAGCGATGAGTTCGCTACAAGCGCAGGGCGGAAACTCCGGAGTTAACTGGGATTTGGCTACTAACCAGGCCAAAGCCCTGGCGCGAACCGGAAGCGTTGCAATTTCGGATTCCGCTAGAAAACAAATCAGCGATGCCGTGACGATTGGCACCCTCTGGTTGAACGAATCAACCGCTATTCCTGAATTAGTTGGCGATCCAAAACTGCTATCCCGTGAGCTTTGGGTGGCAGACGCGATGCCGCTTTTTCAGGCACTGAGCGAGCCAGTTGCAAACCGCATGAGCGAGGCACTGAGTGAAAACCTAACTCAAAATGCTCCTGAAGAAATTCAAGAAATCCTCGGCAATGCCAGTGGCGTGATGAAGACTGCCGGTGGTGCACTTTTTGCAATGCAACTTGGTCAGGCGCTCGGAAAACTTTCGCATGAAGTTCTTACCGGCGGCGACATCGGTCTTCCGCTTTTCAA
>JBEGTF010000050.1:0-5006 GCA_041179545.1 Actinomycetota bacterium | reverse complement strand
GTTGTTGCTTGCGCTGCCGGGTTCAACATATCTATATCAAGGCGAGGAACTTGCTTTGCAAGAGGTATTGGATATTCCAGCGAAAGATATGCAGGATCCACAGTTCTTTAGAAACCCAGAATTAGGCTTGAGTCGCGATGGTTGCCGCGTGCCACTGCCGTGGACCAAGAACGGTTCGTCGTTCGGATTTGGCAGCGGCGGCTCACATCTTCCGCAACCAACTTGGTACGGTTCTGTCTCAGTTGAAACTCAAGACGGTGTGCAGGGTTCAACCCTGGAGCTTTATCGAGAGCTGATGAGCCTGCGCAAGAGTTTGCAGAGTGCCGAGGAAATCAAGTGGCATAAGAATTGGTTTGCGCCCAAGGTGTTGCACTTCAGCCGCCCTGGCGGTTGGCACTGCGTAACGAACTTTGGTAAAAAGCCAACGAAACTTCCTGCTGGTCAGGTACTGGCTACATCCCAACCTCTGGTGGATGGCAAGTTGCCGGCCAACACGACCGCTTGGCTAAAGGCCTAGGCGAATCCCAGAAATTGAAAAAGCCCCGCTTGGATGGATTTTCCAAGTGGGGCTTTTTCTATAGATACTTAGGTTCTGGTTAGCGAACCACCACTGCGCCTTCTGGCAAGCGCATCAGCTGTCGCTGCAACCGTTAGAACAGACCCGGTGATGATGTAAGCAATTCCCGCTGGCATGCCCAATAGGCCAAGACCGTTATCAATGATCGCGATTACAAACGCACCGATAGCTGCGTGTACTAGACGACCGCGACCACCGAAGAGGCTGACTCCACCCACAACCGCGGCAGCTACACCTGAAAGCACAATTGCACGACCGGCTGATGATTCAACGTTTCCGATGCGGCTGACATTGAAAACACCCGAGATCATCGCAAGTACAGAACAGATCATGAAAGCTGTGATGCGGATCTTGGCAACCTTAATACCGGCACGACGTGCTGCCTCAGGGTTTCCACCGACCGCATACATGTAGCGCCCGAACTTGGTTCGGTCCAGCATGAATGTTCCGATGAACAAGATGACTAGAGCAATTGGAATAACGGTTGGTACACCCTCGATCGGGTTGGTTTTAACCAAAGATCGAGGCAGGTTCAAAAGTGCTACTCCAACGCCGCCAAGAACGGTAATTCCGGCTACCTTGATGTAAAGAAGTGAAAGTGGGCGAGTTGGAAGGTTCGCACGAACTCGACGAGCGCGGTCCCAAAGGCCCATTGCGAAAGTTAGTCCAACACAAACAGCAAGCATTGCCCAGCCACCCCAAAGCGGAAGGTTGGTGTTCATGATTGCTTTGATCTCTGGCACCTCAAGGCGCAAGATTCCACCATCCCCCAGGATGATAAGCATCACACCTGGGAACGCTAGATACAGAGCAAGTGAAATAACGAAAGACGGAACACCAATCTTTGCCACGAAGTAGCCGAGCACCCAGCCGGTTGCCAACGCAAATGCGAATGCCAGAGCAAGTGCAAGCATCCATGGCATTCCATCAAGATTTAACTTTACGAATATAGCCATTCCAGTGCCGGCGGTCACACCAGCTGATAGGTCGATTTCACCGAGCATCAACACGAACACCAAGGCGGCTGAAATCATCATCAGTGTCGCAGCCTGGGTAAAAAGGTTCGCAAAGTTAATTGGGGTCAGAAAGTAAGGAGAGAGCGATGCAAACAAGGCCATCAGCAAAATCAGCGCACCGATAGCAGGCAGCGCGCCCATCTCACCACTCTTTAGTCTTGAGCCATATGCCTTTATCTGGTCTAGGGCGGAACCCTCGTGACCCGTGTTAATCGTGATGTTGTCAGACATTATGCTTTTTCCTTTTGGGTCTTGATACCTGTGATGTAACCGATAATTTCGTTGTGATTGGTCTTTTTTGTTTCAAGCTGAGCAACCATGGTGCCAAGGTAAAGTACTGCGATGTCATCGGCAACCTGGAACACATCGTGCAGGTTGTGGCTGATCATGATTACCGCAATGCCCTTGTCGGCTAGTCGACGTACGAGGTTAAGAACCTGCTCGGTCTGTGCTACACCAAGTGCGGCAGTTGGCTCATCGAGAATTACAACCTTTGCGTCACGAAGAACGGAACGTGCAATTGCAACAGTCTGACGCTGACCACCAGATAGCGAAGAAACTTTTTGACGAACAGACTTCACTGTTCGAACTGAGAGAGACTGCAGTGCCTTTGCGGCAGCGAATTCCATTGCTGATTCATCAAGCGTGAACTGCTGAAGTTCTTCGCGGCCGAGGAACATGTTCTGAACGATGTCTAGGTTTTCGCAGAGAGCGAGGTCCTGATATACAACCTCAATACCTAGGGCAGAGGAAATTCTTGGAGTGGTTAGTGATACTTCTTCGCCTTCGAACTTTACGCTTCCTTCGTCGTACCACTGAACGCCAGCTAAGCCCTTAATCAGTGTTGACTTACCAGCACCGTTGTCTCCAACTAGTGCGGTTACGCGGCCTGGGTAAACCTTTAGGTCAACACCTTTTAGGACATCAACCGGTCCAAAGCTCTTTTTAACTCCTGAGAGTTGAATTAATGGCGTGCTCACTTGCAAACTCCACTTCTGATTTTTAAATTTAGATGAATCTGGGCGCCAGCCAAAGACTGGCGCCCAGATTCTTTACTACTTAGTTTTTACTTAACGCCGTACTTTGCACATGCATCTGCAACATCTGCAGTACATAGAGCTTCAACAGTTGCGTCTCCCGCTGCAACAACATCCTTTACGGTGTCAGCAGTGATCGAGATTGGGTCGATTGTTACGAATGGAACGCCATTTACGTTCTTGGTGGTTGGGAAGGTCTCACCAGCAAAGATTGCCTTGATAACTTCAAGAGCCTTTGCAACCTCTAGGGTGAATGGCTTGTAAACGGTACCGTACTGCTTACCTAGAAGAACGTTCTGTAGACCTGCAACAGATGCGTCCTGGCCTGACACAGGAACAGTTAGACCGTTCTTGTCTAGAACCTGGATGATTGATGCCGCGTTGTTGTCGTTAGGAGCTAGAACGGCGTCAACCTTACCCTTTACAGCAGTGAATGCCTGCTCGAATAGAGTTCCAGCCTTTGCGCCATCCCATGTACCTTCCATGGTGAAAGCAGCCTTTGCGCCAGCAGCGTCGAGAACGCCTAGAGCACCGTCAAGGAACATCTTTGCGTTACCGTCTGTTGGGTCACCTGAACCGTAAACGATGCTTGCGGTCTTGATGTCCTTACCAGCTGCAGCTAGACCATCAACGATCATCTGACCCTGTAGAGCACCAACGGTCTCGTTGTCGAATGATACGTAGTAGTCAGCGCCATCGATTGGACGGTCGTAAGCGATTACTGGAACGCCAGCAGCCTTTGCCTTTTCAGCAACTGCTACACCTGCACCCTGTAGGTCAACCAACAACATAACTCCACAGCCCTTTGTAAGCTGTGCGTCTGAAATGGTTGCGTACTTAGCTGGGTCGTTCTGTGCGTTCTGGATGTCAGCTTCGAAACCTGCGTCTGCAAGGCCCTTCTCAAGAGCTGGACGGTCGCCTGGCTCCCAGCGAGTTCCGCTGTCAGCATCTGGAAGAATTACACAAGCGCGAGTTGAACCAGCAGGTGCTGAGTCAGCTGCACAACCTGAAAGACCTAGAACTGCTACCGCTGCAAAAGCGGTCATGGTGATCAATGAAGACTTCTTCATTTCATACCCTTTCTAATGTGGTTGGTTTACCGCGCTGAACAACGTTATCCCCCGCGGTTAGCCATTGGTTACAACGGCCTAGGTATATGTTCCTGAAAACAACAAATTACTGCAAACCCAAACGACCCATATTCGCTAACGCTTGGATAACGGTACCGAATCGTTATCAATTTGTTTTCACAGGCAACAAAGGCCAAATCAATGAGTTTTGAGCCTCAAGTCACTAGATGACTGCTGGCGACTCCTCAATGCGATATTGTTGAAGCTAGGTCCACGCAACGAAGCCTCGGCCAAATCCCCTTCACCTTATATAGGAATGAATTATGACTAAGGCAAACATCGGAGTCGTTGGACTCGCAGTAATGGGCTCGAACCTAGCTCGCAACCTGGCAAGCCGAGAAGGTAACACCGTTGCCGTTTACAACCGCTCATACGAGCGCACAGAACTTCTAATCAACGAGCACCCAGAAGCTGGTTTCATCGCCGCCGCAGATATCGATGCATTCGTTGAGTCACTTGCTAAGCCGCGCACCGCGATCATCATGGTTCAGGCCGGCAAGGGAACCGATGCGGTTATCTCGCAGCTGACCGAGCGCTTCGAACCGGGCGACATCATCGTTGATGGTGGCAACGCGCTATTCACCGACACCATCCGTCGTGAAAAAGAAGTATCAGCTAAAGGAATCAACTTTGTTGGTGCCGGAATTTCTGGTGGTGAAGAAGGCGCTCTAAAGGGTCCATCGATCATGCCTGGTGGTTCTGCCGAGGCCTACAAAACTCTTGGTCCAATTCTTGCTTCGATCGCGGCTATCGCCGAGGGCGAACCATGTGTTACCCACGTTGGCACCGATGGCGCCGGCCACTTTGTGAAGATGATTCACAATGGTATTGAATACGCCGACATGCAGTTGATTGCCGAGGCCTACGACATCCTTCGTCAGGCAGGTGGCTACAGCCCAGCTGAAGTTGCTGAGATTTTTGAAGAGTGGAACAAGGGAGATCTTGAGTCATTCCTAATTGAGATCACCGCAGAAGTTCTAAAGCAGGTTGACGCCAAGACTGGTAAGCCGCTGGTTGATGTGATTCTTGACCAGGCAGGTTCAAAGGGAACCGGTGTTTGGACAGTACAGACAGCGCTAAACCTAGGCACACCAGTTTCTGGAATCGCTGAGGCCGTGTTTGCCCGCTCACTTTCATCTCAGGCATCACAGCGCGCAGCAGTTGATGGCTTGCCAGCTGATTCAACCAAGTGGTCAGTTGAAGACAAGGCCGCATTTGTTGAAGATGTTCGTCGTGCGCTTTACGC
>JBEGTF010000049.1:0-5816 GCA_041179545.1 Actinomycetota bacterium | reverse complement strand
GTAACAGCAACAACAAGTGCGGTTGGAACGGCACCCATTGCGGCAACGTCAGCGATATTGCTGGCCACCGCCTTCCAGCCAAGGTCATACCCGGTTGACCAATCTAGTTTGAAATCGTGGCCCTCTACAAGGGTGTCTGTGGTCACAACGAAACGACCGTCTGGAGCTTTGATTACCGCTGAATCATCACCCGGACCAACCAGAGCGTGGTCAGAAATATTCAGCCGCGCGATGGTGCGCTTAAGGCTTTCGTTTTCGCCGAGCGAGCTGATGGTTTCTACATTGGGCACATAACAAAGGTAGCCTGTTGGAGATGAAGATTTTGAAGTCCCGCTCAATTTTGCGAGCATTTGCCGCTGGCCTGGTGGCTACCGCACTGCTCACCGGGTGTTCGGCAACCGTAAACCTGGAGGCTCACCGGTGCTTGGGGTGAGCCAAGTTCTGTAATTTTGCGATGCGGGCTAGAGCCGGTTGCAGTGAGCACTCTCACTTGTGTTACTGCGGGTGAAGTTGATTGGTTGGTTGATGACAGCCAAGCACCGAGCTATCGCTTCATCACATTTGGACGCAGTCCGGCAACAGAGGTGATTGTAGATTCAAAATCAGTTGCTGGCGTGACCGCCCTCGAATCTCTTGCCGAAGCCGTGCAGAATATTCCTGCAACCAAAAACTGCAAATAGTTCTTACTGATGCCAAAGCGAAGGAAACATCGATAGCGGGGTGAAACCGGGCATGGTGTTGATTTCATTTATCAAGAATCCGTTTTTCGTGAGAAAAAAGTCTGCTCGAGCTAAACCTTCACAACCAAGAGCATCGAAAGCCTTGGCAGCTAGTTTTTGCATTTCTTGTAATTCAGCATCAGTAATCTGCGCTGGAATTACCAACTGCACAGAATCTTCATCTTGGTACTTTGCGTCAAAGTCATAGAAGTCGCGGCCGGTCACAATAATTTCACCGGCAACTGAAACTCTGGGGCCCGCAGATTCGCGCCCCTGTAAAACGGCAACCTCAACCTCGCGGCCGTCTACACCGCACTCAACGACTAACTTGTCATCCTCGTTGAATGCCGTAGCAACCGCAGCGGCAAAATCTGCCATGTCTTTAACCTTGCTGACCCCTTTTGAAGAACCTGCGCGAGCGGGCTTTACGAATAAGGGCAACGAGCCGAGCTTTCTAACTTTCTCGAGCGCAGACTCGGGATCAGCCAGCCAATCCTCCAGTTTGATCACCACGTGTGGGGTAGCCGGAACGCCGGCGGCCAAGAATGCCTCTTTGGAGAGCTCTTTGTCCATGCCACGTTCGCTGGCTAAGACACCATTCCCTACATAGGTAACTCCAACGGCCTCAAGATCGCGCTGCAGAGTGCCGTCTTCACCGTAGGGACCGTGCAGAACCGGAAAGACAACATCAATCACGCCTAGTGAAGTTCGTACACCATTTGAATCGATGGCAAATAATTCGCGGTCATCACCAAATTGAACGCTGGTGCCATTTGGTGCAACTGATGCCAGATCACCTTTTCGAAGCGCCCACTTTGCGGCATCGTCTTCGCCGACGATCCAATCACCCGCTTTAGTGATACCAACTGGAATCAAGTTGTACTTGCTGCGATCAATCGCGCCCATTACGCCAGCAGCTGTGGCGCAAGAAATTTCATGCTCAGAAGACGGTCCACCAAAAAGCAGTGCCACATTGAGTTTGGTTTTTGAAGAAGTCATTGACCCAAACTTTTATTCGTCGATCGGGCCGTCGGCCGCGTGAGTTAGGTGCGGGGCGATGTCGCGCGGGTTCATCTTGCCTTCAAGCACCAACTGCACCTGCTCAACGATTGGCATGGAAACATGCTTTGCCTTCGCCAGCTGCAAAATTGGAGCAACCGATGACAGGCCTTCGGCGGTTTGAGCCATACGACGCTGTACTTCGCGCAGGGTGTATCCCTTACCCAACATCTCACCCGCTTTGTGGTTTCGAGAAAGCGAAGATTCAGAGGTGGCGATCAAGTCGCCAAGGCCGGCAAGACCAACAAGAGTCTTTTCTTCAGCTCCATATGCCACGGCAAAACGAGTTAATTCTGCAAGACCTCGGGTCATGATTGAGGCTTTTGTGTTTTGGCCGTAGCCAACGCCGTTCACAATTCCAATCGCAACGGCAATCAAGTTCTTTAGGATTCCACCAAACTCGGTGCCAATCACGTCTTCGTTAGTAAACGTGGTGAAGTATTCGTTGCTCGCTGCCTCTGCAACTGCGGTGCGCGTTTCTTCATTGATACTTGACGCAACCGATGCCGTTGGCTCCTCTGCCGCGATTTCGAGCGAAAGATTTGGTCCAGAGACCACGCAAATATTGTTTGGGTCAGTGCCAGTTACTTTTTCGATAACCTCGCTCATGCGAAGGCCGGTGTCTTTTTCGACACCCTTCATGAGGCTCACAATGATAGCGCCGGCTGGAAGTTGAGAACCCCACTCTTCAAGATTTTCTCTAAGCGTCTGCGAAGGAACTGAAATGTATACCTGAGTCGCTCCGTCTAGAACACTCGCAACATCGGTAGATGCGGTCAAAGACTTAGGAAGCGCGATGCCAGGCAGGTAGTCACCGTTGCGGTGATCGGTGTTGATTTCTTCGGCTACGTCTTCGCGACGAGCCCAAAGCATTACCTCGTTGTTTGAGTTATCAGCTAACACCTTGGCGAAAGTGGTTCCCCAACTTCCAGCACCCATTACTGCAATCTTGGCCACGCTATTTACTCGCCTTCTTGAAGTTACCGCTCGTTGTTTGGCCCGCCTTCGCTGGATCCCACAATTCCAACGGAGCCTTTTCACCACGAAGCTCCTCAACGAGCTCGGTAATAGTCTGCATCACAAGTTTGGTAGCATCGTTCAACTCATCGGGGTTGAGTTGTTTTTTACGGTAGTTGCTCAAATCAATTTCATCGCCAATCAAAATTCGCACTGGCTTCCAGAAACCCGGACGGAATTTGCTGCCATACTGCGGAAGAACTTTTTCACTTCCCCATTGACCAATAGGAAACACCGGCACACCGGTTTCAAGTGCCAAACGAATTGCGCCAGACTTTCCGCGCATTGGCCAAAGATCTGGACTTCTAGTGAGTGTGCCCTCGGGGAAAATTGCTATCGAGTGACCAGCCTTCAAGTATTCGTGAGCTGCCTTAAGCGGAGTATCGTTGCGGTGACCTGAGCGGTAAACCGGAATTTGACCTGCAGCGCGGATGATGGCTCCGAGCACCGGAATTCTGAACAAGCTTTCCTTAGCCAAGAAATGTGGCGCACGCTTTAGCTGCACGTAAACCAAATAGGCAACTGCAAGCGCATCTAGGTTGGTCACGTGGTTAGCAACGAGAATATATGAACCGTGCTTGGGTAGCTTCTCAATACCTTTTGGCTCGACTCGAAACAAGAGACGCACTAGAGGAATCAAAACCGAGGCTACCAAGGCCAGCACGAAGTGGCGTTCCGAAGAATTAATCTTCGGCATTGGCAGTTCTTTCTTTGGCTTGGCCATGAAATTACTCGCTGTAGGTGAAGTCAGCGCCGAGGTCAGTAAGTTTTTGCAAGAAGTGTTCGTACCCACGCGAGATCAATTGAACGTTGGTCACGTTTGATGTTCCCTTTGCGGCCAGTGCTGCCACCATATGGCTAAATCCACCGCGAAGGTCTGGCACACGGATGTCGGCAGCGTGCAGTGGGGTTGGCCCAGAGATTACCGCCGAGTGGTTAAAGTTTCGCTGGCCAAATCGGCAAGCAGTGCCGCCAAGGCATTCACGATAAATCTGAATCTGTGCACCCATTTGAACCAGTGCGTCGGTGAACCCAAAACGGTTTTCATAAACGGTTTCGTGAATGATCGAGAGGCCCTTTGCCTGAGTCAAAGCAACTACCAAAGGCTGCTGCCAGTCGGTCATGAATCCAGGGTGGACATCGGTTTCAAGGACAACCGGCTTTAGGTCGCCGCCGGGGTGGAAGAAGCGAATTCCATCGTCTTGGATTTCAAACGCTCCACCAACTTTGCGAAACACGTTTAGGAAAGTTGTCATTTCTTGCTGACGAGCACCACCCACAAAAATGTCACCGTTGGTTGCCAGTGCCGCACAAGCCCAAGAGGCTGCCTCATTGCGATCAAACAACGCACGGTGGTTGTAACCAGAAAGTTCTTTGACGCCCTCGATGCGAATAACGCGATCGGTGTCTACAGAAATAATTGCGCCCATCTTTTGCAAGATGGCGATGAGATCCATAATCTCTGGCTCAATAGCTGCACCAGAAAGTTCGGTTAGTCCCTCTGCACGAGTTGCAGTTAGCAACACCTGCTCTGTTGCACCAACCGATGGATACGGCAACGAAATCTTTGCGCCTTTGAGCCCCTTGGGTGCCGACAAACGAGTTCCATTGTCGAGCTCTTCGATGACCGCACCAAAGTTGCGCAGTACTTCAAAGTGATAATCAATAGGACGATCACCTATGTGGCAACCACCAAGACCTGGAATAAACGCTTCACCTAATCGGTGCAGCAGTGGACCACAGAAAAGAATTGGAATGCGTGAAGAACCAGCGTGCGCATCGATGTCGATCATTCGAGCAGAAGCTACATTGCTTGGATCAAGCGACATCACGCCATCTTCAGAGTGCTCAATTTTTACACCGTGCAACTGAAGCAATCTTGAAACAATTTCAACATCGCTGATGAATGGCACGTCTTTCAAGACGCTTGGTCCGTCGCCAAGTAGCGCGGCAACCATGGCCTTGGTTACAAGATTCTTTGCACCCTTTAGATCAACGCGACCCTTGAGCGGCTTCCCACCGGTAACTGTGATTTGACTCATGGTTAGTTCCTAGCCGGTAGGGTCTTTGGGCGCCAAGCTGCTCGCTTGGCTTCAAAATCAGTGATGGCTTGTTCATCGCGAAGGGTAAGACCAATGTCGTCAAGGCCCTCGAGTAAACGCCACTTGGTGTACTCGTCAATATCAAAGTGCACCACGACATCACCGATAGAAGCAGTCTGCTCAACCAAGTTCACGGTGATTGATGACCCCGGGTTTGACTCAATAGCCTGCCAAAGTTTTTCAGTGTCTTCTTCGGTGATTACTCCGGCAACCAAACCTTGCTTACCTGAGTTGCCGCGGAAGATATCGGCGAATTTGCTAGAGAAGACAGCTTTGAAGCCATAGTCGCGAAGCGCCCACACAGCGTGCTCGCGAGATGAACCCGTACCAAAATCAGGGCCGGCAACTAGCACCTCACCGTTCTTGTATGGCTCCTGGTTTAGAACAAATTCAGGGTCGTTTCGCCAGGCTGAAAACAATGCATCCTCGAAACCAGTCTTAGTGATGCGCTTTAGATACACGGCAGGGATAATCTGATCGGTGTCTACGTTAGAGCGGCGCAGCGGAACTGCAACTCCTGTAAAAATTTCAAACTTTTCCATTAGTTGGACGACCCTTCGGAATCGGTCGCCAAATCAGCCGGTGAGGAAAGCGTTCCGCGAATAGCGGTAGCCGCGGCAACCAGCGGTGATACCAGGTGAGTGCGAGCGCCCTTACCCTGACGGCCCTCAAAGTTTCTGTTAGATGTTGATGCCGCGCGCTCACCCGGAGCTAGTTGATCTGGGTTCATACCCAAACACATTGAGCAACCGGCAAAGCGCCATTCGGCACCAAAGTCTTTGAAGATTTTGTCTAGACCTTCAGCCTCAGCCTGCAAGCGAACTCGAGCAGAACCGGGTACGACCATGAAGCGAACTCCATCGGCTTTTTTCTTACCTTCGATAATTGCCGCAGCAGCGCGAAGATCCTCGATGCGTGA
>JBEGTF010000048.1:0-5184 GCA_041179545.1 Actinomycetota bacterium | reverse complement strand
AGTAATCAAGCGTCCAATCGCGCAAGCAAATGTTTTGCTCGGAATGCAGGGTCTGGTTGCCGACGATGAACGTCGCTACGCGATGGGAATTCTCAACACCGTTCTTGGTGGGGGAATGAGTTCGCGTATGTTCCAAGAAATTCGCGAAAAGCGCGGACTCGCCTATTCTGTTTACTCTTTCAACCAGGGTTACTCAGATGGCGCATACTTTGGCCTTTACGCAGGCTGCTCGCCGGCCAAGACCCAAGAGGTAACTCGTCTGATGGTTTCCGAGTTTGAAAAAATTGCCACCGATGGAATCCGCCAGGACGAACTTGACTTGGCAAAGGGCAACATATCGGGCAGTTTGGCGCTGAAGTATGAGAGCACAATGGCTCGCATGAACCGCCTGATCAGCGCTGAAATAGTCAACGGAGAGTTCTTTGACCTTGATGATTCACTACTTCACGTGAACTCAGTAACACTTGCAGATGTTCAGAATCTTGCCGCCGATCTAATCAAGCGCGAACGGTCGATTGTGGCAGTTGGTGATGTTGATGAGTCAACTTTCGCTGAATTTATCTAGGATTGACTCATGTCAATCAAAGTAGCTGTTGTCGGTGCAACCGGTCGCATGGGCAAACTTGCCGTAGAGCTGATCGAAGCCGCACAAGATTTAGAGCTGCACGCAGCTCTGGATTCAAAAAGCGAACTTAATCAAGCCCTTGGCGCGGACGTGATCTTTGAAGTCACTCGCCTTGAAGTTAGTGAAAAGGTTGCAGATTTTGCCATCACAAATGGCATCAAGCTAGTGATTGGCACCAGCGGTTGGTCTTCGGCAAAACTCGCAGAACTTCAGAAGAAAATCTCGGCGAATCCAGCCGCAGTTGTCCTTGTAATTCCAAACTTTTCAATTGGTTCAATGCTTGCCAGCTCTTTTGCAGCTCAGGCTGGCAAGTTTTTTGAATCCATCGAAATTGTCGAGGCACACCACGCCGGCAAAATCGATTCACCATCAGGCACCGCTGTTCGCACAGCCGAAATGATTTCGGAGTCGCGCAAAGGCATGATTCAGCCATTGATTCCTGGAGTCGGACAGAAAGCTCGAGGAGAGGTTGTTGCTGGTATTCCTATTCACAGCATTCGCCTCGCCGGAGTGTCAGCAAAGCAAGATGTGGTCTTTGGAGGGGAGAGCGAAGTGCTAATTATCAGCCATGAAGTTTCTTCTATTCGTTCCTATGTCCAAGGTATCTTGTTGAGCCTGCGCACTGCTGTGGCTAGCAGCGGCCTTGTCGTCGGGCTGCAGTCGGTAGTCGACGCAAATAACAAGAGCTGAGAAAAGTCCAGCTATGTCTCGCGCAAAAATCGGCGCACTTGTCATGTCAGCCTTGTTGCTGGTTTATGTAATCTTGCTGGCTAATACTGCAATCACACTGTTGGCTACGGGGGTGTTCGTTGCCCAAATAATGGGGTTGTTGATTATTACTTTTCCGTTGATTGGCGTTTGGGCAATCGTCGTTGAGTTGCGATTCGGAATTGCCACAGAAAAACTCGTTGCACGAGTTGAATCTTCAGGTACTTGGCCTGATCTTGAAATTGAGACTAGGCCTAGTGGACGTGCGGTTCGTTCCTCAGCAGATGCCGCATTTGCAAAGTGGAGTGCTGCCGCCGCCGAAAATGACACTGACTTTCAAGCGTGGTTCAACTTGAGTCTTGCCTATGATGCTTGCGGTGACCGCAGGCGAGCTAGAGCGGCCATGCGAAAAGCTATTGCCCTTTCGAACTAGCCCTCCCATTAAAATTTCTTAATCAAGCCGATTCGTTGAAGTCCAACGTAAATTTGGCAGCCAAGGCAAAAGGCGAATGCCGCATTCAAGAAGGCTGCGATGAATGCCGCACCAGCTGCAAACACCAATGCCCCCTGCGCGCCGGCTAGATACAGAACGACACCAACACCGGCAACTAGTAAGCCAATCAACTGGGCAAACTGTGGGGGGCGAGGGTCCTCAAGTTCTTTTGGTGCTGCAAGACGTGGGCGAACTAATTTTTTGAAAATCAAGCCGTAAGGGTGCTTTGAGTTTCCAAGGAAGGCTCCGATTGCAAAAGAAGCGGTGATGAAAACCAGCAATCCAAATGCTGCACCAAGGGTCGCTGCATCCAGAGCCAAAAAGACTGTGATGAGAAGCAAGACAGACGTGATAGTTGCACCAAAACGCGGGCCGCGTGGATCAATACCTGCAGGGGTGTTCTTTGATGTGCTCATTAGATTTCGAAACTTCCTATCTCATCTTGAATGGTTTGTTGTTTTACGGCGCCACCAATTCTTGAAGTCACGCGACCGCGCGAATCAAGAACCAAGGTGGTTGGGGTTTGAAGAATGTTGAACTTGTTAGCAAGGTCAGTGCGATTAGTTATGTCGATTTCGATATGCAGAATCTCAGGGTGAACTTGCTCAAGTTCGCTGTACAGCTTGGCGGTTTGACGGCAGGCTGTGCAGAATTCGCTTGAAAACTGAAGGAAGGTTACCTTTTGACCAAATTTCGTAACCGGTTGGCCGTTTTTAGTTGCGCCAATTTCCGTCAGATCAATTTGCTCGCCACCGGTTATTTTTTTGGCCCGGCCAGTGGTAGCCCGCCAAAGTAGACCAGCAGCCAGAGCCAAGGCAAGAAGGCCAAGCACTAGGGCAATTCGAGTCTCAAGAGGCATGAACTAAGGCTAAACCGGCCCGCCTGCGCCGAACGAACCGTTACCCTCTATTACTTTGACGCTCCTCACCCAACCATTGAACCCCGATAGGCCCTGGTGGGCGAGCCCACTCTCGCCAAACGACTAGGCTGTAGGGGTGTCAGACATCATTTTTCGTAGCGACGTAACCGTTGAACTTGTCCGTTCTATCGCCTCAGACTCAGACGTGCTGTTTGCAGCTCGCGTATCGACTCAAGGGGAACAGACCCTGGAGTCTGCAGCTGCCCACACCGATGCGGCTGAAGACGAAAAGCGCAACAAGGGTCTTATCAACTATCTAATGCGCGACCGCCACGGTTCGCCTTTTGAGCACAACTCAATGACTTTTTATGTTCAGGCACCGATTTTCGTATTCCGCGAATTCATGCGTCACCGAATCGCGAGCTACAACGAAGAATCAGGTCGATACAAGGAGCTTTCTCCGGTTTTCTACGTGCCAGCTCCGGATCGCAACTTGGTGCAGGTTGGTAAGACTGGTCACTACGAATTTCTGCCTGGCTCAGCCGAGCAAATTGCCTTAGTTGAGCAGGAGTCTCGCACAGCATCTCAAGTTGCCTACGAGTCATACAAGCGCATGCTTGAGGCTGGCGTAGCTCGTGAAGTTGCTCGAATCGTTTTGCCACTCAATATTTATTCGAGCATGTACGTCACCATGAACTCACGAGCGTTGATGAACTTCTTGAGCCTGCGCACTCAGCGCGAAGGAACCCACTTTCCGTCTTTCCCTCAACGTGAGATTGAAATGTGTGCTGAGAAGATGGAAGATTTCTGGGCGCCACTGATGCCTTACACCTATGAAGCATTCAACAAGAATGGTCGCGTAGCACCGTAATTTCCAAAGCCTTCTTGGGGCTGGCGTATTTTGGCGACTAGTCGCCCAAGGTCTCGTTTTCATCCACTGGTGGATATCTTCTATCGATCGCCGCGAGCCTAGTTCTTCTCAGCGCAAGCGACAAAATCAATCCAATAATCACTGCCGAAATCAGATCGATGAAAATCGTTGCAGCGAAAGTGGCTATCAGAACCAACGCGTCGAGTCTTGTCTCTTTGGCCAGGGCAAATAATTCTCGAGGTTTAATCATTCGAGCAGTAGTGGCAAGAAGCACCCCAGCCAGAGCCGCAAGTGGTATCTGCGCAACCAATGGAGCAAAAAGTAGGACAACAATCGCGAGAATAACTGAGTGGCTAAGCGCAGCTAGTTTTGATTGAGCGTGCGACTTCACATTAACCGCGGTTCTTGCCAGCGCCGCTGTCGCAGGAACGCCACCAAAAAATGGCACGGCGATGTTTGCAAGCCCTTGTCCAAACAATTCTCTGTTTGAGTCGTGCTGCTCACCGCCACCGCGCATTTTGTCGGCAACTTTGGCCGAGAGCAAACTCTCAAGCGCGGCCAGGGCTGCCACAGCTATTGCTGAAGGGACTAGCGCAAGGTAGTCACTTGAATTTAGGAATTCAAAACTTAGGTTTCCAATCCGGGCCGGCAATTCTCCAATGGTTTCAACATCAAAGCCCAAGGTGGCGCTCAGAACCGCGGCCAAAGCAACGCTCAGCAGTGAAAAAGGAATTCTTGGCCAACGGTTTGAGAATGTAAGAATCACGGCCATCACAGCAAACGCCATGAAAACTGGGGTGGCGTTGAAATCAGCAAAACCTGCCGCAGCATTTTCAAATGCGGCAGCCCAAACTTTTTCTGACTTGCTAGCTTCGGCTCCAAAAATGAATGGAAACTGCTGAAGAGAAATAACCACGGCAATACCTGCGGTGAAACCCTCAATCAGCGAGGTTGGTAATCGGTGCACATGCTCACCGATTCTTGCGAAACCGGCAATCACTAAAATAAAACCGGCCATTAGCCCTACAAGCAGCACACCCATCGGTCCAAATTGGTGAACTATTGGCACGAGAACCACTGTCATCGCTCCCGTTGGACCGGAAACCTGCAGCCGACTGCCCCCAAAGATTGCTGCAATTGCACCGGCAATGATCGCGGTGGTCAATCCCGCCTCGGCACCTAAACCGGATGCAATTCCAAAGGCAAGAGCAAGGGGCAGCGCCACGATGGCTACGGTGAGACCAGCGACTAGGTCTTTGATTGGCGCCCGTCGCGCTTCAAGCCAGTCGGCCTTCGTTGGCATCAGGTTCACATCCCCAGCCTAGCGATAGGCTTGTACGCATGTCTCAGAAGAACATTTTTGGCCAGACCCTGGTAGCACTCGTAACCCCAATGACCGCCGACGGCGAAGTGAATTGGGATGACACCGAGAAGCTAATCGACTACGTCATCTCCAACGGAGCAGACGGAGTTGTTGTCACCGGAACCACTGGTGAGACAAGCACACTTACCGATGCCGAGAAGATCAAGCTAGTTGAGGTTGGCAAGTCAGTTTCTGCCGGACGCGCAAAGATCATCACCGGTGGAGGTTCCAACGAAACCGCTCACGCGATGCAGCTGTACAAAGC
>JBEGTF010000047.1:0-6859 GCA_041179545.1 Actinomycetota bacterium | reverse complement strand
TATTTCGCCACTATTCGCTTAGGTGCATCCACAATCACCGACGACAAAGAATCAGATGTTCTAGTTCGGGGAGATAAACAAAAAATAAAGGAACTAAGCCTGCCTGCCATCGAATCAGCGATATCGCAGTTTCGTGGCCAAATCATGCAGATACCAAGCTCAGTTAGTGCAATCAAAGTTGACGGCGAAAGAGCTTATGCAAAGGTGCGTTCCGGCGATGAGGTCAAATTAGCTGAGCGTTCCGTTGAAGTCACGGCTTTTGAAATCACCCACGAAATTGGCATCGTGCATGAGGGCGAAAATATGTATTTCGATATCGAGGTGCAGGTGGATTGCTCTTCAGGAACTTACATCCGTGCTTTGGCTAGAGATCTAGGGCAATCGCTTGGCGTGGGAGGCCACCTAACGGCCTTGCGTCGCAGCAGAATCGGTAAATACACGATTGACCAAGCTCAGCAGTTGGATGGGTTATCCAGCGAAACGCTTTCGGTGCTGGATGTTTCACTCGCTGCCAGACAACAATTTGAAACCAAGGCCCTGAGCGACCAAGACGTAATTGATTTGCGGCACGGAAAACGCCTGAAAGCAACTGGTGAAGGCGTGAAACCGTTCGCTGGCGTTGACGAATCTGGAAAGTTAATTGCAATGCTCACCGTCTCTGGCAAAGACATTAAATCTTTGGTTGTCTTTAACGATGGAGTGGACACATGATCGCTTGGCTTTACAGTTCACAGATTTTCTTGGCGACGGTCGTTGGTATAGTCACCTTGATTATGGGTTTTGCCAACCGCAAGCCAAGTGGAATTTCGATTGGTGCTTTAGCTTTGGTTCAACTGGCGCTAATTATTCAGCTCGTCGTATCTACGGTTATTGTAATCGCAGGGGAGCGAGCCAAACTAGACACCGTTGAGTTCTTCGCGTACCTAATTGTGGCTTTGATGATTCCAGTGGGAGCCGCATTCTGGGCGCTGATTGAGCGAACCAGATGGTCCACGGTAGTAATTGGGGTCGGGGCCCTGACCGTAGCCGTAATGCTGGTTTTGAGCTTGGTTGTTCACCTTCCGTTAACCTTCCGACCGTCAAAATTTTAGATTCACGGCTCATCATTGAGCCATGATGACGGACCTCTCTGGTGTGATTCCACCTCGGCGCAAGCTGTCGGTCAAGGCCACTTCTACACCGGACCGAATCTTCTACGGCATCGCCACAGCGGCGGCCTATTCCACCATCGTGTTGGTGATTGCAATCATGTTTTTCCTTACGCTGCGAGCCTGGCCAACTTTTGAAAAATTTGGGTTTGTCGATTTTATTTTTGGTTCTGGTGTCAACCGCACTTTTAGTTGATTTGCTTGCCGCGATTCCTTCAGTCGTGATTGGTCTTTGGGGGCTTTCGGTGTTTAGCCCGGTTGGGGCCCATTGGGGAGAGTTGTTGCACAACGCATTCGGTTTCCTGCCGATGTTCGAAAATGACGCAGACAACTTCTTGAGAACTCCTTTTATCGCGGGGTTCATCGTTGCAGTGATGATCGTGCCAATAATTGCTTCTATCACTCGCGAAATCTTTAGCCAGATTGATCAGGATCTGATCAAGGCATCACTTGCGCTGGGTGGAAATCGCGAATCAACATTCCGCAAAGTTATTCTGCCAACCGCTGCCGGTGGTATCGTCGGAGGCGTTTTGCTTGCTCTTGGACGTGCGGTAGGCGAGACCGTGGCGATTTTCTTCGTGTTGAACCTGGTATTTGACGAAGTTAACTGGTTCCGAATCGTGCTTCCTGAAGGTGGCGCTATTGCGTCTCTGATTCTCTCTAAATTTGCAGAAGCAACAGCCGATGAAGTATCTGCACTCTTGGCCGCTGGTGTGGTTCTATTTGGATTCACCTTGCTGATCAACACTCTCGCATCGTTCATTGTTGTAAAGGCTCAGCCATGGAGAAAGTAATCGACCTAAACCCGGTTAGCAGACCAAAAACTTCAGCTCCGTGGTCAAAGATCAGTGTTCGCTCAAGAATCATTCTTATTCTCACCAGCTTGATTCCGGCAGTCGTTTTTCTTTCGCTCCTTGCTACGCTGCAACTTGACTTCATGACAGGTTTGCTTTTGGCGTTTCTGCCGATGCAGGCAGTTTCATCGTCAATAGCCGGAATGTTGATTTATGGACGGCGTGGAATTCTGGATGGGCTCCTCGTTGTAGCCACCATGTTCCTTGGTTCCTTCGTGTTTGTGTTACTTGTTTCGGTGCTCTGGTCAGTGGTACAAGCCGGATTCTCAACTCTTAGCCCACAATTCATTTACCAAAATGACCGATATGTAACTCCAACTACAGGGCTTGAGATTGGTGGCGTTGGCCACGCGATTCTGGGCACACTTTTGATTGTGGGACTAAGCACGGTAATTACCGTTCCTCTGGCGTTGGCCACGGCTGTATATCTGACCGAGACTCGTGGAAAGAGCCGTGGCTTGATCAGAATGTTGCTTCAGGCTATGTCTGGATTGCCATCGGTGGTTACCGGATTGTTCATTTACTCAATGCTGATTCTTTCGGGCTTCACCGCCTACGCCGGCTGGACTGGCTCACTCGCACTTATTCCGTTGATGTTACCTACGGTTGCACGCGTGGCCGAAGAATCTCTTCGCTTGGTGCCTGCCGAGCTTCGTAATGGTGCTTTGGGTCTTGGAGCATCAGCCTGGAGTGCATTTTCAATGGTTACGCTGCCTGCTGCAAAGTCTGGTCTCGTCACCGCAGTTCTACTTGGTGTTGCGAGAATCATCGGTGAAACTGCTCCACTGCTGCTGACAACGTCATTGGCAAATACAACGAACTTGAACTTGCTTGAAGGTGGAATTTCGACTCTGCCTACCTACCTGTATGGATACGTCAGCTTGGGCTACGACACCAGCATCCAGCGCGCCTGGGGAGCTGCTCTCGTCTTGCTTATGTTGGTTGGAATTTTGTTTGTTGCCGCTCGAGTTGCCTCGAGCTCTAAGTCAGTCAAGAAAAGAAAGTAGTGACCATGTCAACTGCAAACTTCTATTTAGAGTCGAAAGACGTCAACGTCTGGTTCGGGGAGCGCCACGTTCTAAAAAATGTTTCGCTGCAGTTTCCTTCCAATGAGGTGACCGCCCTAATCGGCCCGTCTGGCTGCGGAAAGTCAACCTTCATTCGCACCTTGAATCGCATGCACGAATTAATTCCAGGTGCGGGTCTGGCTGGAAGCGTTTTTCTTGACGGCCAAGACATCTACGGAGAAGAAGTTGACCCCACCTCGGTGCGTCTTCGCGTAGGTATGGTTTTTCAAAAGCCAAACCCATTCCCAACTATGTCAATCAAAGAAAACGTAATTTCAGGGCTAAAGCTTTCCGGTCGAAAGAGTGAAGTTTCTGACGACCTGGTTGAGACTTCACTCAAGCGTGCATCTATGTGGACAGAGGTTAAAGATCGCCTAAATGACCCGGCCATTTCACTCTCGGGTGGTCAGCAGCAGCGACTTTGCATCGCTCGATCCCTTGCTATGAATCCTGAAGTTTTACTGATGGATGAGCCTTGTTCAGCGCTTGACCCTGGCTCAACTCGCCGCATCGAAGAGACAATCTTGGAGCTAAAAGATTCCATGTCCATCGTTATTGTGACTCACAACATGCAGCAGGCTCAGCGTGTAGCCGACAAGACAGCTTTCTTCCTGGCCGAAGATGGCAACCCAGGCCGTGTTGTTGAATTTGGCGACACCGAAGACGTCTTCAATAAGCCGATTGATCCACGTACCAACGACTACGTAAACGGGCACTTTGGATAACCAATTGTTAACCTTTGCTTTGCCTGACGTTTCAAAGGTTAAGCAAGTTAGTTAACTTGGAAACTCTTCAATAAGAGTGTTCTAAAGAAGAACTTAAACAAGGAGAAAAAATTAATGCGCAAAGTTAGCGGAATACTTGCTGCAGCAGCACTAGTGGCATCAGTTGCTCTAGTTGGCCCAGCGGCTCACGCGGGCGAGACTATCGCCGGATCAGGATCGTCGTACATGGGCGCAATCCAGAAGACCTGTTCGGCTGCATACACTGCACACACCGTGACTTACTCACCAGATGGTTCGGGTACAGGAAAGACCAAGTACACAGCCGGCACTGTTCAGTTCGCTGGTAGCGACTCACTATTTGCTGAAGGCAAAGAGCCTGCAAACTTTACCTATGTTCCACTAGTTGGTGGACCAGTTGGTATCTTGTTCAACATCCCAGGTGTTACTAACCTGAACCTAACTCCAAAGCTAATTAGCGACATTTTCCTTGGCAAGGTCACCAAGTGGAACGCCTCAGCAATCAAAGCTGTAAACAAGAGCATCGCTGCGAAGCTACCAAACGAGACCATCCAGATCACCTACCGTTCAGACGGTTCGGGTACTACTAACAACTTTGCTAACTACTTGTCACAGACCGTTGGTAAGCCATGGGTTGCTAACGATGCATGGGCAACCGCATCAGGTAGCACCAAGGGCACCGGAGGCGCAAAGTCAGCTGGTGTAATCGCAGCGATGAAGTCACTTCCTTACTCAATTGGTTACGCTGACCTAGCAGATGCTGCAACCGCAGGTTTGAGCTTTGCAGCTGTAAAGAACGGCGCTGGCCAGTTCATCAAGCCATCGGTAAACGCTTCAAAGCTTTTCCTTGGTAAGCAGCTTGTAAACGCTCAAGGTGTTGTGCTATTCGACTACAACGAAGTTGTAAAGGGTGGCTACAACCTCTCTCTACTTGCCTACGGTATCGCTCCAACCAAGGCTGGAAACGCGAAGGCACAGGCAACATCTGAGTACCTAAAGTACTTCTTGAACACTTGCTCTCCTAAGGAAGCTGGAAAGTTGAACTACGTTTCGCTTTCAGGTGGCCTACTAAAAACCGCAAACTCACTAGTTGCAAAGATCAAGTAAAGAATCTCTTTCAAGAGAAACTGACTAACATTTCAGGGGTACGGTCTTTTTAGATCGTGCCCCTGATTTGCGCAGAAAAAGGAAATCAAAGATGCAGGCAGTCAAAAAGGTAGTCACAATTGCGATTGCGGTTGGGCTTAGTTTTTCGCTTACAGCCTGTGATCCACCAATGCCAGAAGATTTGAAAGTTGCTCTGGCAGAGCAAAACGTACTCTGCGAACCAGGTCTCGTTGAACTCCAGTTGCCAGAATCTATCGCCGATCTAGGTCTTGGCTGGGCAGACGCAATGGCCGTTGGTTGCACCGATATGCAGCTTGCCGTGGCAGACAAATTGACTGAAGCAAGCGGATTAGTAATTTCATCTCAAGAATTGAACGCAGCGCAGGGTGCCTTCTTGAGCGTTCCTTTTGCTCTAGATGCCGCGGTGCTGGTGGTAAACATCACCGATGCCTTCGAGGTTTACTTGAGTGCGCAGACAATCGCCGAGATATTCTCGGGTGCTATTACCAACTGGAATGATCCAAAAATCTTGGCAGATAACGCAGGTATAGAGTTTCCAGATCTAAAAATTGTTTTACCTAAAGAAGCAACTCCAGCAGCCAAGTCGAGCTTGTCTTCTTGGGTTGAGACAATTACCGGAAGCCCTCTCGATCTTTCAAAGGTTGCTGACGCAGAAGCAACCGATATCGAATTGGCAACTCCAACCACGAATGGTTCAATAGCAATCGCTTCTTACAGTGCAGCAACTTTCAGTGGCTCCACAATCGCCGCAATTTTGACTGAACCTGGAAATATTGACACGGCCGTCCTTCCAGCGACAGAGACTATTTTTTCCGCTTCGACGCAACTAGTTGCCACTTCAGAGGGTGACAGGTTGAAGATAACTTTGGATTCGAAATTGAAGCCAACCGCACCTGAAGGAAGTATCGAAGCTGCCTTGCCTTACCAGGCCATCTTCCCGGTTTACCTTGATTTCATGGGTGATGAATCTGTTTTGGTTCGTACCGCAGGTCGATACCTGCTCCGTCAAGAGTCTCAGGGAGTGATTAGCTCTGGCACGATGTTGCCGATTCCTGAGAGCGTTCGAATTCTCACCGTCAAGATTGTAGAAAAAGGCCTACCTAAGGCTGCTATTCCAGCCGCAGAGTAAGGCACCGAGGTCTTGTTAGGCTTGAGGTCATGTCCAACCAGCCAAAGACCTTAGGTATCGGCCGTCTTCTAATCGCGGTTTACGCAGTCTTTGCAATTTCTTCATCCGCTCGAGCTCTTTATCAGCTGGCCACAAAATATGAAGATGCTCCGTTGGCCTATTCGCTTTCTGCTCTGGCCGCAATAGTTTATGTCTTAGCAACTTTTGCCCTAGCCAAGCCAAAGCTTCAGAGAATCGCACTTTTCACAATTGCTTTTGAACTTGTCGGGGTCGTTTCGGTTGGTCTTTTGAGTTACACAAATCCCGAATTGTTTGCCCACCCCTCGGTGTGGTCAAAATTTGGGCAGGGCTACGGCTACGTTCCGCTGGTCTTACCGATTCTGGGACTGATTTGGCAATTGCCGAAAGCTTAACTGGTTCGGCTGTAACCATCGGAAAATTTGATGGCATACACCTGGGTCACCAGAAATTAATTGGCGAACTTTCAGCGGCCGCTAAAGAACACGGCATTAAATCCATCGTTGTAACCTTTGACCGTCACCCTGACGCGTTATTGAAGCCAGATCAGGCGAAGCTTCCTTTGATAGGCCCAAACCAGAAGCGTGAGCTAATTGCCGCCCAGGGTGTCGATGTTCTCGTCACTTTGCCTTTTGATCAGGCACTTTCCAAGCTTGACCCTGAAAACTTTGCAGCGTTGATTCTTGTAGAGGGGCTCAAAGCAAAGATTGTTTTCGTCGGCGAAGATTTTAGGTTTGGAAACAAAGGCTCAGGTGACGTCGCCACCTTGCGT
>JBEGTF010000046.1:0-5319 GCA_041179545.1 Actinomycetota bacterium | reverse complement strand
GCAATGAGCCCCAAGATCAGGAGCTTTTCGCCGCTTAGTCCAAACACCCTTTTAGGTTACCTCCTCTATGCGAGGCTTAGGCCCGGTCTCGCTTTATGCTGTAAGCCAAGGAGTCCCAATGGTAGACAAAATCACAAGCTGGAAGTTCGCAGAAGACTTTGCGACAGAGTCAGAGGTATTCCGCGACGCTCGCGGTCGCGCTGAGGAACTTGGCGTTGAGTGCATCACGCCATCGGTTGGCGCACATCTGGCGATGCTTGCCTCCGCATTGGGCGCAAAGGCCATCGTCGAAGCGGGCACAGGCACCGGCGTATCAGGCCTATGGTTGCTGAGCGGTTCAGCTCAGGCAGTGCTTGCAACTATCGACACCGAGACTGAAAACCAGATGATTGCCAAGCGCGCATTTACCGAGGCAAAGATTGCGGCCAACCGCACTCGCGTGATTCATGGCCGAGCCATCGATGTAATGAGCAACATGGCCGATGCCGCCTACGACCTAGTTTTCTTGGATGCCGACCGAGACACTCTTGAAGAACAACTGCATGAGGCGTCTCGTCTGCTTCGCCCAGGTGGCGTGGTTGCAATCGCTCACGCACTTTGGCGAGATCGAGTTCCAGACCCTGCGATGCGAGATGATGCCACGGCAATTTATCGAGACGTTCTTCGCTTTTTTAGCAACAACGATGATTTTGTATCAGTTCTTTCACCAGTTGCCGATGGGTTGCTGCTAGCAAGTAAACGAGCATAAAAAATCCCCTCGATCAATCGAGGGGATTTTTCATAAGTTTTACTTCTTGCCCTTAGTCATTGCAAGACGGCGCTTTGAAACTTCATACAAAGTTACGCTGGCTGCAATTCCGGCATTCAAAGACTCGGTGTCTCCGGTAATAGGAATCGAAACAACCGCGTCACAGTTCTCTGTTACCAAGCGAGACAAGCCCTTACCTTCAGAACCAACCACCAAAACTAGCGGCTCGGTGCCAAGGCTAAATTCAGGCAAGCTCATGTCGCCGCCACCGTCAAGTCCCACTATGAAACAACCGCGCTTTTTCAAATCTTTCAAAGTTGCGTTTAGGTTGGCAGCTAGTGCAACCGGAATGCGAGCAGCGGCACCGGCAGAGGTTTTCCAAGCCGATGCAGTCACACCGGTTGAACGACGCTGCGGCAAAATTACTCCCTGACCACCGAATGCCGCAACCGAGCGAATGATTGCACCAAGGTTACGTGGATCAGTGATTCCATCTAGAGCGACAAGCAACGGCTTTTGACCTCGAGAAAGAATTAGGTCAAGAAGCTCCATCGGGTGCTGGTATTTGTAAGGTGGCACCTGAAGAGCGATTCCCTGGTGAACAGAGTCAAACCCAGTCATGCGGTCAATCTCGGGGCGGGTTAGCTCAGTAACCGGAACTCCACGTGAGGCAGCAATCTTGATTGCCTCTTTTACTCGCTCATCCATTTCAATGCGAGTGGCAATGAACAGAGCAGTCGCAGGAACCTTTGAACGAAGCGCCTCAAGTACCGAGTTTCGACCAGACAAAACCTCAGAAGCGTTTTCGGCTTTAGCTACCCGCTGACCAGAACGCTTGGCGGCTCCGGCGGCACCTGCGGTGCGTTGACCCGGAGCAAGGAACTCACCGCGACGAGCGCCATCGCGAGTGCCAGCGGTTCCGCGAGCAGAACCAGTGGCTGAACCTGCGCGTCCGGTGGCAGCGCCAGCACGACCAGCAGCTGAGCGCGGTGCGGCCTTACCGGTACGGGCTGATGCAATCTTTGGATCTAGCTCAGATGCAAACTTACGAGCAGTCGATGAGTTACCGGCACCCTTACCAACGATTTTGATACCCAGTGCGGCAGCCTTGCGCTCAGCCGCCTGCTTGGCCTTGAACGCCTTGTGGTTTTTGCGATCCTCAGCCTTTGGCGTTGGGCCGCGGCCTTCTAGGCGCTGCTTGTTGTTTCCGCCAGAACCAACCTTGCTGCCTTTTTTGCTTTTTGCCGCTCCCGGGCGGCCTGGTTTTCCAGCCATTAACTAACACTCCAATGGGTTCCATCGGCAGCATCTTCGAGCACGATGCCCGCTGCCTTAAGTTGATCTCTAATTGCGTCTGAACGCGCAAAGTCTTTTGCGGCACGTGCCGCGTCTCGCTCGGCAATTAAACTAACTACCAAAGCCTCAAGCGCATCGTCTTTCGCGGCGCTTGGTGATGTTGCTGACCAGGCGGCCGGATTAATTCCAAGTACCTCGGTCATTGCGTGTACTGCAATTAGCGCCTGCGCAGTTGCGGCAAGATCTTCAGCATCCAAACTTGAGTTACCCGCACGAACTGTTTCGTGCAGCGAACTAAGTGCAGCAGGAATCGCTAAGTCGTCGTCCATTGCGTTTACGAATTCAACTGGCAACACCGATAACAATTGCTCTGAAGAAACCGGGGAAACTGCGAACTTGGTTTCTGAAAGTCTGCGGGTTGCACGTTCGATAAAAGTTTCGATGCGTGAGATAGCTGATTCCGATTCGTCAAGCACGCCCTCGTGGTAGTCAAGCACGCTGCGGTAGTGCGCAGAACCTAGGTAATAGCGAACGGCAATTCCACGCCCAGCGGCAAGCAGGTCGCTGGCGAAGATTGAATTACCCAGAGACTTAGACATTTTCTGCCCAGAAACATTAACTAATCCGTTGTGCAACCAGTAGTTGGCAAATTCGTCTCCAGCTGCGCGGGATTGCGCCAATTCATTTTCGTGGTGCGGGAATCTAAGATCTAGCCCGCCACCGTGAATATCAAACTTGCTGCCCAAGTACTTGGTTGACATCGCCGAGCATTCAATGTGCCAACCCGGACGACCCTTACCTTGATTGGCCCCAAACGGAGTTTGCCATGAAGCTGATTCTGGCTCGCCACTCTTGTGTGCTTTCCAAAGTGCAAAATCGTGTGCCTCACGCTTGCCGCGTGGGTCCGCGTCATCGGTGCTTTCCATATCGGTGATGCGTTGATTGGTCAGCTCGCCGTAGTCAGCCCACTTGCCCGCCGCGAAATAAACATTTGCAGAACCGTCATCGGCAACGTACGCGTAGCCATTTGCAATCAAGCGCTCAATGATCGCAATCATTTCCGGAATTGCGGCTGTTGCGCGTGGCTCGTATGTCGGCGCCAAGATTCCAAGCGCTGAATATGCGCGGTTGAATTCAATTTCGTATCGGTAAGCCAACGCCCACCATTCTTCGCCAGTAACTTTTGCGTTGTCGAGAACCTTGTCATCGATGTCAGTTACATTGCGAACTAAGGTGACGTTGTTGCCACGAACTGTGAGCCAGCGGCGAAGTTGGTCGTAGACCAGAGCCGAACGAAGGTGGCCCACGTGTGGAGCGCCCTGAACCGTGGGACCGCAAAGGTAGATGCCAACCTGACCCGGCACGATCGGCGAGAATGCACGAACTGCTTGGGTTTTTGAATCAAAAAGGCTGAGGCTCACAGGGCTAGCCTACCTTTGGGGTTGTTGTAAGCCCTGAATTGCTGTGCGCTATTAGCGCGGTCGCAACGGCCGCCACTCCCTCGCTGTTTCCAAGGAATCCAAGGCCATCAGTAGTCGTCGCGCCAAGAGTAACAGGTGCACCAACAATTTCGGTGAGCACCTTTTCAACTTCAGCGCGCATCGGCGAAACCTTAGGTCGGTTGCCAATAATCTGCACAGCAACATTGCGCACTGAGAAACCGTGCTGCTTCAAAAGCGCAAGGGTAGCTTCAATGAAGACCCGGCCATTTGCTCCGGCAAACTCAGGGCGGTCAACACCAAAATTTGAACCGATGTCGCCGAGACCCGCAGCAGACAACAAAGCGTCAACTATTGCGTGGCTTACCGCGTCACCATCACTGTGGCCATCAAGCCCGCGCTCTCCTGGCCAAATAACTGTGCCAAGAAAAAGTGGCTTTGCCGAATCCTCGGTGAAGCGGTGAACGTCTGTGCCAATGCCGGTTCGCAGATTGTCATTTCCATCTGCTCCTACAAATCGAAGTTCTGCAGCGGCTAAGTCATCGGCAGTAGTGATCTTAAATGCGCGCTCGTCACCTTCAACAGCGATGATCTTAATTCCGTAAGCCTGAGCCAGCGAGGCGTCATCGGTGTGTTCTGCATCTGCAGCAGCGTAGGCATCAAGAAGTTTTTCAACCGGGAAACCTTGCGGAGTCTGTGCGGCACGCAGCGACTCGCGATCGACCGTTTCGAGAACCACGGTTTTACGAACCACATCTGCTTCAACTCGCTTGACTGTGTCGGCGATCTTCATCACCGGAACAGCGCCTAGACCAGAACGACGAACTTCACTGGCTACACGTGTAAAAAGTGAGGCTGGCGCCAGTGCGCGTGCTGCGTCGTGAACCAAAACGACTTTTACTTCTGGGTCAATTACGCCCAATGCAATTGAGATTGACTGTTGGCGTGTGTCTCCGCCCACAACGACGTCAAATCGAACCGATGTTCCGGCAAGCGCAACGTCTGCTAATTCTGCGGTTTGCGCTTCGTGGCCTGCAGGCACGGCGATGATTACCTGCTCAAGGGCAGGCACGCCGGCAATATTTTCGAGCGCGTGCTCAATCAGGGTTTTTTCGGCGAGAGTTACAAAGGCTTTGGGTTTATCGGCACCCAGTCGTGTGCCCAAACCAGCAGCAACAACGACCACCGCTAAATCGCGACTGGTCATTTGAAAACTACTTTCCTGGAGTTGCTAGAACCTTGTCGAGTTCTGCAGAGGCTTTTTCTTCGTCGCTCTTGTGAGCTAGGGCAAGTTCTGAAACGAGAATCTGACGGGCCTTGGCAAGCATGCGCTTTTCACCGGCTGAAAGTCCACGGTCCTGGTCGCGACGCCATAGGTCACGAACAACCTCAGACACCTTTACAACATCACCCGATGCAAGCTTCTCTAGGTTTGCCTTGTAGCGGCGAGACCAGTTGGTTGGCTCCTCGGTGAATTCGGCACGAAGAACGCCGTAAACAATCTGAACACCCTTTTTGTCGATAACGTCGCGAACACCAACCATGTCAACGTTTTCTGCCGGAACCCAAATGGTTAGGTCACCCTGTGCAACTTTTAGCTGCAGGTACTTCTTTTTCTCGCCACGGATGGTCTTGTCAGCGACCTCAACGATCTTTGCTGCTCCGTGGTGTGGGTATACGACTGTTTCGCCGACTTCAAACTTCATGCGGGTGATTACCTCTCAGAAACCACAATTTTACCACAGGGTTCAGCCTTAACAAAGGGCTAAACTGGGAGGGTTGTAATGCGTATCCCAGGAGGAAAAATTGGCTATTCGTAAGTTCGCCGCCATCGCT
>JBEGTF010000045.1:0-6902 GCA_041179545.1 Actinomycetota bacterium | reverse complement strand
GAAGAGCGCGTAGGCAAGCATCCAGGCGGTGGCCTGCCAAGGAAGAGTCAGAGCAAAGTAGCCAAGGAACGGAATGTTGGTAAGCAGCACGCCCCACCAAATTGGCTTGACCTCGTTGGGCGAAATGTGTGCGCCCTCGTAGCCACCCTTGCGGGCGTTGATGTTGTCTGTCTCTTGATCGAAGATGTCGTTGATGCCGTAGATAAGAAGGTTAAAGGGTAGCGTGACCCAGATCAGGATTGGCAGCACTCGCCAGTCCCATAGGAATCCGGCCAACCACATACCCATCACAGTGGTACCGATGGTGTTGATCCACAGAACAGGTCTTGAAATAACTACTAGGCGTCTTAGCACCCCTCAAGCCTACGCTCAGTTGGCTTGGTGCAGGCCCTATAGACGGGCCAATCATTACCTAAATTCCACCACCCAGCGAGTCTTTACCTAAGGCGGATTTCTTTTTGGCTATTCGGTTGTCATTGATGGCGTCCATTAGCGCAAACATCACACCTGAAACCACAAAGGTTAGGTGAATGATGATTCGCCAAATAGTGCCGTCGCCAACTTTTTGCTGAGGATCAACAGATAGCTCAATGAAGTCTTTGAGCAACTCAATAACTGAGATAGCAACCAGTGAACCAATCAACTTAATCTTTAGGCCAGAGAAGTCAACGCTGCCCATCCAGTAGGGGCGGTCAACGGATTTCTCGGCTACCTCAATCTTGGAGACGAAGTTCTCGTAGCCGGCAAACAGAACAATCAAAATCAGGTTTGCCAGCAGAACTAGGTCGAGCAGAGCCAAGAGATCAAGCACAAAGGTGTCTCCACCCTTATCAACCATCACGTGCTCAAGCATGTGCCAAAACTCAATGCCGAACTTGATCACCAGGACAACCAAAACGCCAACAAGCCCTATGTAAAGCGGGGCCAGCAACCAGCGTGACCAGAAGATACCTTTTTCAATTGCTGAAGAGGTGCGGCTCATTGATTCCTCCATTGGAATGAGTTGATTGATTTAACCTAAGTTAGCCTAAAGTCATGCAACTAACTGACATTCAGATCACCCCAGAACTCAAAGGAGTAATTGCCGTTCCAGATAGACAGGGCCCGTGGCCCGCAGTTGTGATGGTGCACGAAATCTTCGGAATCGATGACGCAATGCGCTCACAAATCACCCGCATGGCCCAGGCCGGATACGTGGTGCTGATGCCAGATCTATTCAGCCGCGGTGGCGCCCGCAAGTGCCTAACCGCAACCTTCAAAGCTCTCACCAACGGTGCCGGCCAAGCCTTCATAGATGTTGAAGACGCAAAGAAACTCCTGCTTGCTCGCCCTGACACCACCAAGAAGGTTGGTGCCGGCATGATGCCTAAGAACGTAGATGCAGCGCTTGAGGGCGCGTGCCCAATTGTTGGTAGCTTCGGCGCAAAAGACAAGCAGCTTGCCGGTGCCACAAAGACTCTGCAGCAGGTGCTGACCAAAAAAGAAATTGCGCACGATATAAAGGAATACCCCGATACCGGCCACGCGTTCATGAACCCACACCAGGCAGGTGGCCCAGTGTTTGGAACTCTTCTAAGAATTACTGGTGCAAAGCCGAACCCTGAGGCAGCCGCAGATGCGTGGCAAAGAATTGAGAGGTTCTTTGGGGAACATCTCAGTTAATGTTTGACTAGCAACTTTGTAGCTTCAGCATAAAGTTCAAAGAGCACTTCCAAAATTTCTTCATCTGTTGCGGTCGATTTCAATTTAAAAACTTTTAAAACTACTGAATCGAGTTTCGCGTGAGCCTTCCGAAGGGCAGGAGGCATTGAATTTATTCCGTATAAGTCCGCTAAGGAGTTTGAGGCAAAATCTGCGCGGACAGATAAAACTTCTTGAGCTGCAAGTTCGATAAAACTGCGTTGTTCGTTCTGGAGTTCAGGAACAACAAAGTTGTTGTAAGTGATTGTTGCGCTTATACGCGTATCGGACTTTAGGCGCCCAGAAACAGTTTTGTTCCATAGTGCAAACGCCCGAGATTCGAGAAGCCCGAATGTTACAAGAGACTCCATCGGAACTACTAATAATGCGTCATTTGTGATTACATCGGGCGGCATGACCGCCATCGGCACATAATCCCTATTTTCTGATGAGACGCGCGGTACGGCTATGTAAGCAGTCTTAGGTTGCCGTATTTCTCCAAATTCAGATGGCCGACCCGCCAATTTTTTAGTTGCTTCGCGTTTGCTAGAAGAGCGTAATTCACGAACAGAATCAACGCGAGTGGATAGCTCTGTAGAAGTTCTGATGTCATTAGGATCAGCTGCAACTAACCAAAGGCAATATCGCTCTTCGTTATGAATAAGTTCACGCGCACCAACAAGGCGACGCAAATACTTTCCGGCTATTGGGTCAGATTTTCTAATTTCTTCTGCTTCACTACTCGAAATGTCAGAGAGGAACCCACCGTCGTTGGGCATGCTGCCAAAATCCATTTTGGGAAGCTCTGTGGATAGCGGAGTTGGGCGAGAAGTCAAGAATGTATCGGGAGCGTCCACTAGATATGCGTTGATGTTGCTTACTTCGCGAAGTACCGGCTGTCCTTTGGCTTCTGGATATGACCACAGACGACGTTTCTTTGGCAATTTGTTGGTCAGACCAATAATCACGCAATGAACCGCCGCTTGACCTTTGGCGTCATTTTGCCAAACGAAGGTTCGGTGTGCAAATGAGATTCCAACTCCAAGCGCGGCAAGCTTCGGAAACAAAATCCCTGGCTGTTCACCTTGAGTCAAGCTATTTGTTGAAACGAAGGCTGCCTGACCGCCGGATTTCGAGATATGTCTGGCCGCAATTAAATGCCAATTCGATACAAAGTCCATCTCTGCAGCGCCTTTACTGCCGCCCCAAACTTTGAGCGTGTCCGACTTCTGCCCTGCTGTCTGAAAGCGCGCGCCGAAAAAGGGTGGGTTTCCCATGATGTAAGTCATTTCCCCTAGTGGTACTCGACTAGCCCAGTCGATATCAAGGGCGTTCGCATTGATAATGTTTGCAGCTTCTTTTAGGGGCAGGCGACTCGGTGCAGTCCCAATAATTTCTTCCCAAATGAGGTTGCTCTGGTGATCTGCTAAGTGGAGGGCAACTTTCGCGATTGAAGCCGACCATTCGTCAATTTCAATTCCATGAAATTGATGTAATCCAACTTTCTGCCCCCAGGTGCCGTCCAGTTGAGACTGTGAGGTCCCGTCAAGCTCTTGGAGTCGGGCCAATACACGCAGCTCCAAGGACCGTAAGTGGCGTAATGAGACTACGAGGAAGTTTCCGCTACCACAGGCAGGGTCAAAGAAGATGTAATCACCGAGTTCGTTGTGGAATCTACGCAATTGGGTGGGGCTATCCCATGCAGCATTCATTTTGTTAGTGAAGTCATTTAGGAAAAGGTCACCAATAACTTTCATAATGTTCTGCTCAGAGGTGAAGTGCTCCCCCATCGTTCGCCTGGTTTCCGCGTCTCGAACGCTCTGGAAAAGTGAACCGAAGATAGCCGGCGATATGCTTGACCAGTCATAAGCGCAGGAATCAAGCAGAGCTTGGCGCATTGCAGGTGTGAAGGAGAAGTTAGAGATGGTTTCTGAGAACAAGCCCCCATTAACATATGGAAACTCACCAATTTCAGGTGAAAGGCTAGCAGGGCGATTACTTTTTTCTGTATTCAGAACTAGAAAGAGCTCTTGAAGCATTGCACCTAAACCACTGCCACTCGATGGGCTGGAGCTCACGTAAGTTGTGAACATTGTTTTACGTATCATCCGCGTATCTTCTGCAAATAGCAGAAAAAGAACGCGGACCAAGAAAACAGAGGTCTCGTGGCCTGTATAGCCAGCCTTCTCAAATTCAACGAAGAGGTTAGCCATCAAGTTTGCTGCTTTGGTATCCGCTGAAATTTCAACAGCGGTGGAGCCCAGACCTTTATTTGCAAATATAACTTCGAGTCGCTCTAAGTTTGATGGCAGATCCGAAAGAGTGAACTCGTACGAGGTGCCAGCGAGAATCTCAATAATTCGGAATCGATTAAAATCACATACCATCACAACCGGTGGAACTTTGGACTGATCCAGCGACATTAAATATTCGCGCGCCTGCTGTTCGGCCTTGTCTAAGTCTTCGCCAGCTGATTTGTGCTCGATAAGAAGTACGCCAGACCAAAGAACGTCGATCCACTTAACTTTCCCTGTTAAGTGAGATCGAACTGGAACCTCAAACTCAATTCCAGTAACTGTTAAGTCGTCAATTCTAAGCAGTTGTGAGAAAAAGTCTCGCCAAAATGTTTGAGCGAATTGCTTTTCGCTTGTGGTTTGTGCGTACTTATCAGCAAATTTTCTTGCTTCATGAGCGCTAAAACGTTCCCCCGACATAGTTTCAACAATACCTTTAGCTACTGACAGGTTTGGTTCGGGTAGAGACTCTTTTTAGGCCAGTGGAACTGCCCGCCGTGAACGCACCTTCTTGTCATTTGAAAGTTCGACCCAGGGGAACATGTTATTGAAAGGAATTTTGAATTCAATGTTTACGCGTCTAAGGGACTCGGAGTCAACATAAAACTCGACATATTCATTAAGGCCTAGAGATCTAGGCACCGAGCTCGTGAGCGGAAAGCCACCGAAGGGCCCAATTTGCCCAGCGCCATTTGCCTTGATTCCCCAGTTTGTGATCGTGACCTGGTCAGGACCCGTGTTCACGGCTTTGATCTTTACAAGGTGTACTGGGGCAAATCCAGGCTTCGGATACAAAATGTTAGTCACCGAGACAATGATCTTGTGTCGGCTTCGGCGCCAAGTGATTAGCCTCCAAACGAGTCCGAGCACCGAAACAACGGCGCCGGTCCAAGCTGCGACTCTATCTAAAACGTCCACTCTCAAGCTGCTTTAATTGCCACTTTGGCGCGTGCGGAGGGCTAGCCAAACAACTCTGCCAAAGTACCCTCGTGAGCACCACGCAGATCTTTGAGCTGCCAGGTGGCAACATCCTGAATTTCAAGTTCGCCTGAGTTATCGGTGACGCCGATACGAAGCACTGGAATACCGCGGGCTTCACACAGGCCAACAAACTTTACGTCATCTTCGCGGCCAACAGAAACTAGAACACGGCCGGTTGATTCTGAGAACAGCGCACAGGTGCGGTCAACGCCATCGCGTTCTTGAATCTCATCAAGCCAGATGCGAGCACCCATGTTGAAACGAAGCACGCTCTCAACCACCGCCTGAGCCAAACCAGCCTCAGACAAATCATGCGCTGAAGCCAATAGGCCCTGCTCGCTGGCTGCGTTTAGCGCCTCGGCAAGCTGCTTCTCAAAGGCTAGATCAACAACTGGTGGGCGACCACCCAGGTGACCGTGCACAACCTCAGACCAAACAGAACCGTCAAGTTCATCTTTGGTGGTGCCAAGTAGGTAGATGTTGTGACCTTCGTCTTGCCAACCAGAAGGGATCCTTCTGGCAACATCATCAATCACACCAAGTACACCAACTACTGGAGTTGGGTGAATGGCCACGTCACCGGTTTGGTTGTAGAAAGAAACGTTTCCTCCGGTAACTGGAATACCAAGTTCCAAACAGCCATCGGCAAGACCTGCGGTTGCCTGCTTGAACTGCCACATTACTTCTGGGTTCTCAGGTGAACCAAAGTTCAAACAGTTGGTAACAGCAACCGGTGTTGCACCAGAAACTGCAACGTTGCGGTAAGCCTCGGCAAGAGCAAGACGAGCACCCTGGTATGGATCAAGGTAGCAGTAGCGGCCGTTAGCATCTGTTGCCAAAGAGATTCCAAGACCTGATTCTTCACTGACGCGAATCATGCCTGAGTCATCTGGCTGGGCAAGTGCGGTGTTGCCGCCGACGTATCGGTCGTATTGATCTGTGATGTATTTCTTGCTGGCCTGGTTAGGTGCAGAAACAATTTGCACTAGCTGCGCAGCAAGTTCTGATGAGTTGTCGTTCTGACGGTAAAGCCCGCGAGCGTGAACGCTGTCGTTGTTTAGCGCATCTTGGTATGAAGGGAATGCAACTGGGCGCTCGTAAACCGGGCCGTCGTGAGCAACGGTGCGAGGTGGAACGTTCACGATTTCTTCGTGACCCCAGTTGATGTAAAGACGATCCTCGGCAATTACTTCACCGATAACTGAGAACTCCACTTCCCACTTATCAACGATTGCCTTGAACTTCTTGAAGTCTTTCTTTGGCACGATGCCCATCATGCGCTCTTGAGATTCACTCATCAGAATTTCTTCTGGGGTAAGAGACTCGTCACGCTTTAGAACATCTTGCAACTGCACGCGCATACCTGCGCCACCGTTTGAAGCTAGCTCTGATGTTGCGCAAGAAATACCTGCACCACCAAGGTCTTGAATACCGGCAACCACCTGAGCTGCGTAAAGCTCAAGACAGCACTCGATCAAAACCTTCTCGGCGAATGGGTCACCAACCTGAACGGCTGGGCGCTTTGCGGGGCCGGTGCTGTCAAAGGTTTCAGAGGCAAGAACCGATACGCCACCAATGCCATCGGCACCGGTGCGAGCACCGAAAAGAATAACTAGATCGCCAGGGTTTGAAGCCTTGGCAAGCTTTAGGTCCTCGTGACGCAGTGCACCAACACTAAGTGCGTTTACCAGTGGGTTGCCCTGGTAGACCTTGTCGAAAACTGTCTCGCCGCCGATGTTTGGAAGGCCAAGACAGTTTCCATAGAAAGAGATGCCATCAACAACGCCGTGTAAGACGCGAGCGGTATCGGGGTTTGATGGTTCACCAAAACGAAGCTGATCCATCACAGCGATAGGGCGTGCACCCATGGTCAAGATGTCGCGAACGATTCCGCCAACACCGGTTGCTGCACCCTGGAAAGGTTCAATGTATGAAGGGTGGTTGTGT
>JBEGTF010000044.1:0-5658 GCA_041179545.1 Actinomycetota bacterium | reverse complement strand
AGAACAAAAAAGTGGGGCTGTCCTTTCGGACGGCCCCACTTTTCTTTTTGGGAAAGGAAGGAACTGCTGAGATTTACTTCTTTGGAAGAATGTTTGCGTTTCGGTAAGCTTCAACGTTTGAGAAGAAGCTCTTTGGACTTGAACGGAAGTTTAAGAAACCAGCCTCGCGTGACTTTGTCATATCGGTGAAGCATTCGATCTGACGACCAAGGTCGCTGTCACTGTGCCACCAAGAGGCAAGCTTGGTCACATCTGAAACTGCAAGACCGTGCTTCTTGGCAATCTCTTCCCAAACCGGACCAGCGTCTTTCATCTGCTCTTCAAGTGGCTGGAAGTGAGATTCTTTTGGACCCTCATAAGGAAGACCAAAGTGTTCTGCAATTTGTGGCCACAACCAACGCCAGCGGAAAGTGTCACCGTTGGCAATGTTGAACGCTTCGTTCTCGCCCGCCTTGTTGGTCGCAGCCCAAACAAGCTGCTCACCAAGTAGATCGGCATCGGTGACGTCTACGACACCGTTCCATGACTGAGTGGAACCTGGGTAGATGAATGGCTTACCAAGTGCTTTTTGAATTTCTGCGTAGACAGAAAGAGTAAGCACCATGTTCATTGCGTTATCTACCGCGTAACCAAAAATAGTGTGAGAGCGGTGAACACTCCAGGTGAAACCCTGATCCTTTGCCGCAGCAAACAATTCATCTTCTTGGGTGTAGTAGAAGTTAGGAACATCAAGACGAGGCTCGTCTTCGTGGAAAGGCGTTTCGGCCATAACTGCGTTCGCGTAGTTATCGAATGGGCCGAGGTAATGCTTCAATCCGGTCTGTAGTGCAACGTGACGAACACCACCATCTGGCTTCAAGCCAGCCAGTAGGTTGCGAATGGTTGCACCGTTCACCTCAATGTTTTCGGCTTCTGAATCCTTTTTGATCCATGCGGTCATGAACACGATCTCAGGCTTTAGGCCGGCAAGAGCGGTTTTGACTTCTTCGGCATTTAGAAGATCAGCTTTGATGTGGTGAACTCCGGCCGGTAGGCCCTCTATTCTGCGAGAGAGACCGTGGACTTCCCAGCCTTTCTTCAAAAGTTGCTTGGCAATTACCTGGCCTGAGATGCCAGTCACACCCACGATGAGTGCTCGGCGGCCTGAATTTGTGCTCATTTAGTAGTGTCTCCATTTCGTACGGGTGTTCACTTGAGATGAACGATACCAGTATTTATTAACTTTAAATCAGGGGGAAAATAACGATCTGGCACAAATTTTTGGGGCCGAAAAAGGGAGCTAAATTGGCCAAAAACCCCGAAAATCAGGCAAATTTTCGACATAAATCCGAGTTTGTAACGAAAGTGACGCTTAATCGTTATCGTAAGTGTACCTAAACGCTATTTTCATTTCATAAAGTAAGACTCAACATAGTTCCAGTAAGACGGAACGAGACAACGGCAACAGGAGCACAAATGGCACAGACAGGTGCGGCAACTCTTTCAAAGGGTCCACGCTTTCAGATTTCAAAAGGTCTCATGACCGTTTTGGTATCAACAGTGGTGCTGTTCGTGCTCTGCGCTGTTATTGCTCCAAGCAGTGTTTCCTCGGGACCACTTGGCAGCATGATTCCTTTCGCCTCGATTCTGGCAATCGCCGGGCTGGGTCAAATGCTGGTGATTCAGCAAGCGGGTATCGATCTTTCAGTACCAAGTGCAATTTCCTTGGCAGCTGTAATCGTGACTAAGTTGCCACAGGGTGACGACAGTAAATTGGTCTCTGCAATTTTTACCGCCCTTGGTGTTGCAGTTCTAGTTGGTTTGCTAAACGGATTCCTAATTGGTTTTCTAAAACTCAACCCAATCATCGCAACACTTGGAACTAACGCGTTGCTGTTTGGATTCATCATGGCAATCACCGGCGGTATTCCAAGTTCAAGCGCCCCACTTCTTCTTGCAGTAGTGAGTGGATTAACTTTTGGCGTGCCGAATGCCGCGTACTTCGCTGGTGCAATTTTGTTACTTGTTGTACTTGCTCTTCGCAAGACTGTGGCTGGTCGCAGATTCGAATCAATCGGATCAAGTCCGGCAATGGCAAGCATCTCTGGATTGCGCGTTCGCACTCACCAGGGCATGGCTTATGTATGGGCACAAATTCTTTACGCGATTGCCGGAATCATGATTGCCGGAATTATTACAGTTTCAAACGCATTCATGGGTGACCCGTACCTACTTCCTTCGGTTGCAGTAGTAGTTCTTGGTGGAACTTCATTGCTTGGTGGTCGCGGGCTACCAACCGCAACCGTAGTTGCAGCCGTATTTCTTTCTCAACTTGATCAATTTGTTTTGGCACTCGGCGTGAATTTTGCAATTCGCACATTGGTGCAAGCGGCAGCACTGGCTATCGGTGTTGCAATTTACACAGTGGACTGGGCTCGCGTGCGAGCAAGTCTGAGCAGACTCCTGTCGACAAACAGTCGCGGGCAGAACCAAGCTTCTTTGCCTTCGGCTTAGGGGTTAAAAGATGCGCGACAGTGATGTCACGCAGTTAGATGGAGGAAACAAAGATGATTCGTCGTCGTAAACTGGCTGCGGCAATTTCTGCTGCGGCTGTAGGGTCGCTGCTTTTCGCTGGTATGACCAGTGGTGCAGCAAACGCGGCCACACCTTCATGGTGTGGTCCTAAGAAAATCACCGTTGGTATGACCCACGGTAACGGTGGAAACAACTGGCGTGCGGTTAACGTTGGTGCAGCTCAGCTTGAGCTTGCCAAGTGTAAGAGCGTAACGAAGGTGACTTACAAGGACGGCCAGGGAAGCACCACTAAGGCAATCTCTGACATCAAGAGCCTTGTAGCTACCGGTGTTAAGGCACTTATCGTTTTCCCTGATGCTGGTAAGGCAATCCTTCCGACCCTTCGCGCAGCATACAAGGCAGGCGTAGTAACCGTTCCTTACCGCGTTGACCCAGGTGGCACCGCAGGCAAGGACTACAGCATTTACATCCCTGGTGACTTTGTTACCGACGGTAAGGCTTGGGGTAACTGGACCAAGAAGAACTTCCCTAACGGCGCGAACATCCTGTTCTTGTCAGGTCCAGCTGGAAACAGCCAGGGTCTAGACGAGCGTAAGGGCTTCGAGTCTGTTCTAGGCGATGGTTCAGGCAAGTACAAGTACATCGGTAACCAGCCGTTCGAAGTTACCAACTGGGAAGCACCTCTAACCCAGACTGTACTAACTGCAGCTATTGCTAAGTACCCAAAGATCGACGTAATCATGTCTGACTTCGGTCCAGTTATGGTTTCATCACTAGGTGAATTCACCAAGAGCGGTCGTTCAATCCCTGCTCTAGCAACATCAGATGGAAACATTCTTGGTTGCTTCTTCCAGGACAACGTGAAGAAGAACAAGGACTTCAAGTTGATGACTGTTGCAACCGGTACTGACCACGTTGTTCTTGCAGTACAGCACGCTGTAGCTCGCGCAACTGGTGGAAAGATACCAACTGCTACTCAGTTCAAGGCTCCTGTATTCGAAGACTCAGTTACCAGCAAGCCTCGTGGCGTGCAGTGTGACCGTGAAATCGGCGACTGGACCTTCCTTTCATCACAGATGAGCGGTAAGCAGCAGGAAGTATTCCTAAACAAGTAATAAAGCATTAATGGTCACCGGGTCGGTTTAGAAATAAACCGACCCGGTGTTCCACCTAAAACAATAGAAATACCAGGAGAAGCAAAGTGGCTCAGAGTAAATCAAAGAACGTAGTTATGGAACTGCGTGGCATCTCAAAGAATTACTCGGGTGTAGCAGCCCTAACTGATGTAAGCCTGAAGATCAACGCCGGAGAAGTTCACGCACTGCTGGGTGAAAACGGCGCTGGTAAATCAACCCTGATGAATGTTGCATCGGGAACAGTTGCCCCTTCTGCGGGTGACATTGTTATTAACGGAGAGCGCTACGAAGCTCTGACCCCTGCACTTGCCAACAAACTTGGCATCGCTATCGTCCACCAGCACCCAGCCGTGCTGAAGGACCTCACAGTTTTAGAAAATCTACAGGTTGCACTGCCTCGATCAGTATTTAAAGGTCGTCCAGCAGATAAAGTTGGCGCTGAGCTCCTAGAGCGCGTAGGACTTAAGATTTCCCTGAAGCTTCGTGTTGAAGACCTAACCATCGCCCAGAAGCACTTGTTAGAAATTGCCAAGGCGTTGGCAACCACACCAAAGATTTTGGTTCTTGACGAACCAACCGCGGCTCTAGGTCAAGACTCAGTCGAGCTCTTGTTCCAATTGGTAGCGAAAGAGATTGCCAATGGCACTGCGGTAATTTACATCACTCACCGCCTTGCCGAAGTGCGCGAGCTTGCAGACATTGTGACCGTACTTCGCGACGGTCATCTAATGGCAACCTCGCCTATCGACAAAATCACCGACGCCGAACTATTGGCACAGATCATTGGTCGTGAACTTAACTCAACTTTCCCTAAGAAGCACAAAAAGGTTGCCGGTGCTAAGCCGAACCTAGTGGTCAAGGGGCTTACCGGTGATGGCTTCACCGATGTGAACATCGAAGCATATCCAGGTCAGATTATCGGTCTTGCGGGTGTGGTTGGCAACGGTCAGTCTCAGTTACTGAAGGCGCTTTCGGGTCAAGCCGATTTCAACGGTTCGATCGAAATTAATGGCGTAGCCAAATCAGCACACCAGCTGAACGGAAAGGCGGCCCTGATGCCAGCTGACCGTCAGCGCGAAGGTGTGATGATGCGTATGTCGGTGCGTGAGAACTCCGCGCTGGCCTCGCTAAAGAAGTTCAAGGTTCTTGGGCTCTTGAGCCGCAAAAAAGAAGTCGACCAGGTTTATGACACACTTACCTCTTTATCAATCAAGGCACCAAGCTTAGAGGCTCCGGTTTCAGCGCTATCTGGCGGAAACCAGCAGAAGGTAGTTATGGCCCGTGCCCTACTTTCTGACCCGGTGATGATTTTGGCCGACGAGCCAACCCAGGGTGTAGACGTGGGTGCTCGTTCCGAGCTATACGACATTCTGCGCCAGGCATCGGCCGATGGAATTCCTGTAGTTGTTGCCTCATCAGACGCTAAAGAACTAGAGGGTCTTTGCGACAACGTCTACGTGCTTTCACGTGGACAAGTAGTTAAGACTTTGCACGACGGCGAAAACCGTGAAGAGGCCATGATTGAGGCTGCAGTTACCTCAACCACAAAGGTCATTCGAATCGAACGCGAACAGCGCGAACAAAAACTCGGCAACGAGGGATTTGTCGAGAAGTTCCGCAGGTTCCTTCGCGGTGACTACGCGCCTCCGGTGATGCTCGCGGTTGTGATGGTTGCTCTTGCGCTTTACATCATGCCAAAGAGCGACACCTATCTTGGCGACTTCAACATCACATCAATCTTGCTTTTGGTAAGTGCCCTGGGATTTGTTGGTATTGGGCAAACCACGGTCATGATGACCGGTGGAATTGACCTTTCTACCGGACCACTCGCGGGATTCCTGGTGGTTATTGCATCCTTCTTTATAAATGACGAAGCACCGATGACCGCAATCGTGATGGGCCTTGTGACCATGGCGGTAGTTGCCGCTGTCGTCGGTCTCGTGAACAGCGCATTGATCAGATTTGTGAAGTTCACCGCAATCGCGGCGACGCTTACTACCTACATTGC
>JBEGTF010000043.1:0-9877 GCA_041179545.1 Actinomycetota bacterium | reverse complement strand
GGAACAACTTGTTCAAGCGAGAACTGCAAGGGTTGCCCACCTACCCATGAAGAGTCAAAAGGGGTGCCGTCCCAAAGGTATCCGGCGTAATGAACAGTCACGATGTCGGTTGCTCCAACAACTGCCCCTGCTCCCTTGATTAGGGTCGCAACACCGAATTCAGCAGGCGCTTCGCCAGCCACTGGAGTAATAGAAGGTGCGCCGTTTTCATCGAGAGTCACCAGCGGGTACCCCGGTGTTGCCGACTGTGCTTCACCAGTTGCTCTCGTCATACCAGCAAGCGTATCTGAGCTTGAATTACTTCGATCATTTGTCGCAGATTCTGTGGCACACGCTGAGATTGTGAAGACTAGGGCTGCCGCTGTAATCACTGTGATGACTTTACGCATTGTTTGCTTTCCGTTGTTTTGGAGAATTTCTTCCGGTGAATTTTTTTGTTTAGTTCTGATCGAGTCGCGCGTCGGCTGCCGCTTCGGCACTTCTAATGGTTTTTCTCAACTTCTTATCGGAAACTTTCCGTTCCCCCATGTGCTCAGGATTCCAGGCAGAAAGATCTTCATCAGAAAACTCGGGCTTATTTTTGGTTTTGAAGTTCGGTGCAGCACTGCCCGGTGCCATTCTGCGGGCGGTAATTAGAAATCCCGTGTGGCCAATCATTCGGTGTTCCGGTCGAACTGCCAAACCTTGCAAGTGCCAGCCCCGGGTCATTGACTCAAAAGCTTCTGGCTCGTTAAAGTGTCCGCTATTTTTCAACGCTTCGGCAAACCGAGAAAGTTGTGTCACGGTGGCAACATAACCAACGATCAATCCACCTGGTACGAGTGCGGCTGCGCATTCCTCGACACACTCCCATGGAGCAAGCATGTCCAGAACGATTCTGTCGACGGTGCCGTTTTGTTTCTTGAGTGGCAATTGTTCTTGTAGGTCACCAATGTGGATGTTCCAGCTCGAAGGAACAATTCCTAAGTTGGTTGCCACATTGGCTTTTGCGATATCCGCAAATTCTTCACGACGCTCAAATGAATCAAGCGTTCCATGGTCGCCGATGGCGCGAAGTAAATACATGCTTAGTCCGCCAGAGCCAACTCCTGCTTCAACAACGCGTGCACCCGGGAAGATGTCGCCCATCACAACAATTTGAGCCGAATCTTTTGGATAGATAATTGCAGCACCGCGGGGCATCGAGAGCACGAAGTCACTTAGCAAAGGCCTGAAAGCTAGGTATTCAATCCCCGTTTGATTGACGACCACAGAGCCTTCAGGCTTACCGATTATTTCATCGTGCAGCAGGTCACCACGGTGGGTCCCGAATTTTTCACCGGCACGAAGTGTGATTGTGTTCAATCTGCCCTTTGGGCCGGTTAATTGAACTCGGTCACCCTCTCTAAAAGGTCCGGTTGGCAATTTTGCCTTGGAGATCGGCTGATTCATTTATTCCTAACTAAAAAGTTTCTGAAGATCCTTTACCCGAACTCCATCAAGAGTCGGCCAGAGAATGCGTCCGGGGATCATCGGTATTTCAACAAAATTAGGAATACCAACCGCTTTTGTTCCGGCTGCTTCCGCCGATCGTAAACCGGTGTTGGAATCTTCAAATGCAACGCAATCTTGAGGGCGAACGCCCAGCGCCTCGGCAGCCTTTAGGTATGGATCTGGAAATGGCTTTCCTCTGTTGACATCATCGCCGCCAATAATCACGTCAAACGCGTCAAACGGAATTCTTCGGACAACTTCCTCGGCCATGCGATGTAGCGACATTGTGACCAGGGCGGTCTTGATCCTTTTTCGCTTTAGCTCCCTAAGTAATTCTTTAGCGCCCGGGCGCCACGGAATCTCGACGGCCAATTTGGCGACTACTGAATCGGTCAAGTGCTGCACAATCGCCTCGGTGTCCATGCTGCTGCCGATTTTTGCCTTGATGATTCGAGAAGATTCGTAGAGGCTATTTCCGATTAGGTCATGACCATCTTGCTCTGTCCAGCTTGCATCGTGCGCCTCTGCAAGCGACTTTTCGCTGGCCAGCCAATAGTGTTCGGAATCGACAAGCGTTCCATCCATGTCCCATAGGACCGCAGCGGGAAGCTTTTTTCCAAACATAATGACTCGATTTTACCTTGGCTGGTTTGCCTTAGGGTTTTAAGTAGAAATAACGCTCAAAACCATAGGAAATTGTGAACTTATTTGCCGGCCGAACCCTCATTGTGGCCTTTGAGGGTTGGAACGATGCAGCCGAGTCTGCAAGCGGAGCCGCCAAATTTATCTGTGAGCGGCTAAACGCTGATGTAATCGGAACGGTAGATCCGGAAGATTATTACGATTTCCAGTTCACTCGCCCGTCTGTCTCTTACGACACCGATGGGAATCGCCAAATCAACTGGCCAAGTACAGACCTATGCGCACCCTCGGTGGAGCTCTTGGCCGAGAATCCATCGCTCGGCAGAATCCACGTCCTGCTTGGTGTTGAACCTTCAAGACGTTGGCAATCTTTCACTACCGAAGTGATGGAAATGATTGAAGATCGTGAAATAGATTCGGTGCTTTTCTTGGGCGCCATGCTTGCTGACGTGCCGCACACTCGCCCCATCGGTGTTATGGCAACGAGTCAAAATGAAAGAGCTCGCGCCGAATTGAACATCGAGCGCAGTCACTACGAGGGCCCAGTGGGTATTTTGAGTGTTCTTGGCATTGCGCTTGAAAAAGCTGGAATCCCAAGTGTCGCGCTTTGGGCTTCTGTGCCGCATTACGTGCACAACACGCCCTCGCCGAAGGCAACCCTTGCTCTTTTGATTGAGGTTGAAAAATATCTTGGCGTGCTGTTTGACCACGGAACACTGGCCGATGAGGCCTTCAATTGGGAACGTGGAATTGATGAAGTTGCCGAGGGTGACGACGACATGGCGGGGTACATCGAGCAGTTGGAAAAGACTCGCGATGAAGTTGAATCTCCCGCAGCAAGTGGAGACGCACTGGCCATGGAATTCGAGAAGTTCCTGAGAGCGAGTGACGAAAAATCAGACGACAAGCCTGATGAGGCTAAAGGCGATCAGGCCACAAGCTGATTGGTTGTTAGCAGAATTAAGAGTGCTGCTCCAACACCAATTCGCCAAATCACAAACGGTAAAAACGATCCTCTGCTTAGGTAGCGCAAGAGCCCCACGATAACCGAGAACCCCACGATAAAAGAAACAATGGTTGCCACAATCGTCGCGACAAGCTCACTTGAATTTAAATATTGGTAACTGGTTGCAAATTCATAAAAGCCGCTGGCAATTACAGCGGGAATAGCAAGTAAGAAACTGTATCTAGCCGCAGCTTGGCGACTGTAGCCAAGAAACAGGCCAACTGAAATTGTGCCACCCGATCGTGAGACTCCAGGGATTACCGCGAGGGCCTGGCCTAGGCCAAATAGTATTCCGTGTTTAGTGGTCAGCTGCTCAATTGATTTTTGGCGCTTTCCTACTCGATCAGCAATTCCAAGGATGATTCCAAAAGTAATCAAACTTATGGCGATCACCCAAAGGCTGCGCAATTGATTCTCAATTGCATCTTTAAAAATCAATCCAATAACTACTACCGGCATTGAACCGATGATGATTAGCCAGCCTAGTTTTGCGTCTCTTTGAACCTCTGCACTCTGCGTTTCTTTAGAAAAAAAGTAACCGAGGAAAGCCCTAATGATTCGAACGATGTCTTTCCAAAAATAAATCAGCACTGCGGCTTCCGTGCCGAGCTGAATAGTCGCGATGAAAGCGGTCAGTTGGGGCTTTGGCATTGAAGAAAGACCAAGAAGCTGCTGAGCAATTTGCACGTGCGCGCTTGATGAAATCGGCAAAAACTCGGTTAATCCCTGGACGATTCCAAGGATTACCGCATCAAATGGGGTCAATCGTTGTCATCCTCTGCCAAGGAGATTGGCAGATACTCTTCGAACTTCTCGTTCAAGGCCTCTTCGTAATTGAGAAAGGCATCTTCAACTTGGAAATATGCTTGCTCGACTGCTGGATCTTCTGATCCTCGTCTCGACGCAATTGCTTCAAAGTGTCGCTCCAAAGAAGCGATGAATTGCTGCAGTGCGATACGTGCGTCTTGAGCCATAGCCCTAAACTACCCCGAAAGATGTCGTGAGGCTAGTACCTCGGCATTCTTTGTTACCTGTCCGGGTGGCGGAATGGCAGACGCGCTAGCTTGAGGTGTTAGTCCTCTTACGAGGGTAGGGGTTCAAGTCCCCTTTCGGACACTAAACCCTGGTCCTCCACGACCAGGGTTTTTCAATTTAACGGCAATCGCCATCGGTGCTGGAATTCTGTTTCGAAAACTAGACTGTGAATGATGTCGGAGAGAGAGACACTAAGCGCAGCCGCCCTTTATGGCGTTGATTTTGCGCGCGAAAAACTTACCGGCATGCGTGTACTCGCCCTCACCGGAGCTGGCATAAGCACCGACTCAGGAATCCCTGATTATCGCGGAGCCGGCCGCGTTGCCCGGCACCCGATGACCTACGACACCTTTATGGGATCAAAGGAAGCGCAGATTCGATACTGGGCTAGAAGTTTTATCGGTTGGAATCGAATTGCCGAAGCTCAGCCCAACCAAGGCCATTTCGCGATTGCTCAAGCAGAGGCATCGCAGAAAGTTTTTCAAATAATCACTCAAAACGTAGACCAGCTTCACCAAAAGGCAGGTTCCAAGCAAGTAATTGATTTGCATGGGCGCTTGGATCGCGTGCGCTGCGTGAAATGCCAGGTTGTCATGGAACGTACTGAAATGGATTTACTGTTGAGCGACCTAAATCCAAATGTGGATCGCACCGCAGATTTTGAATTCACACCCGATGGAGACGCGGAGGTAGAAGCCGCAGCCGATTTCCGAATTCCAAGCTGCGAAAACTGTGGTGGTGTCTTGAAGCCGGATGTGGTCTTTTTTGGAGAGTCGGTGCCTGCTCAGGTTGTCGAGCTGGCTATGAGGCGTTTGGATGAAGCTGACGCATTATTGGTGGCCGGCACTTCCCTTTCCGTAAATTCTGGCTTGCGATTTGCTCGCCGAGCTGCGAGATCAAACAAGCCAATCGTGATCGTCAATATTGGCGCCACGAAAGCCGATGAATTGGCTACAGCAAAAATCGAAGCGAATACTTCGCTTGTTTTGGAAAGGCTTCTAGTTGACTAAGACCACCATCGGAATTCTGCGTCATGGCCAAACCGACTGGAACATAGATTTCCGTCTTCAAGGGGTAACTGACATTCCTCTGAACGAAACTGGGATAGCCCAGGCTCGAGACGCAGCAGAGGTTATTGACCCAAACGAATGGGATTTGATTCTGACTTCCCCGCTATCTAGGGCAAGAGCAACAGCCGAGATAGTTGCTGAAGTCAACGGATTTGCCGAAGCTTTGATTGAGCCTCTTCTTCTAGAGCGCTCTTTTGGTGAAGCCGAAGGAATGACGCATGAAGAATGGCGAGCCAAGTATGCAGATACAAATGTTGTTCCTGGCGGAGAAAGTCTTGCCGACCTTGAAGCGCGAGCAAATTTACTGCTGGAAACTTTGGCCAACAAGTATCGAGGGCAAAAAGTGCTTGCAGTCTCCCATGGCGCGCTAATTCGCATTCTGCTTAGGATCGTAAGTATCGGAGAGTTTCCTAGAGATGGTGAGCGACTCGGCAATGCATCGATGAGTGTTTTTGTCCATGATGAATCAGGTTGGCGCATCGAGCGATACGAACCTAGGACGCTGCACTCAGATTTGCTTTAGCGTCTCCAGTAGAGCCTGGGCTGACTTAGTCCAGCTAAATTTGAGGGCTTGTTTTTGCCCGGCGATTGACCTTTGTAGCCAGGCGCGGTCTTCACTAATAGACATCACTGCAGCAGCAAATGACTTTGGGTCATTCTGATTAAAGTAGATTCCAGCTTCACCGCCAATTTCACGAAAAATTTCAATATCCGACACCACAATCGGAACGCCGCGATTCATGGCTTCGACCAATGGAATGCCAAATCCTTCATCTTGAGACCCGCTGACAAGAGCAACCGCCCCAGTTAAGAGTTCTTGATACTCGTGATCGGTGACGCCATTGTGAAAAACCACGGTTGCCCCATTAGGAACCAAAGACTCAAGCTCTATCTGGCGCTCTGAGGAAATGCGGCTTAGCAGATGCAATTCAAAACCAGCTAGTTCTGCCATGCCTTTGATCAGAACTTCTACATTCTTATAGTCCATGAAGCTACCCATGTAAACCAAGCGTTGAGCGCTGGTTGGTCTGGCAGTAGGGATCTTGATTTTGGATTCATCTTCGGCAGCGTTATAAACAACTCGTACCGGTCGCTTGGTCAGGTTATGTTTCGCTATCAACTCTTTTGTTGTCTCAGAGACTGTTGCAACGGCATCCGACCTGTTTAGCAATAATCGCTGTGGCCAGAAGACCAAGTGGTACAGGCGCCATAGAACTCGAATTGGCAAGGCGAAACCCGGCGGCGGAGCAAGGTGGCGGTAGTAGATCAAATCGTGCACCGTGAGCACTAATTTGAATTTTCTACCAAATGACCCGATGGTTTGCATCGGTGAAAAAACCACTTTTGCACCGACCCTGTTTAGTTGTAGGGCAACCAAAGGTTCAATAATCGATGTTGGTGAGCTGACCTTGACGAACTTGGTGCCAGTGGGTAGCTTGTCGAGTTGGCGTAAATCAGAAATTACTGCGGTTACATCTACCAATTTTACAAGTGCAGTAAAAAGTCCAGCAGAAAAACGACTAATCCCATCGTGATGATCGACACGAATGTAGCGACAGTCAAAGTACAAATCCTTGATCATCGTGCGCTGTCTTCATGCTGAGCGACAAAATGACGAATGTCATCGGCAACCTCACTTGGAGTCTCGTAATGGGTCAAGTGGCCCACCCCCATGTGCTGACTAATGGCGTGAGGTGTTGGTATTTTTGCAGCCATTTGAAACTGCTGTTTCGGCGAAGTTATGTCGTCGCGACTTCCGATGATAAGCAAGGTTGGTACTTTGAAGAGATCCGCGTAATCGCCAACGTTGTGAGAGATTGACGCCCGATACCCTTCAATTGCCACTCGACGGTTGGCAAAATCGTTGAAGTTTGCATCGTGTTGGGCATGCACCCATTTTCGTAACTCACGGTTCCAAGATTTGGTCATGATTATGCTCATACCGCGGACCATAGGCCATGACTTAAGCAGCCACTCCCCTTTGCTGAGTGGCAGCCTCTCGGCGATCTTGAAGAAAGCCTGGGCAATCTTTGTTACCGGGGCGTTTGGTCCCTTTAGGGCAGGAGCCGAGACTGGATTTTCTAGAATCAGAAGCTCGATTGAATCCGAATTGCTTGCAAATGCCGAACAAACAATGCTGCCAAAGCTATGACCCAATAAAATCGGCTTCTTTTTTGGTGAGAGTTTGCCGATAAATGCACTAAGCCACTCTGCATATCGATCAATGGAGTGCTCTCCTGCGAATGGAGTTGATTCACCAAATCCGGGAAGGTCTGGGATTACCACGTTGAAATCCTCGAGTGCTCCAGCAATGGCCTCTAGCCCATGGTGATTGCCGCGATAACCATGAATGAAAATAATTACTTTGGCATTTGGGTTTTTGCTTGGGTATGACCAATATCTAGTGACGGTATCTAGAACTTCTAGAGTGTGCGCCTTGGATCTTTCAAGCGCCAGCTTCGCAAGTTCAGCTGATTTCAAAGCCATGCTTTTACCTTTTCTGCGTATCTCTATACAGAGAAGTATTTTGCCTCTGGGTGGTGCAGCACCATGGCATCGGTAGATTGCTCTGGGTGTAATTGAAGCTCTTCAGACAGGGTGACACCGATAAGTTCAGGCTTCAGTAGGTCAATCAATTTAATGCGATCTTCGAGCTCGGGGCAGGCCGGGTAGCCAAATGAATAACGTGCACCTCGATAATCCAATTTGAAGAGCCCTTCGATTTCTTTAGGGTCTTCAGCGGAGAATCCAAGGTCCTCTCTAATTCTTGAGTGCCAGAACTCGGCCAAGGCTTCAGTCAGTTGTACTGAAAGTCCGTGCAGTTCTAGGTATTCGCGGTATTCGTTGGCTGCGTACAAAACATTCGCTGCTTCCGAAACTTTATTACCCATGGTCACCAGCTGGAACGGTACAACATCCACCTTGCCCGATTCCTTTGACGCAACGAAGTCACTCAAGCACAGGTGGCGATCACGAGCCTGGCGCGGGAACTTAAAACGCATGCGCTCGGTACCTGGTGTTCCGCCAGAACCGCCATCGGTTGCTCCTTCTGAACCGTGATGAAGAATAACTAAATCATCACCGTCGGAAACAGCCGGGAAATAGCCATAGACAACCGCAGCTTCCAGAAGTCCATCAGTTTGAACTTTGTCAAGCCAGGCACGAAGTCGAGGGCGACCTTCTGTTTCAACCAACTCTTCATAGCTGGCACCATCTTCAGCTCTGGAAGGCTTTAGCCCCCATTGCCCCATAAAGGTCGCGCGCTCATCGAGGAACGAAGCGTAGTCGCGCAGAGGGATGCCCTTCACGACCCTCATGCCCCAGAATGGTGGGTTAGGGATGTCGTTATCAGTGGCCACGTCTGAACGGTCAGGCATCAAGTCTGGTTCAGTGCGCACAAGAAGGTTTTTTTGAGGCACGAGACGCTTTTTCAATTCCGGAAGTTTGACTGAAGTGTCGCCGCGCTTAATTTTCACCAGCGCATCCATAAGCTTCAATCCTTCGAAGGCGTCTTTCGCATAGCGAACCTCACCATCGAACATTTCGGCAAGGTCTTGTTCAACAAAGCTTCTCGTTAGTGCGGCTCCCCCAAGAATCACCGGCCACCTTTCGGCAACGCCGCGCTGGTTCATCTCTTCGAGATTCTCGCGCATGATCTGGGTTGATTTGACAAGCAATCCACTCATGCCGATTACGTCTACATCGTTTTCTTCTGCCGCACGGAGAATCTCATTGATTGGCTGCTTAATTCCGATGTTTACCGTTTCGAAGCCGTTGTTGCTCAAAATAATATCTACTAAGTTCTTGCCAATATCGTGAACATCGCCTCGAACGGTTGCAAGAAGAATGCGTCCCTTGCCACTGTCATCGGTTTTTTCAATGTGCGGCTCAAGATGCGCCACGGCGGTCTTCATGACCTCTGCGGATTGAAGCACGAACGGCAACTGCATCTCACCCTTGCCGAAAAGTTCGCCGACTACCTGCATTCCCTTGAGCAGGAAGTCGTTGATGATAGCTAGAGCCTTGTAACCGGCCGCCATTGCCTCATCGAGGTCAGGCTCGAGCCCCTTCTTTTCACCATCAATAATTCTTCGCTCGAGTCGCTGCTCGATTGGCATCAGCGCCAGCTCATCAGCTCGAGATTGACGCGTAGCAGCAGAGTCAACTCCGCTGAACACGTCTAGAAACTTGGTCAATGGATCAAACGAGACATTTCCATCTGCGTCATAAGTCCTGCGATCGTAAATCAGATCAAGAGCTGCGTTCAACTGGTCAGCTGGAATCTGATTTAACGGCATGATGCGCGCCGCGTGCACGATGGCAGAGGTTAAGCCCACTTGAACACACTCGTGAAGGAAAACTGAATTCAAAACATGTCTTGCGGCCGGACTCAATCCAAATGAAATATTTGAAATACCGAGTGTTGTCTGAACACCCGGGAAGGCTTCGTTGAGCCTGCGAATTGCTTCGATGGTTTCGATGCCATCGCGGCGAGTTTCGTCTTGGCCGGTTGCAATTGGAAAGGTTAAGGTGTCAACAGTGATGTCAACCAAACGCATGCCCCAGTTTTTTGTTAGGTCGTTGATTAGACGCTCGGCGATTGCAAACTTAGTGTCAGCGGTTCGGGCCTGACCTTCTTCGTCGATGGTTA
>JBEGTF010000042.1:0-5898 GCA_041179545.1 Actinomycetota bacterium | reverse complement strand
ACGCCGGCCTCGAGCAACTTGAACTCGATTTCATCAGCAATTGAAGCAACCTGACGCTCGTTTCTGCCGGAGGCCAAAAGGAATACATCTGTCAGTGGCATTGGATCTGTTACATCCAAGGCAATGATGTTTTCGGCTAGCTTGTCTGCTGCAGCTGAAGCGGCAATGTTTGCTACCTGAATAGCTTTTTGAGTTGCGGTCACTTAGATCCTTAGGTTTACTTCAAGAATCCAAGCATAAACGCTGCTAAGACCAGACTGCCCACGGCAATCATAAGAAGAGAGAGGGTTAGGACTGCAAATCCGGCGCTCTGGCCTCTTGCATTCCTTGTTGGCATAATTCCTATTTTTCCGGCGGTGTTAACAACGCCACTCGCTCGAAGCGGAGCGATGGTTGAAACATAGCCATTGATACTGTCCGCAGCAATTGCTTCGTCAACCTGAGCGGCATCCAAAATAGTTGCAATTTCACCGGTATTGGTTGAAAGATTTGGCAATTCAATTGAACCCGTCTTCAACAGTTCGCCTGTTTCTGAGATGGCAATAGAAATAGCATCAAGCGGTTCAAAATTATCGATGATGATCGAAGCCGTCTGGGGTTCAATATTCAGATTCGGTGAAACATCAAACATCTGAACTGCGCCGGTAATTGGCTCTTCGGCTTCACCAAGCACCGGCTCATACGCAGGTACGGAAACGGCTGCTTCCTCAACGGGCTCAACAACTACTGATTCGCTAACGATAGGTTTGCTTGGGCTTGGGGCAGCATCTGCCGGCTTGGTTGGAGAGCCTAGCTTTGGCGCGTAAGGATTCACCACACCCGTTGTAGCAATTTGTGACACAGAAAAAGTTGAAACCTGAACGTTGGTGACCTCAGTTGAAACTTCTGCTTCGTCTGACTCGTCTACAAGACGTCCCATCTGCACTAATTGAGCCTTAGTGAGCGGCGGAAAGTTAAACTGCCCCTCGGTCATTTGGTCCCCTGATAAAGATTATTTGCGTGAATGTAATCGATTACCGAATCCGGAAGAAGATAGTCGATTGGTTTACCAGACTCAACTCTGGCACGAATATCGGTTGAAGAAATAGCCAAAGCCGGAATTTCAAGTAAAGAAACGTCACCGGCGGCCGATTTTGGTACTTCCAGCGAATGACCTGGGCGGGTTACGCCAACAAAGTGGGCCAAAGGCCAAATCTGACTGGAATCTTTCCAGCTGTCGATCTGAGCAATCGAGTCTGCTCCCGTGATGAAATAAAGATCTGCTTCAGGGTTTGACTCATGAATTTCTCGCAGAGTATCTATTGTGTATGTTGGCCCTGCGCGGAGAACATCCACGGTGCTTATTTCAAAAAGCGAATTTCCAGCAATCGCAAGTTTGGTCATTGCTAGACGGTGATCAGCATCGGTGATGGTCTGCTTTTGCCACGGTTCGCCGGTCGGCACAAATAGAACTTTGTCTAGGCCAAAAGCAGAAGCGGCTTCGCTTGCAGCGACTAGGTGGCCATAGTGGATTGGGTCAAAGGTTCCACCCATCACGCCGAGACGAATCTTGCTCATGCGAGAAAAGCCCTAGGTAACTCCTAGTGGTGCGCCTTAGAGTCGTCTACCTTGTGCTCGTGACGGTTAGCCACGTCGCGGTAAGACCAGGTAATCGCACCCAACAGAATAAACACTGCCATGGCGATTACACCAAAGAACACCGATGGGAACGGCAAAGTCACGAATGCCTCGTGCTCGCCTTCGGCCGCTGAAGCAAGAATTACGTTCATTATTTCTCCTAAGAACTAGTTCCAGAATAACCTAGGCAGGTCCCGGTTTTGGCTAATTAGGCCCTTACTTGCCCAGAACCGCGAACCAACCACTTGGTGGTAGTCAACTCGGGCAACCCCATTGGGCCGCGAGCGTGTAGCTTTTGAGTGGAAATACCTACCTCTGCACCAAATCCAAATTCCCCACCATCGGTGAACCGGGTAGAAGCGTTCACCATAACCGTTGAGGCATCTACCTCGGCCAGGAATCGTTCGGCGTTTTCCACGTTTTCAGTGATGATCGATTCAGTGTGCTTGGTTGAGTACTTGGCAATGTGCTCAAGCGCTTCGTCAAGTGACTTAACCACCTTCACCGAGATATCCAAATCGTGGTACTCGGTGGACCAATCTTCCTCTGTTGCCGGCAATGCGGCAAAGAAGTTGGCCTGAGTAATTTCATCGCCATGAATGGTAACTCCTGACTCGGCAAGCTTGTCGAGTACGGCTGGAAGGATTCGCTGCACGACTGACTCATGAATCAGTAATGTCTCGGCAGCATTGCAAACACTTGGCCGTTGAACCTTGGCGTTGTGCACGATATCTACAGACCAATCCAAACGGGCGGTCTCATCGATGTAGATATGTACAACGCCGTCGCCGGTTTGAATAACAGGCACCTTGGCTTCTTGAACAACCTGTTGAATTAACCCCGCTCCTCCGCGTGGAATAAGAACATCAATCAGTCCCACAGCCTGCATCATGACGGTTCCACCATCGCGGCCAAACTCATCAACTGTCTGCACCGCAGCTGCATCGATTCCTGAAATTGCCAGTGCATCTTGAAGTAATTTCACCAATACACGATTAGTGTTTTCCGCAGCTCTTCCCCCGCGTAAAACAACCGCGTTACCGCTTTTGATTGCCAGCACGGCAATGTCGATTGTCACGTTTGGTCTTGCTTCGTAGATGACACCGATGAGACCTAATGGAACTCGAACCTGCGTAAGCTTCAAAGCGTTTGGCAAAGACATGCCGCGAATGACGTCGCCGATTGGGTCTGGCAAGCTAATGATTTTTAATACAGCGTCCGCAATGGCTCCAATACGGTCGTGGTTCAAACGAAGTCGATCTTGAAGACTTTCAGTCATCGACTCAGCCTGGCCGTTTGCTAGATCGATGTCGTTTGCGGCAATGATTTCATCAGCGCGTGCATTCAACAAAAGTGAAATCTGATTTAGAGCTTCGTTTTTCTTTGCGGTTGGGGCTTGAGCAAGTGAACCAGCAGCCGCCTTGGCTAATCTGATTTTGTCGATTGCTGTTGTCATTTTTGCCTTCTAGTTTTTGGCCGTATCTTCGACGATTACTTTGTAGCCGCTTCGAACCAAGTGCCGACCTCGGCTCCATCCAGAGCGAGCGAAACTTGATCTGTGCTGGTAAGCAATACTGCAACTCCAGATTCGGTTGCGATTTTGGCGGCTGAAACTTTGGTAACAGCTCCGCCGGTACCAACGTTCGTGCTGCTGCCACCAATTTCTATATCAACCAGATCTTCGCCAAACTTCACAACGCTAATTCTCTTGGCACCAGGCTTGGTTGGCGGCATGTCATAGAGGGCATCTACATCGCTTAGCAACACCAGCGCGTCAGCCTCAACCAAAACCGCCACGAGAGCTGCCAGGCGGTCGTTATCGCCGAAGCGAATTTCTTGGGTTGCTACGGTGTCGTTTTCATTCACGATAGGAAGCACTCTCAAAGAGACGAGTTTGTCCATTGCGCGCTTTGCGTTCTCGCGAGTCTCAGCAGCTTCTAGATCACCAGAGGTCAGTAAAACTTGACCTGCAACTATTCCGAAGCGTTCTAGGCTCTGCTGGTATCGAGAAATTAAGCGACTCTGCCCAACAGACGCTAGCGCTTGAGAGGTGGCTAGATCATCTGGCTTTGCTTCAATTCCAAGTAGAGGCATTCCGGTCGCAATCGCTCCCGATGAAACTAAAATCACTTCAACACCCGAAGCGTGGGCCTTTGCAAGCGCATCAACCAGTTGTTCTATCTTGCTCTCGTTTACGCCACTAATCGATGACGAGCCAACCTTAACGACGACTCGCTTGGCAGTTGCCAATTCGCTTCTGTCTCTAAGAGTCACTTACAGTTCCTTTTCGAAATCCTCAGGTGTAGACCAGATTCCGGCCTTACCCTCTTTTGCCATTTCTTCACGCAGTGCAGCTTTAGCATCCATACGTTCTTTATAGCTTGCGCGGCGCTCTTTTGTTGTGCGGCGCTCTCGCATATCCATACGGGCATCTGTGCCGCGTGGACCAGCGATAAGCTCACCTGCCGAGGTGATGGTTGGTTCCCAATCAAAGATGATGCCTTGTCCTGGTCCAATAACAACGGTCGAGCCCGCTTGTGCTCCGGCCTTAAATAACTGATCTTCTAGGCCAATCTTGGCAAGGCGATCAGCGAGGTATCCCACCGCCTCTTCGTTTGCAAAGTTTGTCTGCTGTACCCATCGCTCAGGTTTCACACCAAGCACGCGGAAGATGTCTTCATCACCAACGTGCTCCTTCTTTATCTCAAACTTGTTTTCATCACGCTTCTGCTGCATCAATTGAATGCGAGGCTTGATTGGCTCGGTTTCTTTAGCCTTGCGGGCGTCTTCAACCAACTGCGCCAGAGCAAAGTTAAGTTCACGAAGCCCTGAATGACTAATTGCAGAGATCACAAACACCCGATAGCCACGAGCTTCAAGATCAGGTTTGATAAATTCCGCCAACTCGAGTGCATCTGGTACGTCTGCCTTGTTTAGTGCGATCAGCTGAGGACGCTGCGTTAGTGGGATCTGACCCTCAGGAACTTCGTAAGCGTCGAGTTCCTTGAGGATCTTTTCAAGATCCGTGATCGGATCACGGTTTGGCTCAAGAGTCGCGCAATCAATAACGTGCAATAGAGCAGCGCATCGCTCAACGTGACGCAAGAACTCAAGTCCAAGCCCTTTACCTTCGCTGGCACCCTCGATGAGTCCTGGTACATCGGCTATGGTGAATCGAGTGTCGCCTGCCTGAACTACACCAAGATTTGGGTGCAACGTTGTAAACGGATAGTCAGCAATCTTTGGGCGAGCAGCACTCAGCGCTGCAATCAATGATGATTTTCCAGCTGATGGATATCCAACAAGCGCTACATCGGCAACAGTTTTTAGTTCAAGGATTATGTCGCCGCGCCATCCAGGTACACCAAACAACGCAAAGCCTGGGGCCTTTCGCTTGGTGCTGGACAGAGCAGCATTACCAAGGCCACCCATTCCGCCTTCGGCGATAACGAGTTCCATGCCTGGTTCATCTAGGTCGGCGATGAATTTACCGCTGGAGTCTTTAACAACTGTGCCAACCGGAACTGGAAGTTGAACGCTCTCCCCATGAAAACCATTTCGGTAATCCCCGGCACCGTCGCCGCCGTCGCCGCCTTGACGGTGAGGATGAAAGTGGAAATCCAAAAGTGTTGTGACGTTTGGATCGGAAATTAGCGAAACGCTACCACCCTTGCCACCATCGGCACCATCAGGACCACCGAGTGGCTTAAATTTTTCACGGTGAACAGAAACACAGCCGTCACCACCGTCACCGGCGCGCACGTGAAGAGTGACTTGATCAACAAATTGAATCATGTTCCCCTCCTCTTCTAGTTTCTTAGTTTTTCGTTATTGGACTTGCTTCAGAAATAGGAAAGGCGAGCCAAAGGCTCGCCTCCCGAAAAAATTGCTTGAACCTTACGCGGCCTCAACGATGTTTACAACGCGACGGCCACCCTTGGTGCCAAACTCAACCTTGCCGGCTGCAAGCGCGAACAAGGTGTCGTCCTTGCCCTTGCCAATGTTTGCACCGGGGTGAAAGTGAGTGCCGCGCTGACGAACGATGATCTCACCTGCGTTTACTTCTTGACCTGCGTAACGCTTGACACCTAGGCGCTGTGCGTTTGAGTCGCGGCCGTTACGGGTGGAACTAACACCTTTTTTGGAAGCCATTTTGAGTCAGTCCTTTACTTAATCTCTTTGACCTGAACGCGAGTTAGTTCCGCACGGAAACCCTGGCGCTTCTTGTAACCGGTCTTGTTCTTGTACTTCTGGATGATGATCTTTGGACCACGTAGGTCG
>JBEGTF010000041.1:0-6131 GCA_041179545.1 Actinomycetota bacterium | reverse complement strand
ATGAGGATTATTCCTGAACGAGTTAGATCTCAGACCTGGGGTAGACAGTTTGCCGATTCGCTGTATGACAGCAGCGTTCTTATTCTTGGCGGCGGTGGCATAACCGAGGAACTACTCAAGCTCCTTGCTCCATTTAGGGCAAACGTGACAGTTGTTCGAAAGCGTCCAATTCAAATGGCAGGCGCAACAAAGGTGGTGGGCTTCTCGGAATTGGAAACGCAGCTACCGCACATCGACCTGGTAATTTTGGCCACGGCCTTAACCCCGGAGACTCAGCATGTTTTCGATTTAAGGAAGTTTGACCTAATGAAGCCAACTGCTTACTTGGTCAACATTGCCAGGGGTCCGGTGGTCAATACCGATGACCTAGTAGAGGCTCTCAACGCAGAAAGAATCGCTGGCGCGGCGGTTGATGTTACAGAGCCTGAACCACTTCCGGACGGTCACGCGCTCTGGTCAGCAAAAAACATCATCATCACACCGCATTCGGCAGATACTCGGAAACAAGTAGTCAGGCTATTTTCAGAGCGAATCAAGGAAAATGTCCGAGCGTATGCGTCTGGAACCGGCTGGGTCGGCCAAGTGGACCCGGATCTGGGCTACTAAAGACCCAAGATAGGTCAATAAAAGCGACCCTGAGCCAGTTTGGGCTCAAATGTTTGGTAATGTAGTCCAGTTGCTAAATCAACATTCCTCGGTAGCTCAATTGGCAGAGCAATCGGCTGTTAACCGATAGGTTCTTGGTTCGAGTCCAAGCCGGGGAGCCACTCTTTTTCGATGATCTGGAGGCCACGTTGATACGTTGGATCCAAGACCACAAATGGCTCTCCTCCTTTATTCTTGGCGCTTTCGCATTGCTTTTCTTTGGCGGAATGGATCTTCTCGTCCAGGGTTATCCGGCGCTTATTGTTGCCGGAATTCTTGCTAGTTCAATCCTTTTCGCGGCCCAAATGCCTGCGCTAAGCATTTTGCTAACCGTGGCTGGCACAATCGCAGAAATAATTCTTGGGCTTTCTCCGGTAGCCGGTGGTTTGAGCGCTGCCATGGCACTATTCCTAACTGCGGCTTTCGCAACTCGCCTTTGGTATTCGATTTCACTTGCCGTCACGATTTTCTCAGGACTTGCTGTGACCTGGGCAAACACTTTTGCTTTGCCAATCGGCGGTGACGTCTATGGACTTGTTTGGCAGACGGAACTTTCAAAAACCACAGCCTTCGTGGTTCTGGCCCTCTTGGTTATTTCCGGAAACATTCTTTTTTGGCTGCTCGGGCGTTTGGCTATCACCTATGAGGTTTACGTTGGCACTGAGTTCGATCGTGCCCTCTCGGCAGACACCCAAGCAAAGCTTTCGCTCGAGGTTGCAGAACAGAATGAGCGATTTGAAATAGCCCGCGATATCAACGAATTGATTATTCAAAAAGTAACTGCTGTTATTTCCCAAGCCGAAGGTGGTACATACGCTGCAAAGGCTGATCCAAGCTCGGCTCTTCGTTCGCTTGAAAGAGTTGGTCTAAGCGCAAGAGCGGCACATACCGAATTGCGACGACTTTTCGATATGCTCAATAAAACTCACAGTGTTTCGGCAGCGCCACCTGGAATTGATGAACTTCAAAACCTCGCAATTACTTATCGTGAATTTGGCTATGGGGTTTCAATCTCCCATGGCGGCACAAGATTTGGAATCGCTGAAGGTGCTGGACTAGCAATTTATCGAATTGTTTTTGACGCTCTCGAAAATGTAAAGAAGCACTGCATGGTTGGCACCGATGTTTCGGTTGATTTCTCTTGGGTTGACGAAGGTATGCAAGTTCTTATTAAAGATAACGGCGTTGAAATTTCTAGAAGATCGCAGGTAGCTCTTGAACTTGAGGACTCGGGATACACCGCGGAGGATGACGCAAAGGCTCTAGTCGAAACAATTAGGGGAGCTGGGCTAACTGCCATGCGCGAGCGAGCTTCACTTTATGGCGGAAGCATCGAGGCAACCCGCGTGCCAGGTGTTGGCTTCACGGTTTCAGCAATTTTTCCACATTTGAAATCCCTAGCCGGCACCAACTAAAGAACCTCTAAACCGTGAGTGAAATTCTAAGAATCGGACTAATTGACGCCGATGCTGACATTCGCTTCGGGCGTCGCATGCTGATCGATTCCCAAGATGACTGCAAGGTTGTATTTGAAGAAGAACAAGGTGCGGATGCACTTCTTCGTGCTCCGGAGGCACTCATTGATGTTTTAGTAATTGATCACAGAGTGCGAGGCATGGATGGAATTGCCTTGGTTGAGAAATTAATTCCGCTTTATCACTCTGCAAACAGTGATGTACCGGCAATCATCCTCACTGGACCGTATTTCAGCTATGAACTTCTTTTAGCTGCAATAGCTGCGGGAGCTACCGACCTCGTCACATTGGATTCGACGTCTGCGGAATTGCTCAAATCGATCAGAAGTGCCGCGGTTAGCGAAGATGTATTGGATTTTGAATCATTGCGCTCTTTGATGGCTAGAGCACGAGGAGTCGAGTTTGATGTGCCAGACATCTTGGTGAAACTGGGGACTTTAGACGAAAAGGAATCTGCGGTTCTTGCAGAATTCAAAACCGGTTCAGATGACGATCAAATCGCCAAGGCGCTGGATACTCCAAAATACCGAGTCCGGCAAGCTATGAAGGCTATTCTCGAGAAATGTTCTCTCGCTACCAGAGCTCAATTATTTTTAGCTGTAAATGCTGCGGATGGTAAGAATGGCTAAGAATTCCTCAGTCAAATCCATCTCCATCGGTGTTGGCCTAGCCACCGGCCTTTACGGCATATCCTTTGGTGCTCTGTCAGTTGCCGCCGGGTTAGACATTTGGCAAACGCAAGTTCTTAGTTTGTTGATGTTCAGTGGTGGCTCACAATTTGCTTTCGTTGGTGTCATCGCGGCTGCAGGAGGAGCGGGATTCGCAACTGCAGGGGTCGGGGCGGCAATTATTTCAGCCTGGCTCCTAGGAATTAGGAACGGTTTCTACGCTGTGCGTCTTGCACCGATTCTTAAGCGCGTGGGTCTCGGAAAACTTATTCCAGCCATGCTCACGATTGATGAGTCAACAGCTGTAGCAACATCACAAGCGGAACATTCAAATCAGGTCAAAGGTTTTTGGCTTACGGGGATCGCTGTTTTCGTTTTTTGGAATCTCATGACTTTGGCTGGAGCGATACTTGGCGATGCATTGGGTGACCCATCAAGGTGGGGTCTCGATGCCGCCGCCGCCGCGGCTTTCCTTGGATTACTTTGGCCTCGACTTGCTGAACGTCAAGCTTTGGCGGTAGGTGCAGCAGCGTTGGTTATTGCCACTAGTGCAACCCCATTTCTTTCGGCAGGGGTACCGGTGCTTCTAGCCGGCGTGGCCGCAATTGCCGTGGGAATTTTCAATTGGTTCGCACCTAAAAGCGGTGATGCCAAATGACACTTTGGCTAGGAATACTTTTAGCCAGTTTGGCTGTGTATTCATGGAAGATTCTAGGATTCATGGTGCCAAGTTCAATCTTGAATAATCCAACAGTTTCGAGAATCGCAAATCTTCTGACCGTTGCACTTCTGGCGGCCTTGCTAGGAGTACAGGGATTGACTGCTGGTGGTGAGATTGTGATGGATGCACGAATCCCAGCCATTGGTGTTGCGGCAATCCTGCTTTTTCTCAGAGCACCATTTGTAGTCATGGTTGCCGCATCTGCATTAGTTGCGGCTTTGATTAGATTTTTCTTTGGTGGCTAGTTTTTGAATTAGCCTTCAAAATGTTTTAGGCTTCCAAATTATCTTTGCCAGGTAACCAGTTGAGTCCTGGTTTGCCCCAGCCATTGTCTAGAACAATGTCGCCAGCTATCTCTTTCCACGGTTCCGCCAAACGGTCAACGTAAAGAATTCCGTTCAGGTGATCAAATTCGTGTTGGAAGATTCTCGCGAACCAACCTTCTGCTTCAATCCTGATTGGCTTTTGATCTAGGTCTACGCCTGTCACGACAGCGGTTTCGGCGCGCTTTAGAGGAAAGCGTTCCCCGGGAACCGAGAGACATCCTTCAATCTCTGTGTCTTCGTCTGCCGGTTCATCGGCAATCGGGCCGAGTTCAAGTTGCGGGTTTATGATAACGCCGCGACGCTCATTGCCTTCATCGTCTGCGTAGTCATAGGTGAAAATCCTAAGTCCAACACCGATCTGCGGTGCGGCCAGGCCAACGCCAGGTGCCTTGTCCATGGTTTCAAACATGTCCGCCACGAGCGTGCGCAGTCCTTGGTCAAAGGTTGTGACTTTTTGTGCTTTTTCGTGCAGCACTCGCTCGCCAGTGATACAGATTGGTCTGATGGTCATTAGGCAAATTTACTCTCCAGCCTGACCGAAATCGCGCAGTGTGGGGGATATAGTCGAATGGATATGTTGTTCAGCGGTGCAAGTGATTTGGCTTCCTACGGGCCAGGGGTGGACGCCCGCGCACTCGCAATTTTGTTGGCAGTTTTAGCCGCGGTCGCTTTGGCGTTTGGAGCCCAATTCCAGAATGACGCTGTCGTCGAGAAGGGCAAGCAGGCTCCCAAAAAGGGTGCCAAACTTGGTCGCGGTTCACTATCGCTCAAGCAACTGTTTGCTTTGCTGAGTAAACCAAAGTGGCTAAGTGGCACCGCATTCATGGCCATCGGCATCGTTTTGCAGTTAGCAGCCCTTTCCTTGGCTCCATTGATCGTTGTTCAACCAGTCGGGGCAATCGCGTTGGTTATTACTTCGCTCTTGAACGCCAAAGTAACCAAGACGAAATTAAACCGAGGCACGATTGTTGCTGTGTCTCTTTGCACCTTTGGAATAGCCGCGTTCGTGGCCATGGCATCTGGTGTAGCCGATGAGACTATTTTGAATGATGATCGCCTACGCGAGGTCCTAGGGGTTCTTGGGGCGATTTTGGTGATTTTCACCGTGCTTTTCTTCACTCTGGGGCGGCACGCCAAAGCTCTTACTTATGTGATCGGGGCTGGCGTTCTCTACGGGTTTGTGGCCACCCTGGCAAAAGTGGTCATTCAGCGCATCTATCAGTCAGAATTTGAGTGGTTGACCTTTCTTTGCCTTATCGCCCTCATCGGGGCTGTATCGCTTGGTAGCTGGTTCGTTCAAAACGCCTACTCATCTGGCCCCCCAGACCTCGTTATCGCTGGGCTGACTGTCATAGACCCCCTTGTAGCTGTCAGCATCGGTATCGTGATCCTCGGTGAAGCCACTTCGGCCAGCCTGCCGGTGATAATTGGGTTTGGATTTAGCGCTGTGGTGGCCGTTATCGGTGTAATCCTTCTTTCGAAGGTACATCCTGAGCTAAGCCGGCCAAGGGCCCAAACAGAGGGTAAAATTTAGGCGTTGGGCTATCCCAGCCGATTCCCCTAAAAAAGGCTTTTCCTTGACCCCTGCTTCAAAATCTGTGGCTAATAAGCCATTGACCATTGTGATTGGCTGTGACACATTCCCGCCAGACATCAATGGTGCGGCTCGATTCGCCGAGCGCCTCGCAGCCGGTCTTGCTCGCCATGGTCATGACGTTCACATTGTGGCATCGGCCTACGACGACACTCACGGTGCCTTTACCGAGATTCATGACGGGCAGGCGATGACCGTTCACCGAATCAAGAGTTATCGAATCCCGCAACATAAAACTTTGCGATACGTGTGGCCGTTCACACTGAAGTCCAAAACCGATGAGATTCTGCGCAAGGTCAAGCCAGATGCCGTGCACATTCAATCTCACCTAATCATGGGGCGCTACTTGGTTAAAAGCGCCAAGGAATTGGGCATCAGGCTTCTAGCGACCAATCACATCATGCCCGAGAACCTGATCAAGTATTCAGTCATTATTCCTAAATTTCTAGAGAAGACCGCCATGAAAATGGCTTGGGCAGACGCCGGAAAAGTATTGAAGCAGGTTGATTACATAACCACTCCAACGCGCCGTGCCGCTAATCTCCTTGAGCAAGCAGCCGGTGTTTCTGATGTGCTTGCTATCAGCTGTGGAATAGACGCGTCAAAGTTTGCAAATGCAACACAAACCTCGAATCAAACTCCTCGGATTCTTTTCCTTGGCCGTCTGGATTATGAAAAACACATTCACAATCTCTTGAAGGC
>JBEGTF010000040.1:0-7505 GCA_041179545.1 Actinomycetota bacterium | reverse complement strand
CGCTGGTGCGCTGCACGTGTTTTGGGAAGATCTCGCCGAGGTTCGCTCAATGGTTGTCGCCGAAAATTTGCGCGGCACCGGAGTGGGTCACGCGGTGCTCGAGGCGTTGTTGGTGAAGGCGCAGTCGGTTGGAATCAAGCGCGTATTCTGCTTGACCTTTGAGACTGAGTTTTTTGGAAAGCACGGCTTCGCCGAAATTTCTGATGTGCCGGTTGATGAAGAAACTTTCGAGCAGATGGTTCGCTCACACGACGACGGTGTTGCTGAGTTCCTGGACTTGGCCCGTGTTAAGCAGAACACCCTGGGCAATACCCGCATGCTCAAGACGCTTTAGTTCGGCAAGAAAACGGAGATTCTCAAACCGCCGAGGCTACTTCGAGAAAGCCGCATTTCACCGCCGTGTTTTTCGACAATCTTCGACATGATGCTTAGCCCGAGTCCTGATCCGCCTACTGCCCTGGAACGCGACTCGTCAAATCTTCTAAAGGCTGTAATCTCTGCGCCTGACTCGAGCCCAGCAATTCCGGGGCCCGCGTCATCGATGTTCAAATCAATACCCACGGGAGATTGAACTATGTTCACTTTCACCTTGGCATCGCTCGGTGTGTATCTGGTGATGTTGGAAAAAGCATTTTGAAAGAATCTCTCAAAGAGTTCGGTGGAGCCTGTGAAGGGCCGGTGTTGGTTAGAAATAAGCTCAACTTCTCTCTCGTCATTCTGAGCAGAAAGATGACTGAGAGTAGGCGCTAGGACTTCTTCAAAAATCATCGGCTCAAATTCAGGTTCTCTTTTCTCGCCGAGTTCGGCCAGCAGCAGTATGTCTGAGATTATTTGCTGCATCCGGACAGCTTCACTATGAGCTCTCTCGATCGCGCGCTCGCTTTGTTCGCTTGAAATATCTTTTGAGGTTTGTAGCATGTCTAGATAGCCTCGAATCACAGTAAGCGGAGTACGCAATTCGTGCGAAGCATCACCTAGAAATTCCTGCATCTGCTGATTTGTTGCTTGCAGTTGGTGAATGAGTTGGGTCAATGATTCCGATAAATTCTCGAGCTCTTCGCTTCCATTAAGGTTTTGGAGCTGAGTTAAATTTCCAGCCGCAATCCGCTGAGCATCGACTGTCAGCTCTTTGATATTCTTTAAGTCAGTTCTTAGTGTCAGCCATGATATAACGACTCCGAGTGCAGAAACCAGCGACGATAGCCAAATCGTCATCATCAGAGAATTGAGGGTGGATTCAAAAATTGATTTTGAAGAGGCGGCAAAAATAAGTTTTTCTCCATCGGCCAATCCCATGGTTCTTTTGTGTAAGTGGGAATCGCTTAGTTCCCCGGCTGAGTCCTGTAGCACTGTCGTTGACCCATCCGCTTCAACATAGGCAAGAGTTAGCTCTCGCCCACCCACAGCCAATAGTGCTGATGTGATTGCATCATCTTGGCTGCTTTCAACAACATTGATGATTTCAACCAATTCCTTTTCGACCTGCTTCAAGCCACTGTTGTAGCTCACCGCAAGGGCCGCGCCACCCACAACAAACGAACTTACCGTTGCGATTCCAGCTGTAGCCACAGCGACTTTGCTCCTAATTTTCATTAGTTATCAACAATCTGAAAGCCAATTCCGCGAACAGTCTTTATGCCATTGAAATCATTCGTATGAATCTTTTTGCGCAGATATGAAATGAAAGTGTCAACCACAGAAGCTGTATCTGTGAATCCCATTCCCCAAATCTCGTCAAGTAATGCGTGCTTGGTTAGCACCTTGTTCTTGTTCTCCATCAAGTAAGAAAGTAGGCGAAATTCGGTGGGAGAGAGTTCAACCTCTTTACCTGAAACGGAAACTCGATGGGTGTCGAAATCTAGGCTTACCGGTCCGCACGTCAATTTTGTGCTCGCAGCCTCGCTCGGCATTGTTCTGCGGAGAATTGCCGCCACTCGAAGTGTGAGTTCTTCTAGCCCAAAAGGCTTGGATATATAGTCATCCGCCCCGATTCGAAGACCCCGGGCTATGTCGGGTTTCTCAGATCTAGCAGTTAGAAAGATGACTGGAATCTGATTACCATTTGCCCTTAGTCGTTCTACCAATTCATATCCATCGATGCGAGGCATGTTTATGTCTGTAATCAGCAGGTTGTATTCTTCAGTTTTTAGTTTTTGTGTAGCTTCAAAACCATCGCACGCGGTTGCAGCTGAGTGCCCAGCAAGACCAATTGCATCGGCGAGCATGTCTCTGACCGAGGGTTCATCATCAACGATGAGGATTCGTGCGGTTTGCATTTTTCTATCGTATGAAGGTTTCCTTTGAGATATCGGTTTGATTGAAACCCCGATGGGTTTTGACAGAAAGTTAACAGAGTGGGTTGCCAGCATTGCAATTACTGGCTAATAGAAAGAAGGAAATTCAATGTTTAGCAAAATCGGTAAAGCTACCGCAGCAGCAAGCCTTGGTATCGCACTAGCATTTGGTGCCGTTCCAGCTGCCCACGCAGTAGATGCCCCAATCACTTCTGAAACCCCAGCCCCGGCAGCATCTTCGGCGCCAGCGCCAAAGATTGCAAAAAAGGACAAGGCGGCCATAGAAGCCTATAAGGCAGCCAAGGCCGACTTCCAGACCGCACTAACCGCTTTCAAAACCGCAAAGCAGGAATACGACGTTCTAAAGGCTGCTCACAAAGCTGCAATGGATGAACTAAAGCCAGCTTTGACAACTTACGCACAGGCAAAGAAAGCTATCGGTCAGACTTTCAGCGCTGCGATCAAGGCTGCTAAGGCAACCTACGATTCAGCAGTTACCGCTGAATCAACCGCAGAGCAGAAGCTCGCAGCCAAGACAGCGTTCGAGGCAGCACGTACTGCAGCAACTACCGCTCGCACCGCTGCCATTGAGGCGCTTGGTGCAGCGCCAGTAAAGCCGGCGGCTCCGGTGAAACCAACTAAGCCAGTTAAGCCGAGTCGCCCATAATCCAGCCCACTCCTTTCCTGGATTAGCGAAGAATGCCCCGATTATCGGGGCATTCTTTGCTTCCGTGGCTACTCTATTTTTATGAGCTCTTCTCGTCACGATCCAAGAAACCGCCAAGCAGTAAGACAGGGCAAAGGTCCGGTTCCGCGCAGCAAGTCCGTTTATCTTCGCCGCCGCATCATTGCGCTGGTAGTTCTGGCAGCCTTGGTGGCAATTATCTGGAGCCTGGTGGCAGGGGCAGTGAGCCTCGTGCAAGGGATCTTTGGCGGTAATAGTTCTGGCCCAGCTGGCTCGAATGCAGGGGGAACAGCAGCGGCTTGTGCGGCTGACAGCATCTTGTTGGAACCAATTGTTGGCGATGCCAACGCTAATCCACAGGCTTCTTTCGACACCGGAATTAACCCGTTCTTTGGCTACCGAGTGACCAATGTGGGTGCCAAGGATTGCATCTTTGATGTTGGCGGCAAGGGAACATTCTTTAGAGTCACCAGCGGTAGCGAAACCATCTGGACATCTGAGAACTGTGACCGCACAGCTCTGATTTCGAGCCTTGTGACCCTGAAACCAAACGAGCCTATGGCCAGCGCAATGAGTGACTGGTACCGGGTGAAATCATCTTCCACTGGTTGTGGTGCAGAGCAGGTTCCGGTAACTGCTGGTGGCGCTTCGTATCATTTGAGCGTTGAAGTTGGCGGCGCGGTTTCCAAAGAAACTTCGCAGTTTATTTTGAACTAACTCCCCAAATTTCACTAGGTGGAATTTCAGGAAATGAGCTTCTACCAATTAAGACCCAGTGCCAGAGCGGCTTTAAGGTCGCCAACACCGGAATCAACACTTCGCACAAAACCTAAACGATTAGCTTCGCTGGCGCGCACCTTGCCGTTTGAAACTTTGCGAATTTCACCGGCCAGAGAAATCTCACCAAATGCAACCAGGTTGTGAGCGATTGGCTTGTCTTGAACCGCTGAAGCAATTGCCAGAGCGATCGCCAAGTCAGAGGCGGGCTCGGTTAGTTTTACGCCACCAACGGTTGAAACATAAACGTCCATGTCGCTAAGCCTCAGTCCGGCGCGACGTTCCAGCACCGCAAGTAGCATGGCCACGCGAGCTGAATCAACACCGTTGGTTACGCGACGTGGTTGTGGCGTTGATGACTTGACGACTAGAGCCTGAACCTCGGCAATTAGTGGACGCTTTCCTTCAACGGTAACTGTGACGCAGGTTCCAGAAACCGGTGCATCCCCGCGAGACAAAAACATGCCAGATGGATCAGGCACTTCGTTGATGCCTTCGCCGGTCATCTCAAAGCAGCCAACTTCATCCGTTGGGCCAAAACGGTTTTTCATGCTGCGCACAAAACGCAAAGAAGTTTGGCGATCGCCCTCGAAGTGACAAACCACATCAACCAAGTGCTCGAGAGCGCGAGGACCAGCGATGTTTCCGTCTTTGGTTACGTGACCAACCAAAATAACGGGCAGAGCGCGTTCTTTGGCAACTCGAATTAAGTTGGCAGCTACCTCGCGAATCTGTGATGGCATTCCAGCAGCCCCGTCAATTTCAGCCGCGGCAATAGTTTGCACAGAATCAACAACTAGCAGCTGCGGCGAAACGGCATCGATCTGACCAAGCACGGTGGATAGATCTGTCTCAGAAGCAATAAAGAGGTGGTCACTCATTGCGCCGGTGCGCTCGGCACGAAGGCGAATCTGCCCAACCGATTCTTCGCCTGATACATAAAGAACTGTCTTGCCAGATTTGGCAGTGTTTGCGGCGACCTCAAGGAGCAGGGTGCTCTTTCCCACACCAGGCTCGCCAGACAGCAGAACAACGGCACCCGGCACCAGACCGCCACCAAGTACGCGGTCAAACTCGCCGACCTGAGTGGACCAAGCGGCTACGCGCTCAGTTGATACGTCCGTGATTGGTTTTGCGGCTGAGGAGCCAACGATGGCTACCGGCTTGATTTGGCGCACGGTTCCAAGTCCTCGGCCGCCACCTGCCTTGCCCTCTTGCATTGTGTCCCAGGCTTGGCACTCACCACAGCGACCAACCCACTTAGGGGTGGTCCAACCGCAATCGGTGCAGGTAAACGAGGTTTTTGCAACAGCCATAGGACAAAGCTACCAAGACATACAGACACCGATGGTGGTTCAGCTCCTAACCTAAACTGAACAGGTGAACATAAAGCGCATAGCGATCATCGGTACCGGATCAATGGGTAGCGCCATCTTGGGCGGCCTCTTGAAATCTGGCTTCAACCCAGACAATGTATCGGTTAGCACTAAATCAACCGCAAGCGCCGAACGCTTGGCAGACGTGGTTGGCGTGCTCTCCTTTGCGATGGAGGACGGTGACGATGCAAACCAGATGGCCGTTGCAGGTGCAAACGTTGTACTGATCTGCGTGAAGCCTGCCTACGTCACAGAAGTCTTGGCTGACATCGCCGATTCACTGGATGACAACGCGCTAATTATTTCGGTGGCAGCTGGTGTGACCACCGCTGCGATGGAAAAAGTTTTGCCTGAGGATGTCGGTGTTGTTCGCGCGATGCCAAACACACCAGCAATTGTTGGTCGCGCCATCACAGGTATTTCTGCCGGTTCGCGTGCCACCGAGTGGGCTGTCGAAACATCGGTTCAACTTTTTGAAACCGTTGGAAAAACAATTGTTCTTGACGAATCAAAAATCGATGCGCTCAGCACCATTTCAGGTTCTGGTCCAGCTTACGTTTACTTCTTGATTGAGCACTTGACCAATGCCGCAAGGCACCAAGGCTTCACTGATGAAGAGTCGGCGCTATTGGTGAACGAGACTTTCCTTGGAGCGGCAGAGCTCTTGGTCTTGTCAGACAAATCTCCAGAGGCTCTGCGCAAGCAGGTCACCTCACCAAACGGAACCACAGAGCGAGCAATTGCCCGCATGAGTGAAACTGATTTGCAGAAGATGTTTATTGAAGCAACCGATGCTGCTCTCGCGCGAGCCAAAGAATTGGCTGAAGGAAAGTAACTAGTTGCCTTGAGCTAGGCGATTCCAAATCGGCAGATCATCTGTTCCAACAAACAACCCACTGAATGTGGTCTTTCAAAATGCCGCGTTCCTTTAGAAGTGTCATTACTTCGGTGAGGCTGCTAATCAATTCTGACTGCACCGCAATGATTGCATCGCGAAGCAACGGGCGACCGGTGGTGCTGCCGATGGTGTTGGCGCGGTCCCTTGCCGGAAGCTGTTCAAAGTGGTGGTTTAGAAAAGCCAGCATTTCGTCATAGTGCTCAGCCATTTCTTTGGCGCTGGTCATCTTGGACATGAAACGCTTGACCCTATCGATGTCTTTCTGAATTGCCCTGCGGAATGTGTGTACGTAAGCCGCACGAATCAGGCCGTCTCGATCGCCAAAGTGGTGATAAATAGAACCGATGGAAACCTTGGTTTTGGCTGAGATGTCTTGCACTCGAACAGCGGCCTCGCCGCCCTCTTTCATAGCCTCATTTGCGGCTACGAGCACGGCATCAATGGTTTCGTGGGCGCGTGCTTGCTTTGGCTGTGGTGCTGGCTTCTGCGAATTAGGCATGAGGTCCCCATCAGGTTTCTAGAAAGTTTGGCACATTCTTTCTAGAACTAACAGGAGCCTAGGCGGAAATAATCCCGCTATTTTGAATCAATTTCGGCGATTAGGGCCTCGACCTTGGCGCGAACTGCGTCACGGATTGGTCGAACCGCATCCACTCCTTGACCCGCTGGGTCATCCAGTGGCCAGTCAAGGTAGGTCTTGCCAGGGAAGAACGGGCAGGTGTCGCCGCAGCCCATGGTAATTACGTAGTCAGACTCTTTGACGGCCTCATCGGTTAGTTTCTTAGGAAAATTCACGCTGATGTCGATGCCTTCTTCAGCCATTGCCTCAACCGCTGCTGGGTTTACTTTGTCGCCTGGATCCGTGCCCGCAGAGCGAACCTCGATGCGGTCACCCGCGAGGTGCTTGAGGTAACCGGCTGCCATCTGGGAGCGGCCAGCATTGTGAATGCAAACGAAAAGTACTGAGGCTTTGTGAGTCATAGCTCAATGTTAAAACAAAACGCGCCGGTCATCCGACGCGTTTTGCTTAACTAAAAGTGAATTACTTCTTTACGGCAGCCTTCGCAGGAGCCTTCTTGGCCGCTGGCTTCTTAGCCGCAGCAGGCTTCTTAGCAGGAGCTGGCTTTGCAACAGTCTTTGAAGCTGCAGCCTTCTTGGCGACAGGCCTCTTAGCTGCTGGCTTCTTTGCAGGAGCTGCATCGCTGGTTGAACCTGCAGGTGCTGCAGCAGCCGGAGCGGCAACGATTGGAGCTGGCACAAACTTAGGTGCTTCCTTCTGAGCAGGAGCCTTCTTCTTAGTTGATGCACCGGTGATCAGCAGCAACAGGATTGCAGCTAGAAGACCTGCAAGCTGAGCAATGATGATGCTTGAGATACTGCCGGTTGAGATTCCGTTGAACATCAAACCGAATGCAACCGCAGGGTTGGCCATCGCGCCAGTTACGGTGAAGGTACCGGCTGCGAAAACCCAGGCT
>JBEGTF010000039.1:0-6963 GCA_041179545.1 Actinomycetota bacterium | reverse complement strand
GAAAGCTCCGCAGCAATTTTTGGATTTGGCTTCTGACCTGCAGCCAGAGAACGTAATTCAAGTGCCTGGCTAAGTGGCAGACCAGCAATCGCCGCCGAGATTGATGTTGGTTTGGTGATTGCCTCGGCTAAATCAAAAAAATCAACCAACCCAGATGAGTTGATCATGCGCTCAGTAATTAGATTGGCAAGTTTCTCGTCGCTCATTCGACGAAGAGCTGAAGCTACCTGCAGTAACTCGCTCATGATTTTCGCTATCGCCCGTGCGGTCTTACTTGGCTTGACGGTTTTCGCGACTGCGGCGACGAATGTTGGTGATTAACAAACCGATAATTGATGCCGCGCCAGCAATCAAACCAAACTGAGGATAGAAAACCAAGATTGGTGGCAAAACCTGCTGCCCTAGGCCTGGGGTTGCTGAACCGGTGGCTGCGATGATCAAAGCGGCCAGCATTGCAATGATTGAGGTGCCAATTAGACCGGCCGCCATGTAGGCAAAAATGCTTTCAAGGCGTGATGCTGGTTTGTTTGCTGGGGTTTTTGTCTGTTTAGCCATCCTTATAGGATACCTTGGCCAATCGCCCCAACTCACGGGTAAAATAAGAACTTGGATTTACGAAAGAGGTCTCCATGCCAACCGGCAAAGTCAAGTTCTTCGACGAAGACAAGGGTTTTGGTTTCATCGCATCTGACGAAGGTGCCGAGGTATTCCTACACATCAGTGCCTTGCCTGCTGGCACCACGTCTATCAAGCCAGGAAGCCGCGTTGAGTTCAGCGTTGTTGATGGCAAGCGTGGCGCTCAAGCCATGTCGCTGCGCGTTCTAGATGCTCCGGTAAGTCTGGTGGCCCGTGGCCGCAAGCCTGCTGACGAAATGGCAATCATCGTTGAGGACCTAATTCGTTTACTTGACCACCTTGGTGGCGGGCTTAAGCACGGTAAGTACCCTGAATCTTCAAACGGCAAAAAGATTGCGTCACTACTTCGCAAGTTGGCCGACGAACTAGATGCCTAAGTCGCCGGCACTAGAGCAAAAAGACTTTGCCCGAAGCGCGCTGATTGAGGCCACCTCAAAAAGCAAAGTCGGAAACTTCATCGAGGTTTTCGAAGAAGGCGAAGGCGTTGCAACTTACCTTTTTGAAAATAATCAAAAGGGCTATGTTGGCTGGCGCTGGTCGGTAACTATTTTTCAGGCTGACCCTAGTGAAGCAGCTACGGTTTCAGAAATTCTTTTGATGCCAGGACCTGATTCGCTCGTGGCGCCTGATTGGGTTCCATGGTCAGAGCGTTTGGCTGATTACAAGGCTCTTCAGCTTGAGCTTGAAAAGCAGGCGGCACTCGATGCAGAGGACGCGGAAGAAGCTGATGACGCCGATGATTCTGATGATGACAGCGATGCCGATGCCGATTCGGATGAAGAAGTCGAAGACTCAGTAGAAGAATCTACTGAAGCGGATCTAGCGGTTGCGGACCTTGAAGAAGGCGAGAATGCCGAGGATGATTCCGAAGACACAGGTCGCAAGCCACCACGATTTTTGCGCCGCCGCAAGGGCTTCAAGATTAAGAAGGCACGCGGCAAGGGCAAGAATCCACAGGACTAGCCCCACGATAATTGCCATACGAGCACTGGCTTTGACCGGTGCTGGATCAGGCTTTCGCTCTGAATCTTTTACGTAGAACCTCATTGGGCTCAGCCTACGCTAGCTCTCCAACTACAAAGTCGATTGCCTTTGTCAGTTTCTTTACGTCTTCAATGTCGGTTGCAGTGAATGTTGCTACGCGAAGTTGGTTGCGGCCAAGCTTTCGGTACGAATCAACGTCCACAATTCCATTCGCTCTAAGCACCTTTGAAATTTCAGTTGCCTGAATTACGTCATCGAAATCTATGGTGACAACAACCTGTGATCGGTGTTCTGGGTTGCTAACAAACGGGGTAGCGAAGCTTGAGGATTCTGCCCATGAGTAGAGGAAATCCGATGCAATCTTGGTTTGGTTATCTGCCCAAGCAAGACCACCGTTGCCGTTCATCCAATCAATCTGTTCGGCCAAGAAAAACAGTGTGGCAATTGCCGGGGTGTTTAGAGTCTGGTTTAGGCGTGAGTTATCGATGGCAGTTTTTACACTTAGGAATTCGGGAATGTATCGATCGGTAACTGCAATTTTCTCAGTGCGTTCAATTGCCGCTGGCGACATTAATGCAAACCAAAGACCACCGTCGGATGCAAAGTTTTTCTGGGGAGCAAAGTAGTAGACATCGGTTTCGGTGGCATCAAAATCAATACCTCCTGCAGCCGAGGTCGCATCGGTGAACATCAAGGCGCCGGCATCGGCACCGACAACGCGCTTAACCGGAGTGACAACGCCGGTTGAGGTCTCGTTCTGGGCGTATGCGTATGAATCCACGCCCGCCTCGGCCTGTAGCTCCAAACGTGAGCCAGGTTCACCCTTTATTACGGTTGGCTTCTCGAGCCAAGGGTTGGTCAGGGAATTGGCAAACTTGGCACCAAATTCGCCGTGAACCAGATTCTGGGCCTTCTTCTCGACCATTGAGAATGCGGCAGCATCCCAAAACGCTGTAGATCCGCCATTGCCGAGCACAATTTCATAGCCTGCAGGGTTGTGGAAAAGATCCATCAGGCCCTCTTGAACCCGCTTTACTAGGTTCTTGACCGGTGCCTGGCGGTGCGAAGTACCCATTAAACGGGCTCCTACAGTGGCAAATGCGGCTAATTGGGCTGGTCGAACCTTTGACGGTCCACAGCCAAAGCGGCCATCGACTGGCAGGAACTCGGCGGGAATTTTGATTTCGGGCATATTCACAGTCTAGTTGGGCTTTCCTAGGTAAATACTGGCCACCAGCGGAGATATCGGGGTGACTTTTGGTCATTTTGGCCCCCAATCCGTTACCTGTGCGTTATAAATGGCGGTTCAAATCCGAGGCTGGGGTAAACTCGTCCTGTTGCCAACCGAAAACCGGAGGTTCTAGTTTTGGCAGAAAAAGCTAAAGGCAGGTATCGCGCAGACGTTGAAGTCAACGTTTTCGAATCATTCGAACTGCGCAGCCGCCGATCAATTCGTGAAGCCGAGAAGGCAAGACTTTCTCGCGCGCAGCGTCGTCGTGCCAAAAAAATGGCGAAGGCTGACGCTAAGTTCCTTGCTGCTGCGCCAGCTGAGGCCGCGACCGGATCAGCTTATGTAGTTCGCGCAGCTCGCAAAGTTCCGTTCTACGCTCGCCGCCCATTCCGCAATGCAGTGACTATGTCTATTGCGTCTGGTTTGTTTGCGACCTTCGCTCTTCCGGCCTATGCCTACAACCCCGATGTCGCAGCGATGTCTCGTTTCACAACAACCGACGCACAGGCAATCGCCTCAGCAGAAGACACCCAGAACCTAACCGTTGCTGCAGTCAACACCGTTAAGTTCTCACGCGGCCAGTATGACTCAGCCGATGCCGAAGAAATTGCTCGCCAAGAAACTTTGAACAACTACCGCACCTACGACGGTCCAACCGCAGCGGACTACATCCTGAACCCGCCTTACAGCTCGCTCGATGGCGCAACCGTCTTGAAGGTGGCAGCAAAGTACGTGGGAACCCCATACGTGTTTGGTGGCGCTACCCCTGGTGGTTTTGACTGCTCTGGTTACGTGGCTTTCGTCTTCTCTCAGTTTGGTATCGCGCTACCGCACAGTGTTTACGCTCAAAAGCGCATGGGTATCATCATCAAGCCTGAAGATGCTATGCCGGGTGACATCGTGATGTGGAACGACAGTAGCCACAACGGTATCTACGCAGGAAACGGTAATTTCTACCACGCACCTAGACGAGGTGACCGAGTTAAGTTGGCACCGATCTTCTCTAGCAGCGTCTACTTCATGCGTTTGGGCACCAAGTAATCACCATTTTTGGTTACCAAATCTTCACCAAAAACACACCGTCAATTTCTGGCATTCTGCTGCGCTCGGGCGTAATCTGACAACAGGTTCTAACCACTTATTGTTTAGGAGATCGAGATGACCTTGATTTGCGTGCCAACCAAGCATGCGATTCAAGCACGTGCTTTTTACTGTCAACAAGATCAACAACTTCAACAATCGCAAAACTAACGCGCTGTCATTTATGACGGCGCTTTTTTATTGCCCTGATTTCCAGGCGTAGTTAGACCTAGAACGAAAGCCCACAATCCGTGTGGGCGTCTTCGAAAGGAAAAGATGCGCACCTTAGTTCTAAACGCGGGTTACGAACCGCTTGCCGTGGTCTCATTCAAACGTGCCTTGATTTTGGTTTTGAATCAGAAGGCCACAGTCCTTGCCGGCTCCGATGAAATCACCGTGCACAGTGCAAGCGGCGAATATCAATTGCCATCGGTTATCTTGCTTTCACGCTACGTGCGAATTCCCGGTAGCCGAGTAATTCCAGTTTCCCGCAGGGGAGTGCTTCGTCGAGACGGTCATCGGTGTGCTTATTGCAATCGTGCCGCCAACACCATTGATCACGTCCAACCAAAATCACGCGGCGGAAAAGACACCTGGGAAAATTTGGTGGCCTGCTGCCTAAAGTGCAACAACAAAAAAGGCGACAAGACCTTAGGTGAAATTGGTTGGAGTTTGAATTTTTCTCCGAGAATGCCGGCGGGCACGATTTGGATGGTTCGAGGTGCCGAGCGCTTTGAGCCTGAGTGGGATCCTTATCTGGGTCTAGCCAGGGCAGCTTAGGCGCCGCAATTAGGAAGTGCCCCCGAGAAGAATCGAACTTCCGCACATGGTTTAGGAAACCACTGCTCTATCCACTGAGCTACGAGGGCTGAACTTATAAATATAGTCCTGACAGTTTTGCCTTCTACCGCCCTGCCTAACTGACCTTATGAATTACAAAAGTTAGGCTACTTTCCATGGCGGCTCTCGAAAACTGGACAAAATGGCAAGAAGAAATCCGCGCCATCGGTGTCACAAATCCGCTAACCAACTTTGAAGTCAATTCTTTTGGTCAAATTGACCTAGAGCGCAGTCACCCTGGCGGTTTCTCTCAGTTTGTAACTGGCCGCCAAACATTGCTTTCGAACCTAGTTCGCGACCCGCTGGCTTTTTCTAGGGCTCTATCTGCGGCTCGGCGCATTAAGAACAAATCAGATCGAATCGCTAGCAATTTTGGCATCGAGACCCTCCATCTAGTTGGTGGTTTAGCGAATTTTGAAGCTGACGGATTCGATTTCAACATTCCAATTTTGCTTTGGCCAATTTCACTGGTGCGAAAAGCAGATGACTACGAATTAGCCCTTGATGGTGAGCCTCGTGTAAATCCGGCGCTGGTCGAAGCACTAGACAGTTGCTACGGAATTAAGCTCAATGAAGCAGACCTCTTGGCGCGCCAAAACGAAAGTTCAGACTTAGTTCCCGTCACGGTCTTGAACTACCTGGCAAACCTTAGTGGAACAACCGCAAATCTGGATCTCAAGCGCATCCTGGTGATTTCAAACTTCACCACGATTGTTTCCGAGTTATTGTCCGATTTTGACAAGCGCAGCACCCCGTTGCTTGATGCCTTAGTGGGAGAAGCAACAGAAGGTCTGGCTGACATAGACATTCCTGAGTTGAATTTGGTGGTCGATGCCGACGCAACCCAGATGCGAATTGTGAGTAGGGCGCTCGCCGGTCAGAGTTTTGCCGTTGAAACCTTGCCGGGTTGCGGCTACACCCAAACCGTTGTGAACGTGATTGCCGGCTTGGTGCACGATGCAAAGCGCGTGCTAGTTGTGGCGCCTCGGCGACAAACCCTGAACGAAATCGCTGATCGTTTTTCTGCAATCGGCTTGGCCGGTTTGGCTGTTCGAGCAGATTCAACGTGGGTTGATATTGTGGCGGGCATTTCGCGAAACGAAAAGGCCCAACCGGACAACGTTGATTCGGTTCGCAACGAACGGATTGCCGCTGAAAAAGAAATCGATAAATACTTCGATGCTCTTAATTCAACCGACCCGGAACTTGGTGTGTCAATTGCTCGAGTTCTGCGCGAGCTTTCGACCCTGAGCGCATTGGCTAGACCTGCACTAACCAGCGCAAGAATTCCGCGTGAAAAGCTCTTGGAACACGTGGATAGAAACACTGCTCTTGAACTCTTGAATCAAGCTTTTGACTTAGGCGAATTCAAATTTGGCCCACAAGATTCTGCTTGGTACCAAGCCGTATTTGAATCCCCTGCTGAAGTCGAGCAAATTCTTGGGGTTGCGAAAAATTTGCACCTAGAGCTTTACCCAAAGTTGGCAAGTCAACTGCGGGAGGCGGTAACCGTTGAAGACTGGGGAACTTATCTGCGCCTGTTCGTGGGAATTCGCGACACACTTGATCGCTTTGTGGCTGATGTATTTGATCGCCCACTCACCGAGCTGATTGCCGCAACTGCACCTCGAAAGGGCGCCGAGCGCAATCAGATGTCGGGAGGCAATAGACGCCGCCTTAAGAAACTTGCCAAAGAGTATCTGCGTGCAGGCATGCACGTTGCAGATATGCATGCGGCGCTAAAAGACATCCAGCAGCAGCGAGAGCAGTGGCAACTTTATAGCGCAATTCCTAGCGCCCCACAGGTTCCAACCGGCATCAATGAGGCTCTGATTTCATATCAGGCATTTGTCGAAGACCTAGAAAGCATCCAGCACCATCTAGACCCTGAATCTGAAGAGCCAGCACTTATCAAGTTGCCGCTCAACGCATTGCAGTTGAAGTTACGTTCGTTAGCAAACGACACCGATGCCCTGGCGAATCTTGGTGATCGCACTTTGGTGATGTCAAAAATTAGAGAAGCTGGCTTAGGCGCCTTGGCGCGTGATCTTGGAAAGCTTCACACTTCTCGCGAGCAGCTGGCTTTGGAATTAGACCAGGCGTGGTGGCAGTCGGCGCTCGAAAGCGTGGTTGCGCGAGATGGTTCAGTTTTGGGCTACACAGCGCATCAGATTGCCGCAAATGAATTGCGT
>JBEGTF010000038.1:0-6435 GCA_041179545.1 Actinomycetota bacterium | reverse complement strand
AACAAAGAAATCCCCCGGGCGGTTGGCCGGGGGATTTCTTTATGTCTGAATTTTTTTTGATTCGAACTATTTCAGTTCAGCTAGGTTTCCTAGATAAAGTTCAACCATCTTCGGGTCGTTTAGTAGTTCGCGCCCGGTTCCAGTGTGTGCATCCTTACCTTGGTCAAGTACATATGCTCGATCACAAATCTGCAGGCAGCGCCGTGCGTTCTGCTCAACCATAATCACGGTGACACCGGCCTGGTTTACTTCCTTTACTCGAAGGAATGCCTCGTCCTGACGAACAGGTGAGAGTCCAGCAGATGGTTCATCTAGCAGCAACACCGATGGATCAATCATGAGTGCTCGACCCATAGCCACCATTTGGCGTTCACCACCCGAGAGAGAGCCGGCTCGTTGGTTGCGACGCTTTCCTAGGTCAGGAAAAATGCTGGTCACAAATTCAAAGCGCTCGTTGAAACGCTTTGGAGTTTGAAACACACCCATCTCTAGGTTTTCTTCGATGGTCAGGCTTGGAAAAACGTTATTGGTCTGTGGCACAAAAGCCACACCTTTGGAAACCAATTTGTTTGCCTTCAAACCTGTGATGTCTTCACCGTTTAGCCAAACCTTGCCAGAGCGAATGTTAACCTGGCCAAAGATTGCCTTCAGCAGTGTTGATTTACCAGCACCGTTAGGGCCGATGATTCCAATCAAGTCACCCTGGTATGCAGTTAGTGAACAACCATTAAGAATGTTAATACCCGGTAGGTAACCAGCGTGCAGATCGTCTGCGTGAACTACAGGAGTCTTAGTAGCCATTACTTCTTTTCCTTTGTGCTCTTTGCCGGAATAGTTTTGATTGAAACGGTTCCGAGGTCTGTGTCTGCGTGTGCACCCAGGTAGGCATCGATAACAGCCTGGTCCTTCATCACTAAGGCAGGTGGGCCCTCGGCGACAATCTTGCCTTCAGCCATAACGACTACCCAGTCACTGATGTGACGAACCATGTGCATGTCGTGTTCCACGAAAAGCACAGTAGTACCGTTCTTTTTTAGGTCCTTAATGTGCTCTAGCAGGCTTTGAGTAAGTGCGGGGTTAACTCCGGCCATTGGCTCATCGAGCATCACAAGCTTTGGATCGCTCATCAATGCACGAGCCATTTCCAAAAGCTTGCGCTGGCCACCAGAAAGTGCGGCTGCGTAGTCTTCACGCTTTGCATCTAGCTTGAAGCGCTTTAGCAACTCATCAGCTTTTTCGGTGATTTGATTTTCGTACTTTATCCACAGTGGCTTCAAGAATGAACGCAAGAAGTTTTCACCAGGTTGATCCTGAGCCCCAAGGCGCATGTTGTCGATAACTGTTAGCAAGCTAAGTGCTTTGGTTAGCTGGAAGGTGCGAACCATTCCTAGGCGAGCCACCTTATAAGAGGAAACTCCAGCGAGGTTCTTGCCATCGTAAATCCAGGTTCCAGTGTTTGGCTTGTCGAAACCGGTCAACAAGTTAAATAGCGTTGTCTTACCCGCACCATTTGGTCCAATCAATGCGGTGATTTGACCGCGAGGAATTTCTAGGTGAGCTACGTCTACAGCCGTTAGACCACCGAACTGACGAGTCACGTTGTCGGCAACAAGAATTGGATCTACCTTCTTGCAGCCAGGCGCAGCGGCGCCAACAGAAATATTGTTAGCCATTGAACTGCATCTCCTTCTTGTTTCCGAAAATACCTTGAGGTCGGAAGATAACGAGTGCCATCAACGCAAGACCAATAATTAGGAAGCGAACCTGACCAACCTGAGGTGGTGAAAGGAAGTTGATTACACCTATATCTACAAGACCACCGATGATGCTCTGAGTCAAAGTCAACAGCAAGAAGAACAACATGCCACCGACGATAGGTCCAAGGATTGTTGCTGCTCCACCCAGAAGCAGAACCGTCCAGATCATGAAAGTGAAGTTTGTTCCCCATGATGCAGGCTGCACGTTTGACAGATTTAGAACGAAGATCATTCCGCCAAGAGCTGCGATAACACCACCAATGATCAAAGCCTGTAGCTTGTAGGCAAATACATTCTTACCAAGCGAGCGCACAGCATCTTCATCTTCACGGATTCCGCGCAGAACGCGACCCCAAGGGGAGCGCATTACAAACATCACAAACAGTGCAGCTAGCACTACTGCCGACCAACCAACGATGCGCATCCACAGCTCTTCTTCGCGGAAGGTAAAGGGACCAAAGCCATAATTGCCGTCCGGGAATGGGTTTAGCTCACGGAACTCCGCGTTGAACGCGCTTAGACCTGCAGACCCACCTGTGACGTCTGAAAAGCCTGAAGTAAGCATCAAATAGCGGAAGATTTCCGCTGCCGCGATAGTCACGATCGCTAGGTAGTCAGCGCGAAGACGCAGGGTAGGAATACCCAGTATCAAAGCGAACACTACGGCACAGGCCATGCCAAACAAGACCGCTGCCCAGGTAGGCATCGAGAACGTCAGGATGCCAATTGCTAGACCATAGGCGCCAACGGCTGCGAAGGCAGCCTGTCCAAAGTTCATCAAACCGGTGAAGCCAAAGTGCACGGCTAGACCCAGGGCACAAAGAATGTACGCTGCGGTAAGTGGGCTAATCAGCTCACCTAATGCGAGGTTAAAAATCGCTAACCAATCCATGATTTCTCCTTAGCCGATTCTCTGCTTCTTGCCCAGAACACCCTGAGGGCGAACCAGAAGTACCAAAATCAGAATAATTAGTGAAGCTGCGTACTTTAGATCCGCTGGCAGTACGAGCGATGAAAGTTCCACTACGAAGCCGATAATCAATGCACCAACGGTGGCTCCTAGAGAGGTTCCCAAACCACCCAAAGTGGTAGCCGCGAACAATAGCAAAAGAATTTGGAAACCGGTCAACCAGTTTGCCTGGAACTGCAGGCCGTAAAGAATTCCAGCAAGACCGGTAAGCGCACCAGCAACAACCCAAACAATGCGAATAATTCTTTCAACATCGATACCGGTTGAAGCTGCGAGTGAGGCATTGTCGCTAACTGCTCTGGTGGCTTTTCCGATTCTGGTGCGAGTCAGGAAGAGGGCAACAGCAGCAAGAGTGACGATGGAGATGGCCATCGATCCAATTGAGTTGACCGTTGTGATTACTGGACCAATTTCTACAGCCTGGAATTCACCTGAAATAACTTTGGTCTCGCCGCCAAACAAAATAAGAAGTATGTAACGAAGGAAAATTCCGAACCCGATAGAGACAATCATCATTTGGTTGAGGCCAAGACGGCGACCGCGCAGCGGCTTCCATAACCCAGCATCTTGCAGCCAACCAAACGCGGCGCTTATCAAAATTGTGATTACAGCCGAAAGGATTAGTGGCAGGTCAAGAATTGCGTAGAACAACCAAGTGGTCAATGCACCAAAGGTAACCATTTCACCGTGAGCAAAGTTGCTGAGACCAGTGGTACCAAAAATCAATGAGATACCAATGGCTGCTATTGCAAGTAGCAGACCTAGGTTCAGTCCCGCGAATGCCCTAATTGCGATTTGGTCAATCAATGGTGTTTCAACGCGAGTATCAACACCAAGTGGGAACAATACCGATGCAGTCTGCACCATCGTCAAATCTGCAATACGAACGGTGGTTTCAGGGTCGCGCAGACCAACGCCTTCTGGAAGTGATTCCAGGTCAATTTCAACCTCGTACTTACCTTTTGTAGGCACGGTGATTGTCCAAAGACCTTCGGCGTCTGTTTTGGCTTCTGCCTTGAATGAAGGCCCTGAAACTTTGAGGACAATGTCGGCCACGCCGATGCCTTCGTTTTTCACTTTTCCCTTGATGATCAGGGAAGTTGAATCGGTTTCGGTTGAGGCCTCATCAGCAGCGCTTGCCGGAACAGCTGAAAACAGCAATCCGAACAGCACGGCTAGGGCGCCGAGAATTATGGCGAGGGGTCGCCGTGGGCTCAGGGAAAGGGGGTTCAAAAGCCAGCCTCCATTGATGATTCGTCGGCACGCCGTTCGCGCCCTTGCTAGTAAGTACCAAGATTACAGGGGTTTTTAGCCCTGCTTTGTTGAACCAAGCAGGAGATAAATTTGCCAATAAATCGTTCCTAGTTCAGGTAAATCCTGCAGGTCTTACGTAACATTCCTATAAAGTTCGAATATTCTGCTGAATTTAGTGAAAATTGCCCACAAAGTTCGTATTTTGGCTGAAATTTCAAGAATTCATGAACAATATTCAGGTTTTTTGGCCGTGGCCCTCAAAACGATGCCTCTATTTAGCGCCTATTTCCAAAGGGTAGAATTGCTAAAAGTGCCCTCCCTCAGCTAGGACCCTCGATGACTCAAAATGACCCGTTTGGCTTTGTTGGCCTCACTTACGATGACGTTCTGCTCCTGCCGGGCGAATCAAACATCGTTCCTTCTGGGGTAAACACCAAAACACGCATCACCAAGCGCGTCGAAATCAACGTTCCGCTTCTTTCATCGGCCATGGACACCGTGACCGAGGCCCGCATGGCTATTGCTATGGCCCGCCAGGGTGGCATCGGTGTTTTGCACCGCAACCTATCTCTAGATCGCCAGGCCAGCGAGGTTGACCTAGTCAAGCGGTCAGAAGCCGGCATGATTACCCACCCGGTAACCACCACCCCGTTTGCGACCATTCAAGAGGTGGATGACCTTTGTGGCCGCTACCGCGTTTCTGGTTTGCCGGTGATCGACGAAGACGACCGCCTCGTGGGTATCGTCACCAACCGCGATATGCGCTTCGTGCTTGATGTGCAGCGCACCACAACTTTGGTTAAAGATGTAATGACGCCGATGCCTCTTATTACGGCACCGCACGACATCAACCCCGATGACGCCATCGGAATCTTTGCTCAGCACCGCATCGAGAAGTTACCTCTTATTGATGGCAACGGAAAGCTACGCGGTTTGATCACAGTAAAAGACTTCGACAAATCAGAGAAGTACCCGCTTGCTTCGAAGGATGCCAACGGACGCTTGCTGGTTGCCGCTGCCGTTGGTGTTGGTCAAGACGCATGGGAGCGTTCAATGGCGTTGATCGATGCCGGCGTTGACATTCTTGTTGTCGACACCGCTCACGGTCACAACAACGCTGTACTTGAAATGATTGCAAAACTTAAGTCTGAACCGTTTGCAAAAAACGTTGATGTAATCGGTGGAAACGTTGCAACTCGCGAAGGTGCGCAGGCACTGGTTGATGCAGGTGCAGACGGCGTGAAGGTTGGCGTTGGCCCAGGTTCAATTTGCACCACTCGCGTTGTTGCTGGAGTTGGTGTGCCACAGGTCACTGCGGTTTACCAGGCATCACTTGCTTGTAAACCAGCCGGTGTTCCGGTTATCGCTGATGGTGGGCTTCAGTATTCAGGTGATATTCCAAAGGCACTTGTTGCCGGTGCGAACGCCGTAATGCTTGGTTCTCTTTTGGCTGGAACCGATGAAGCTCCTGGCGACATCACCTTCGTAGGTGGCAAGCAGTTCAAGACTTATCGCGGCATGGGTTCACTTGGTGCAATGCAGTCGCGCGGTGAAGCAAAGTCGTACTCAAAGGACCGCTACTTCCAGGACGACGTTCTGCGCGAAGACAAACTTGTGCCAGAAGGCATCGAAGGTCGAGTTCCTTACCGTGGTTCAGTTGCGTCGGTAGTTCACCAACTTGTTGGTGGCCTTCGTGCATCAATGGGCTACGTTGGCGGCGAAACAATTCCAGAACTTCAGGAGCGCGGCAAGTTTGTGCGCATCACCGCTGCTGGTCTAAAAGAATCTCACCCACACGACATTCAAATGACGGTGGAAGCTCCAAACTACGGAACTCGCTAAACGCGATTAGGAAATCATGACCGAAATTGAAATCGGCCGCGGCAAGCGCGCCCAACGTGCCTGGTCTTTTGACGATATTGCTATCGTGCCAAACCGCCGCACCCGCGACCCACAGGATGTCTCGACCTCGTGGAAGATTGACGCCTACGAATTTGGCCTACCTGTTCTAGGTGCACCGATGGACTCAGTGGTTTCTCCTGAAACCGCTGTTGCAATCGGTAAGCTCGGCGGCCTTGGTGTGCTTGACCTAGAGGGCCTATGGACTCGCTACGAGGATCCAAGCCAACAGCTAAACGAGATTGCCAAGCTACCTGCCGACAAGGCAACCAAGCGCATGCAAGAGATTTACTCGGAGCCAATCAAGCCAGAACTTATCCGCGATCGTATCGCTCAGATTCGTGCGGCCGGTGTGACAGTTGCCGGTGCCCTTTCACCGCAGCGAGCTGCAGAATTTTCAGACGCGGTAATTAAGGCCGGAGTAGATCTTTTTGTCATCCGCGGAACTACTGTTTCTGCTGAGCACGTATCAAAAAACGTTGAACCACTAAACCTAAAAGAGTTCATCTACAAGTTGGATGTTCCGGTAATTGTTGGTGGTGCTGCAACCTACAC
>JBEGTF010000037.1:0-6706 GCA_041179545.1 Actinomycetota bacterium | reverse complement strand
GCCGTGAATGGAGAATTCCGTGATCATCGATCTTGAAAACACAACAATAAGTAAAGTTTCAAAGCGAATTGTCCAGATTCGTGAACAGGGTGGTGTCGTTGCCCTTGGCCGTGTTCTTACGCTTGTGATCGAAACTGACTTCAAGGGCATTGAGCCAGCCATTAAGGCTGCAAATGACGCTTCTAGAGAGCACCCGTGTCGAATCATTGTTTTGGCGGACGACAACTCTAAGAGCAAGAAAAATGCTCGCCTGGATGCGCAGATTCGCGTTGGTGGAGACGCCGGTGCCTCTGAGGTTATTGTTTTGCGCGCCTATGGCGAGGCTGCGAGTGACCCAGAGAGTTTGGTAACCGGGTTGCTTCTTCCAGATGCACCCGTCGTGGCCTGGTGGCCTGGGGAGGCCCCTATCAATGCAGCTCAATCTGCAGTTGGTCGTATCGCAACTCGAAGAATCACAGATGCTTTGAGCCAAAAAGATGCTCGTGCGCACTTTAAGAACCTTGCTAAAACTTATGAACCAGGCGATAGCGATTTCGCATGGACTCGCCTTACTGTTTTGCGAACTCAGCTCGCCAATATGCTTGATCAGCCGCCGTATGACAAAGTGTTAGGCGCTGAAATCATAGGTGCCAATAATTCACCGAGTGTTGACTTACTCGCTGCTTGGCTCGAATTGAAACTCAAGATAAAGGTCAAGATCACACGAACAACCCCAGCTGCCTCGGTGAATGTAATTAAGAACATCAAGTTGATTCGCAAGTCCGGAACAGTTGAAATCAGCCGCCAAGTCCTGGACAAAGCCGTACTGATCCAACCGTCACAACCAACCCGTGAGATTTCTCTGCCGCGTCGCAGCTTGCGCGACTGCCTAAGCGAAGATCTGCGCCGCCTAGACCCCGACGATCTGTTTGGCGAGGTTATAACTAAGAGCTTCGGCGCAAAGAAGAAGTAGCAGTTGCCAAAAACAATCGTAAATCGCTTTTCTGATTCGAATTCGGTCGCTGAAAACACCGCAAGCGCCTTGATTACCAAACTAAGTTCTCTGCTTGAATCCAAAAACGAGATACACCTTGTTCTAACTGGTGGAACCGTAGGCATCGCAACTCTAGCTGCGTTGAATGCAGATCCCCTTCGGGATTCACTTGATTTCAAGAGAATAAATTTTTGGTGGGGCGATGAGCGTTTTGTTAGCGCTGAAAGTCCTGACCGCAATGCCCTGCAAGCAAAAAACGCTTTGCTCAAGAATTTGAATCTGGAAGCTTCGAAGGTTCATGAGTTCCCTGCCGCGGATGATGGATTAGAGCTTGATCAGGCCGCTGCGGATTTTGCCGCTCACGTTCTACGCGTAGATCCAGTTTTCGATTTGGTATTGCTTGGCATGGGCCCGGATGGTCACGTTGCTAGCTTGTTCCCCGGTAAACCGGAACCCGAAAGCGGAGCTTGGGTAATTGCTGAACATGATTCGCCGAAGCCACCATCGCAGAGACTCTCTTTCACATATGAAGCGCTGAATTCCGCGGATGAAGTTTGGTTTGTCGTGGCAGGTGCTGATAAACAAGACGCTGTATCAGTTGCTATGGGAGACACCCCTCAAAGTTTGCCGGTAGGACGAGTGCACGGGAAAGTCTTAACTCAGTGGTTTATTGATTCAACCGCCGGTACGAAAGTGTTTGGTTGCTAATCACTTCTTTTTAGCAGGCTTAGCAGCCGGTGCAGCCTTTGACTTGGTGGCTGGCTTTGCCGTTGTTTTTGCCGGAGTCTTCGCTACAGGTTTCGCAGGCGCCTTAGCTTTCGCAGCAGGTTTCTTTTCTTCCTTTGCCACCACGGCTTTTGCTGCCGGTTTCGCTGCCGCCTTTGCTGCCGCACTGGCTTTCTTGGTTGCAGCCTTCGCAGCTTCCTTGGCGGCCACTTTTGCTTCTTCCGCAAGACGGATGCGTCGCTCGCGCACGGCAGCCACAGCCTCTTCCAATAACTCTTTTGCCTCTGAAGCTGTGCGACGTTCTTTTACGTATGCCAGGTGGGTTTTGTATGGTTCGTGTTTTGCAATGATTGGCGGATTTGCTTTATCTTGCCCTGCTGGAAGACCACAACTTGGGCAATCAAGCATTTCTGGAATCTCAGCGGCGTCTACGCTGGCTGCATACTGCGGGCTGTATTCGTGACCAGCTGAACAATAGTAGCTAATGGTGATTCGCTCAGCCTTGAAGCCACGATCCTGCTCGCCCATAGGTCCCGCGCCTACGCGCGAGCCACGAATGGCTGATCCCCCGGTACTCATCTTTATAGGCCTTTAGTGATATCCGATGTAGGGGCTTAACCTACGAGGTTGAAGCGGTTGAAAAGACCCAGGGTGATAATCACAACAACCCACACAACGCCCAGGATGATTGTGATGCGGTTCAGGTTGCGCTCGGCAACGCCCGATGAGGCCATGGTGCTGCTAACGCCACCACCAAACATGTCAGAAAGACCGCCACCGCGCCCCTTGTGAAGCAAGATCATTAGGGTCAGCAAAAGGCTGGTGATTGCTAGGAGCACGTGAAGTGCGATCTGTAGCGCTGCCATGGTTATAGGTCCTTTAGATTTAGGGTTCTAGAAAATTATAGAGCGATGTGCTTTTGGAAACGAGCAATACCGCTGAACTCTTCGGCATCCAGGCTGGCGCCGCCAACCAAAACCCCGTCAACTTCGCTACTTCGCAGGAATCCAGCCACATTATTGGCCTTTACCGAACCGCCGTACAGAATCCTGGTGGCATCAGCAATTTCGGGACCGTGCTCGGCGGCTATGGCTTCGCGGATTTTGCCACACACGGCTGCCGCCTCTTCAGGGGTGGCCACCTTGCCAGTGCCGATAGCCCAAACAGGCTCATATGCAATAACGAAATCACCCATTTTCTCGTGACCTGCAAGTGCCGCCAAAGTTTGGCGGACCGGAACAGCGCTTTGCCCCTCGGTCTCCAACTCCTCAAGGGTCTCACCTACGCAAATCACCGGAACAATTCCGTGTCGGAAAGCCGAAGCTGCCTTTGCTTGAACAGTTTCATCGTTTTCGCCGTGGTACTGACGACGCTCACTGTGGCCAATCAGAACGTATTTAACCTCAAGCTTCTTTAGGAAAGCACCTGAGATTTCGCCGGTGTAGGCACCTGAATCAAACTTTGAAAGGTCTTGTGCGCCAAGACCAAGATCGATTTTGTCTGCGTCCATCAACGTTTGCACGCTGCGAATATCGGTGAACGGAGGAAAGACCACCACCTCGCAGTTTTTGTAGTCGTGGGCCGCATCACGCAAAGTCCATGACAGCTTTTGCACCAAGGCAATAGCCTGCTGGTGATCTAGATTCATTTTCCAGTTGCCAGCGATGAGTGGAATGCGTGCCATTTGTCTTTTTCCTTATTCTGAATTCAAAAATCGAGTCTTAGCCTAGAACTTCTAGCCCCGGCAATTTCTTACCTTCGAGGAACTCAAGGCTGGCGCCACCACCGGTTGAGATGTGTCCAAATTGAGCATCTTCGAAACCAAGAATTCGAACAGCAGCAGCAGAATCGCCGCCACCTACCACGCTAAGACCATTTACCTCGGTGAGCGCCTTGGCAACTTCCTTGGTTCCGTTTGCAAACTTCTCTATCTCGAACACTCCCATCGGTCCGTTCCAGAAAACGGTTTTCGCTGATGAGATCTCTGCTGCGAAACGTTTTGCAGATTCGGGACCAATGTCCAGGCCAAGCCCGGTTGCACCAAAAGGTGAGAGCTCGATTGAATCTGCTGACGTGACAGCAACGTCAGCGTCAGCGCCAAACTTTGAGGCTACAACAATGTCGGTTGGCAAAATAACTTTAACGCCCAACTCTGCTGCACGCTTGAGATATTCTTTGCAGGTTTCGATTTGGTCAGATTCAAGTAGCGAGGCTCCAACTTGGTGACCCTGCGCTGCCAGAAAGGTGAAAACCATTCCGCCACCAACGAGCAATTTGTCTACCGTTGGAAGTAGATGATCGATTACGCCAAGCTTGTCGGAAACTTTTGATCCACCAAGGACAACGGCGTAAGGACGCTCCGGTGTGCTGGTTAGGCGAGTAAGAACCTCAAGTTCTTTCTCAATCAATAGACCACAGGCAGAAGGTAGAGCCTTTGCCAATTCATACACCGATGCCTGCTTGCGGTGAACAACACCAAAGCCATCGCTTATGAAGAAGTCACCAAACGCTGCAAGTTTCGCGGCGAACGCCTCACGCTCCGCGTCATCTTTGCTTGTTTCTCCAGGATTAAAGCGAAGGTTTTCAAGAACAACTACCCCGCCATTGTCTAGAGCCTTTACGGCCCCCTTTGCTTCGCTGCCGACAGTGTCGGAGGCGAAAAAGACCGGCTGGCCCAGAAGTTCCCCAAGGCGAATCGCCGCAGGTTCAAGTGAATACTTTGCTTCAGGCGCACCCTCCGGGCGACCAAGGTGCGAAACAACAACTACCTTGGCGCCCTGATCTACCAGGTACTTGATGGTTGGAACGGATGCAACGATGCGACCATCATCGGTGATGCGATTTCCATCAAGTGGAACGTTTAGGTCACAGCGGATTACTACCCGCTTTCCGTCAAGACTTGGCAGGTCGGAGAGTTTACGCATTTGGCTCTATCGGTTAGGAGTGGATTACTTTAGCTTGCTAGCTACAAGCTCAGTTAGCTCAACCAAACGGTTTGAGTAGCCCCACTCGTTGTCATACCAAGAGCTGATCTTTACTGTGCGACCAATGACTTTGATTAACCCAGCGTCAACAATTGATGAGTGCGGGTCGGTCACGATGTCGCTTGAAACAATCTCATCCTCGGTGTACTTCAAAATGCCCTTCATTGGACCAGATGCTGCCGCTTCCTTGTAAGCCTGCTTGATTTCTTCAACGGTTACGTCTGTCTTAGAAACCAAAGTCAAATCGGTGATTGAACCGGTTGGTACTGGAACGCGAAGCGCGTAGCCATCAAGCTTGCCCTTTAGCTCCGGCAAAACGAGTCCAATTGCCTTAGCGGCACCGGTAGATGAAGGAACGATGTTGATTGCGGCTGCACGTGCGCGACGAAGGTCACCATGTGGGCCGTCCTGTAGGTTCTGGTCAGCGGTGTAAGCGTGCACAGTGGTCATCAGTCCGTTTTCGATACCAAACTTGTCGTTGAATACCTTTGCGAATGGAGCCAAGCAGTTAGTTGTACATGAAGCGTTCGAGATGATGTGGTGCTTCTCGTTGTCGTATAGGTGCTCATTAACACCGATAACAAAAGTCTCGGCGTCTCCGGTTGCAGGAGCTGAAATGATTACCTTCTTGGCACCAGCCTTGATGTGTGCGCTTGCTGCCTCTGCGTCGGTGAAACGACCGGTTGATTCGATTACGACGTCAACACCCAGATCTCCCCAGCCCAGGTTTGCTGGGTCACGCTCAGCAAGAACCTTGATTACCATTCCGCCAACGATGATGTTTTGCCCGTCAACTGTGACTTCTTGAGGAAGGCGTCCGGTGACTGAGTCGTACTTTAGAAGGTGAGCAAGTGACTTAGGGTCACTCAGGTCATTCACTGCAACGATCTCTAATTCGGTGCCTTTTGCAAGTGCAGCACGAAGGTAGTTACGACCAATACGGCCAAAGCCATTAATTCCAACACGAGTAGCCACGGAGTTCTCCAACGAGGTAAGGCGCCACAAATCGACGCAAATTTTTGGGTATTTTTAGTGCTATTTGCCACGCGTCGTTGGGTGGAAAAACCTTTATCAGACTAGCAGTAGCCCGCCTGTTTTGCTTTGAGCAGCCTCGAAGCGAGCCTGCACGTCAGCCCAACTAATGATGTTCCAGAATGCCTTAACGTAGTCGCCCTTGACGTTCTGGTAGTCCAGGTAGAAGGCGTGTTCCCACATGTCCAACATCAAAAGGGGCACGCTGGCTGGAACCACATTGCCCTGCTGATCGTATAGCTGCTCAATGATCAGGCGCTGTCCAAGGGTATCCCATGCCAGAAAAGCCCAACCGGAGCCCTGGATTCCCATCGCAGCGGCGTTGAAGTGGGCCTGGAACGCCTCAAAAGAGCCAAAATACTCCTCGATAGCGGCCGCAAGCTCGCCTTGTGGTCGGTCGCTGTTGGCTGGGGCTAGGTTGTTCCAGAAAATCGAGTGATTTACGTGGCCGCCAAGGTGAAAGGCTAGATCCTTCTGAAGCTTGTTTACCCAGGTGAAATCGTTCTTGGATCGGGCCTCTTCCAGTAGTTCAAGAGTGGCGTTCGCCCCAGCCACATAGGCTGCATGGTGCTTGGAGTGGTGCAGTTCCATGATTCGGGCTGAAATGCTTGGTTCTAGTGCCGCGTAGTCATATGAAAGCTCTGGAAGTGTGTATTTGCTCATTATTTGCTCCTATTTGGGGTGTTTAAAGGCTAACTGTTGGAAAGGTCCATTTATTGCCGGAATCGGGCTGTTATTCGTCCAAATCCTCTGGCAGGAAGGCGTCGGTAGCTGGAATGCCAAGTTCTTCGGCCCGTTTGTCGGCCATGGCCAATAGGCGTCGAATGCGACCGGCGATGGCGTCTTTTGTCATTGCAGGCTCGGCTAGGTGGCCAAGTTCGTCGAGGCTGGCCTGCTTGTGTTTCAGTCGAAGTTGACCTGCGTACAACAGATGCTCAGGAATCTCAGGGCCAAGGATCTCCAACGCTCGTTCTACGCGAGCTCCGGCGGC
>JBEGTF010000036.1:0-6755 GCA_041179545.1 Actinomycetota bacterium | reverse complement strand
GAAGCCGACGTAGTTGAAAAGATAAACGCTATGGCTCCAGGCGACAAGGCAATCGCTAAGAAGATTCATGCCCTGGTCAAGAAGGTTGCCCCTGAGTTGCAGGCGAAGACTTGGTATGGAATGCAGGCTTACTGCGATGAAGAAGGCAAAACGGTTTTGTTCTTCCAGGATGCTGGCAAATTTAAGTCTCGTTACTCAACGCTTGGTTTTCAGGACGCTGCAAAACTCGATAAAGACTCCATGTGGGCAACATCATTTGCTGTAATCGCTTGGAATGAGGCTGTTGAAAAACAAATAACCACCCTGATCAAGAAAGCTGTTAAGTAAGAGCCTTTTTGATTCGCTGGACAGAAACGGTTTCGGCCGCGCCTAACACTTGAGCAAATAAACTCACACGCAATTCCTCGACCATCCAACGAACACCGATTCGTTTATCTGGCGTAGCCTTTTCAATTAGTGCGAGGGCTTCATTAAGTTCCAGTTCGGCAATACGATCACGCTCAGGATTTTCAATCAATTTTTCGATTCTCAATTTGCTTGCCTGTAGATAAACCGGGATACGTGCAATACGTTCCAGGCCACAAGTGCTAACGATATTTGATCGCAAGAGATCCGCGATGTGCGCTTTCTCTGCGGCAAGCACATGCAACACAGACATATTCTGAATCTCTGAGATTGCCTTGCTAGCAAGGCGAGAAGCTGTAGCAATTTTCTCAATTACTTTTGCCATCTCGAAGCAGGCCTCAATGCTTCGTTCAACTACTGATGCACGAAGGTCATCGGGGTTAGCATCCAAACCGTGGACCGATATTTCTTGATTAATTAGGGCAGTGATTACATCGTCTACGAAAGCAGATGAGTTTTTGTAGCCAACGGCTACTAGCGATAACTTCTCATCTTTGCTCAGGTGCTCTGCAACATAATCTGCTGGCGATGCGATCTTTTCACGAACGACTGCAGCGAGCTCCGTGGTCTTCTTGGTTGTGTCCACGACCACCTTTTTAGGCGCATCACCCTGTGCCACAGGGCCCAACTTGGTTTTCAGGGCTCCCAAATCTAGCCCCAAGCCCAGCGTGCGCCCCTTATCGTCAACGACCCGATAGGTCATGCGCATTGAAGTAGGCAGGCCCGCAAAGTCAAAATCAGCTGCAGTCATGTGGGTACCACTCAAGGTGCGCAGGGTCTTGGCAAGCGTTGCCACCAAGGGCTCATCTGGCTGCTCAGGCAGGGCGGCAATGGCCTTATTGGCCCAATCCACGGCCGGCACAACATTGCGGCGCAGGTTCTTGGGTAGGCCCCTGATTAGCTCGGCAATCAGTTCCACGCGCATACCAGGAACCAGCCAGTCGAATTCGTCGGCATTTATTTCATTGAGAATTGCCACCGGAATATCGACTGTCACACCGTCATCCGGTGCACCAGGCTCGTATCGATAGCGCAATTTGAGCTCGCGCTCCCCCAATCTCCAAAGTTTAGGATTATCGGCATCGCTTGGTGCCTGAATTTCTGGCGGCAACAAATCATCACGAGTCATCGTGAGAAGCTCTGGCGTCTCGTGCTTAGCCTTTCGCCACCAACCCTCAAATGTGCGAGTTGAAAAAACATCTGCCGGAATGCGTGCGTTGAAGAATCGGAAAACGTCTTCGCCATCTGGCGCAAATTGTGGTTTGCGCGCGCGATCGGCCAGTGCCTCAAGTTGCTTCAAAAGCTGCTGGTTGGTTCGCTCAAACTGTTGCTTGCTGTCCCATTCGCCATGAACAAGAGCGTGACGAATGAATAAATCACGACAAAGCGCAACGTCGATGCGCGAGTACTGCATTCTTCGTGAGAAAACAATCGGCACGCCGAATAACATCACTCGCTCGTAGGCAACTACCGCACCCTGGGATTTTTCCCAGTGCGGTTCACTGTAACTGCGCTTCACCAAATCACCGGCAAGTGCCTCGGCCCACTCGGGATTGATTGCGGCGTTCATTCGCGCAAACAAGCGACTGGTCTCAACTAATTCCGCACTCATTATTGCGGCCGGTGGTTTCTTGGCCAGAGTAGAACCCGGGAAGACCACAAACTTCTTACCGTTCGAACCAAGGTACTCGTTAGAAGCCTTGGCAGGTTTATCAGTATTTTTCTTGACCAGGTCTGCGGCTTTTTTATCGCTCAGTTGCTTGAGACCGATTTGACTGAGCAGACCGGCAAGCAGACATTGATGAATGCCGTCTGGGTCAACCTTTGGATTGCCGGCAACTATATCCAGGGGCTTTGCAATTGATTTCAGCTGCTTGATTAGGTCTTGCCACTCGCGAACGCGTAGGTAGTTTAGAAATTCATTTTTACAGAGCCGGCGAAATGCAGATGATGACAGGTTCTTTTGCTGCTGCTCTATGTAGTTCCATAGATTCAACAAGCTCAAGAAGTCGCTGGTTGGGTCGGCGAACCTTGCGTGAGCCAAATCTGCCTGCGGGCGCTTGGCAAGGGGGCGCTCACGCGGATCCTGAATCGTAAGCCCCGCCACGATAATCATTACCTCACGCACCAGGTCGTGCTTTTTTGACTCCAGCAGCATGCGGCCAAACCGCGGCTCTATTGGCAAGCGGGCCAGTTCTCGGCCAACTTTGGTGAGCTCAACCGTCTTACCCTTTGGATCCTTTACGGCACCTAGTTCACCTAAAAGACCAAGACCATCTTTGACCCCGCGGGCATCTGGCGCCTGCAAGAACGGGAAGGCGGCAATGTCGCCAAGCCCCAATTGCGCAGCCTGCAAAATAACCGATGCCAGGTTTGTGCGCAGAATTTCCGGGTCGGTGAATTCCGGGCGCGATTCGTAATCTTCTTCCGAGTAAAGACGTATCACCACACCTGGGCTGGTTCGCCCCGCGCGACCAGCTCGTTGATTGGCGCTGGCCTTGGAGATTGCCTCAATCGGCAAGCGTTGCACTTTAGCTCGCGGGCTGTAGCGCGAGATACGCGCGGTGCCGGCGTCAATTACATACTTGATGTTTGGAATCGTCAGCGAAGTCTCAGCAACGTTGGTGGCAAGAATAATTCGGCGCTTTAGTCCAACCATCTTGCTGGTTTCAAACACCCGGTGTTGCTCAGCTGCACTCAAGCGTCCATAAAGCGGCAGCACCTCAACACCCTTGCCCAGGGTGCCAGCAGTGATACGGCCCTCAATTGCTTCTTGCGCATCGCGGATCTCCGATTCGCCAGACAAGAAAACCAAGGTGTCGCCATCTGGCTCGTATTGCAAATCATCGAGCGCCTTGACGATTCCATCGAGGTAATCACTAGCCGTGGTTTCTTCATCGGGGTCAGTGTCATCGCCCGCTTCACGCGCAGTCTCGGCATATCGAATTTCAATCGGAAAAGTTCGGCCACTGACTTCGATAATTGGTGCATCGTTGAAGTGCTTGCTGAAAGATTCAGGGTCAATCGTTGCCGACGTGACAATTACTTTAAGATCTGGTCGCTTAGGCAGCAATTGTTTTAGGTAGCCCAGTAGAAAGTCAATATTTAAACTACGCTCGTGCGCCTCATCAATGATGATTGTGTCGTACGGTTCAAGATTGCGATAGCGCTGCATTGCGTTTAGCAAAATACCGTCGGTCATTACCTTGACCTTGGTGTCGGCGCCAGCCTTGTCAGTGAAGCGAACCTGGTAACCCACCAGGCCACCAAGCTCCACTTTGAGTTCCTCGGCAATTCGTTCGGCAACCGCGCGGGCTGCGATACGACGAGGTTGGGTGTGGGCGATGCTGGTACGACCAAGTTCCAAACACATCTTTGGAATCTGAGTAGTTTTACCCGAACCGGTGGCACCCGCAATTACGACAACCTGGTTGTCGCGAATGGCATCCAGGATCTCCTGGCGACGCTGACTAACCGGCAGATCAGCCGGATAAGTTATCTGCAGCGCAGTTGGGTCAGGAGTGCTCACTTAGCAATGCTAAGTGCCTAGTCCTGACTCCAGCCACCCGGAGGGCCAACATAAAGAAGGGTCGCAAAGATGGCGCTAATGACTACCAGAAGAACAAAAGCCAGCAAGAACGGGCGGTTGATAAACCAGCGAAATAGCGAGTCAAACCAGTTGGCATCGCGTGGGTCTGCACTCTTGGTGCGTCGCCACTCTCCTGTCAGTCGACCCTTGCGCTCAGCTGAAATTTCAAACGGCACGGTTGCGAATGGAATTATCGCCAGGGCAATCGCCAAAACAGTTCTGCCAAAACCCCATCGGTTATTTACACCGATAAGCGCCGCCGAAACTCCGTAGCCTAGGAAAACAGCTCCATGTAAACCACCGATGATGGTCAGAAGCAGAGGGTTAATTCCGAAAAGTGCTCGCACGGCCAAACCGCCAAGAAGTAGCGTCCAGGTGACTCCTTCGCTTAGTGCGAAGACTTTGTAGAGCGAGCGCGGTGTTGCAAACATTGTGGTTCCCCCTGGAAAATCGGTTTAGCCCAATGTTAACCCGAGCGGGCTAAAAGACACCTGAGGCCTTGAGCTTCTTGATGTCAGTGGCATCGGTGCCACAGCAACCGCCTAGCCACTCGACTCCGGCATCGATCCACTCCGGCAACCACTCGGTGAATTCGCGCGGTACCACGTTTAGCCACACACCATTTTTTGAATCCCACTCGCCGCCGCGGTTTGGATACGCAATCGCTGGCACTCCAGAAATGCTCTTGATCTTGCCAATCAGTCCGGTTACTAATTCTGGTGAAACACAATTCACACCGATTGCGGTTAGGTTTTCGAGTTCAGCAACTGCTTCAACAGCTGCTTCGATGCGTTCACCTGACCAGAGTCTGTCGGTGCTGCCCGCGGTGAAAGATATCCAGGCCGGCACATTGAAACTCTTTAGAACTTCGCCGAGCGCTTTGGCTTCAACAACATTTGGAATAGTCTCAACTGAAAGAAAATCTGGTTTTGCAGCAACGAGAACTTCAATGCGCTCGGCATGGAAATCTTCAAGAAAATTTTGCGAAACTTTATAGTCGCCTCGGTACTCGGAACCATCGTGGAGCACTGCTCCGTAGGGCCCAACACTTGCAGCCACTTTTGCACCAGTACCTTCAACCGCTGACCTTGCAATCTCAATGCTTCTTGCAAGAGCGGCATCGGCAGATTTAGCGTTTAGACCAACCTCTTCAAAACCAACTCTTGAAACTTGGTAACTAGATGAGATAACCACCTCAGCACCGGCTTCCACATAATTGCGGTGTGCTGCTTCAACCAAACTCGGGTCGTTTAGTAAGGCACGGCCTGTCCAGAGTTCCCCCTCGATAACTGCACCAATGCGGCTTAGTTCAGTTGAAAGTCCGCCATCAATTAGGTGCAGGTGCGACATCAAGGAATCCTTTGGTTTTAGTGCAGCTCTTTGCCCTCGAGTTTAGTTCCCTCAACATCAACATCCGGAAGGATGCGATCCAACCACTTTGGAATCCACCAAGTTGCCTTGCCAAAGATTGTCATTGCCGCTGGTACAAGCAGCATGCGCACCAAGAACGCGTCGGCTAGTACTCCTACGGCAAGTCCGAATCCCATTGGACGGATCATGGTTAGGTGCGAGAACGCAAAGCCACCAAAGACCGTGATCATGATTAAAGCAGCTGCCACCACAACGGCTCGACTCAAGCGAATTCCGTAGTTAACCGATGCGTTGGTGTCTTTGCCGTGGCTGTATGCCTCGCGCATTCCAGAAACTAGAAACAGTTGGTAGTCCATGGCCAGGCCAAACAAGATACCAATCAAGAAAATCGGCAAGAAGCTAAGCACCGGTCCCGGGGTGTTGACACCAAACCATTCAGCCAGCCAACCCCATTGGTAGACGGCAACCACTGAACCGAAGGTTGCAAAAATAGTCAGCAAGAATCCACCGGCCGCAATCAACGGAATCAAAATAGAACGGAACACCAAAATCAGTAGCAACATTGAAAGCAACAGCACGGTACCCAGATATAGCGGCAGTACGTCTGCAATCTTCTTCGAGATGTCGATGTTGGTCGCGGTGATACCCGTTACTCCAAGCTTGCCAATTTGGTCGGCCTCTAGCTTTTCACCGAGTTCGCGAATGTCGTAAACCAAAGTTTCAGTTTCTTCACTCGAAGGATCAACCGATGGCACAACCTGGAACAGCAGGGTCTTCTTATCCTCTGAAATTGCGGCTGGCACAACGGCAGCTACGTGCTCAAGTGAGAACAGTTGATTTGCAACGTTGGCCTGTAGTGCGAGCTTGTCATCTTCGCTCACAGGGTTATCAAGGGTCAACACCGCAGGAATCTGAGCGTTGAAGCCAGGGCCGAAAGCCTCACTGGTGATTGTGTAAGCCTTGAACGCAGAAGATTCTTTGTCTTCGGCTGAACCATCCGGCAAACCCAAACGCATCGATGATGCCGGAATGGCCGCAATACCTAGAACCGCTACAACGGACAACAGAGCAATCCAAGGGTGCTTATTTGCCCAGACCGGCTTATCGGCGTTTTTAGGTTCGGCGTTTTCTTTAAAGTGCGTTCCCTCGGCAATAGATGCGCGCTCCTTCTTAGAAAGAATGCGAGGGCCCACCAGTGACAAGATGGCCGGTGTACCGGTGATTGCAATGGCCACCGATACCGCGATAGACAGTGAACCCATCGAGCCCATCAAGCCCACGAAATCAATGCCGGTTAGGTTCAATGCCGCAAGAGCAATGATCACGGTGATACCCGCGAATAACACCGCGTTGCCAGAAGTTCCGGTCGCTAGACCAATTGACTCACGCA
>JBEGTF010000035.1:0-10780 GCA_041179545.1 Actinomycetota bacterium | reverse complement strand
ACACGCCCATAATTTTTGGTGCCGGATGATTTTGCATTTTTACTTTGAGATGAGAGCCATTACCTCGGCACGTGCCGCAGGTTCTGAGTAACAACCGCGAGCGGCCATGGTAATTGTGTTGGCTTCAGGCTGTCGCGCTCCGCGAGAAATTACGCAGTGGTGACGTGCTTCAATAACTACAACCACGCCCTTGGTGCCAAGACCCTGCTCGAGTGCATCGGCGATTTGAGCGGTTAGGTTTTCTTGCAACTGTGGGCGCGCTGCAACTATCTCAACTAGCTTTGGCAATCTACCCAAACCGATAACCCGATCTGACGGCAGATAAGCAACGTGCGCAACTCCGGTAAACGGTAGTAGGTGGTGTTCACACATCGATACGAAGTCGATGTCTTTAAGAATTACTACTTCGTTGTGCTCGGCCGCGAATGTCTCGGCAAGCACTTCTTTTTCATCTACGCCAACGCCTTTGAAAAACTCGCCGTAGGCAACGGCAACTTTTTCTGGGGTGGCCAAGAGCTCCGAGCGGGTTGGGTCTTCACCGATTGCTGAAATTAGTTCAACAACCGCCCTTTTTACGCGTTCGGCATCGATCATGAATTACTTCTTTGCTGAAGTTTTCTTCGCGGTTGTTTTCGCAGCAGGTTTCTTTGGCGCAACTTTCTTCGCAACAGACTTCTTGGCAGCTGGCTTTTTAGCCTCGGCCTTTGCTTCTGCCGCTGCAGTTGCCTTTGCCACGCGTGCACGAGCTGCGTTTGAACCCTTGTCTGGGATTGCAATTGGACCCTGCTTAGAAACCGGACGCGACTTCTTGCTCAACCACTGTGGGCGCTTTGGTAGCTTCTTGACCGGCTTGAAGATCTTGGCGATGTCCTCTGCCTGCAGCGTCTCGCGCTCCATTAGCTCCTTGGCCATTGCATCAAGCACCTTGCGGTTGGTCATCAATGCCTTGTACGCCTCATCGTGTGCGGCATCAAGAATTAAGCGCACCTCGGCGTCAATTTGCTGCGCGGTTGCCTCAGAGTATTCGCGGGCTTGCGCCATATCGCGACCAATGAAAACCTCGCCGCTGTTACCGAACGAAGTGGCGCCAAGCTTGGCCGAGAAGCCGTACTTGATAACCATGTCTCGGGCGATGTTGGTTGCCTTCTCGAAGTCGTTCGATGCACCGGTGGTTGGGTCATGGAAAACAATTTCCTCGGCAACGCGGCCACCCATTGCGTAAGCAATCTGATCAAGCAACTGGTTGCGAGAAACGCTGTAGCGATCTTCTAGAGGCAACACCATTGTGTAACCAAGAGCGCGACCGCGTGGAAGGATTGTCACCTTTGAAACCGGGTCAGAATTATTTAGCGATGCTGCAACAAGTGCGTGACCAGCTTCGTGGTACGCAGTGTTCAAACGTTCGCGATCCTGCATTAGGCGTGACTTCTTCTGCGGTCCACCGATTACGCGGTCGATAGCTTCGTCAAGAGTGGCAGCTGAAATTTCTTTTTCATCCTGACGAGCTGTCAACAAAGCAGCCTCGTTCAAGACGTTTGCCAAATCTGCACCGGTGAAACCAGGTGTGCGTCTTGCCACGCTTGCCATATCAACCTCGTCAGAGATCGGCTTGTTTTTTGCGTGCACCTTCAAGATTTGTTCGCGACCAAGTAGGTCAGGTGCGCCAACACCAATCTGGCGATCAAAACGGCCTGGGCGCAGCAATGCTGGGTCAAGAATGTCGGCACGGTTAGTTGCGGCAATCAAGATGACGTTGGTCTTTGAATCAAAACCATCCATCTCAACCAACAACTGGTTAAGTGTCTGCTCGCGCTCGTCGTTTCCGCCACCAATTCCGGCGCCGCGGTGACGACCAACCGCATCAATTTCGTCAACGAAAATAATTGCCGGGGCAGCTTGCTTTGCCTGCTCAAACAAATCGCGAACACGTGAGGCACCAACACCAACAAACATTTCAACAAAGTCAGAACCGGAAATTGCAAAGAACGGAACTCCAGCCTCACCGGCTACCGCTTTTGCCAACAAAGTCTTACCGGTTCCCGGAGGACCGTACAAAAGAACACCGCGAGGAATCTTGGCGCCAACCTTCTGAAACTTCTCTGGCTCCTTCAGGAATTCTTTAATTTCCGTCAGCTCTTCAAGAGCCTCGTCGCTGCCGGCAACATCCGCAAAAGTTACGTTTGAAGTTTCTTTGGTGACAATCTTGGCGCGCGACTTTCCAAAGTTCATCACCTTGCTGTTGCCGCCCTGCAAACCTGACATCAAGAACCAGAAAATCGCACCGATAATCACGAACGGCAAAAGAGTGCCAAGCAAAGCCAGGTACCACGGGGTGGTCTGCACATCATCGTTGTAGCCCTGAGTGATGTCTGCCTCGGCAATAATCTCAGCTACCTGAACTCCACGCGGCTGTACATAGAAGAACTGAATGTGGTCGCCGTACTTAGGGTCTGGTGAATCAAGCACCACGTCAACGCGCTGATCGGTGCCTAGAACGGTGACCTCTTTAGCCTGGCCAAGCTGAATCAGCTTTAGGCCGTAGGCGGTATCAACAGTCTTGATGCTGTTGCCATTGACCATGTTTGAGCCAATTAGCAAAACCAGCACAGCAACGAAGATCCAGACGAACGGACCCGCAAGAATTTTTTTGAAGTTCATAATCGAGGCGGTGCCTCATACCTTTCTTATGAATAAACAGCTGGCGAGAGAACTGCAACGCCCTTCAGCGTGCGGTATTTCTCGGCATAGTCGAGTCCGTAGCCAACTACGAACTCATTCGGTATATCAAAACCAACAAGACCGACATTTACTTCCACCTTTGCCGCAGCAGGTTTACGAAGCAATGCAACAACCTCAACTGAAGCGGCCCCGCGGGCCTCAAGGTTGCCTACCAGCCAGCTCAGGGTCAGTCCCGAGTCGATGATGTCTTCAACGATTACAACGTGACGGCCGAGCACATCGGCGTCCAAGTCTTTGAGAATGCGGACCACACCAGATGAAACAGTGCCTGAACCGTAAGAAGATACGGCCATCCAGTCCATTTGTACCGGAATCTGCATCGCGCGAGATAGGTCAGCCATGAACATGACCGCACCCTTCAGCACACCAACCAGCAATACGTTCTTATCGGCGTACTTCTCATCAAGTTCTGCCGCTAATTCAGCAACCTTTTCGTTGATTTGTTCCTCGGTGACGAGCACCTTTGTAATTTGGTCGCTTACCTTCGAAAGGTCCACTTAGCAGGCTCCTGTTTTGAGAGTTTTTGTGGTGTGTAGGGCAATGGTTTCACCCGTGCGTTCAACTCTAATGCCTGGCAGAGTGAGCGGTTTCTGCCCGTGCCAGTCATCCACAAGGGCATCAATCGCCAAAATATGTACGCGGGCCAGCATCGGTGCTTGCAACACCACTGCGGCGAGCGCAATCACGCGGTGACGAATAGCAAGGGGTAGGTCTTTGAACCCAGGAACACCGATGTCAATTCGCGTTGCCAGCTCTTTGGCTACCTTCTTGTAGGCATCCAGGGCTAGCTCAGCCAGGACCTCTTCGTCTTCGCGAAGGGTATCGGCGGTGCGGGCAAGGGCCTCGGCAATGCCTGGTCCTAGTTCGGCCTCGAGTGCCGGCATCAGATTCTGACGAACCCGGACCCTGGTGAACGCTTCATCTTTATTCATTGGGTCATGCCAGGGTTCCAGCCCGCTGTCGGCACAGAAGTTCTCGGTGGTCTCCCTTGTAATACCCAGCAGTGGTCGCAGGTAGATGCCGGAAACCGCTGCCATGCCATTCAGACTTCTACCTCCTGAACCGCGGGCTAACCCCATCAGCACGGTTTCGGCCTGATCGCTCAGCGTGTGGCCAAGCAGTACCGCGTTGGCACCTAGTTCTTCGGCCACTTTGTCGATCGCCGCGTAGCGAGCAGTTCGCGCTGCTGCCTCTGGCCCGCCATCGGTGCCCACAATTACTGTACGAATCTCAACCGGATACAAACCCAACACCGATAACTTGTGTGCGGTCTCGCCTGCTACCTCGGCAGAGCCCGGTTGCATGCCGTGATCAATTACCACCGCGCCAACTCGAACACCGTTGGTCTCCCCTGGACGGCCACCAAGTCTTGGACCTTCGAAAGCTGCGGCCGCGGCCAGGGCCAACGAATCGGCTCCACCAGAGCAGGCCACCAACACCAGGTCGTCTGCCTGCACGCCAGCCACCTCTAGAGATTCGCGCACGGCACGGCGCACATCGGCAATAGCCGGAGTCAGGCGCGGGCGCCCAGCTGTAGTTTCAGCTGGCGAATCGTTCATCGGTGTTCTTTCGGTAATCTTTTAGAAGTTGGGCAAGCAACTCTTGTCATAAGCCTATTTAGGAGAACCATGGGTTACGAAGCAGTAATTGAAATTCCTCGCGGATCACGCAATAAATACGAAGTTGATCACGAGACCGGTCGCGTACACCTAGACCGCGTTCTTTTCACTCCTTTTGTTTACCCAATTGACTACGGCTACTTCGACAAGACTTTGGGCGGCGACGGCGATCCACTAGACGCATTGGTAATTCTTGAGTTCCCTGTGTTCCCTGGTGTGGTTGTAGACGTTCGCCCGGTTGGTGTTCTTCCTATGGAAGACGATGGCGGTATCGATGAGAAGGTTATCTGCGTGCAGACCAAAGACCCTCGCTACGCACACATCAAGGACATCAACGATGTTCCTGAGCAGACCAAGAACGAAATCAAGCACTTCTTCGAGCACTACAAAGATCTAGAGCCTGGCAAGTGGGTAAAGGTTGGCGAGTGGAAGAATGCGGCTGAAGCTGAGCGCCTAATTGTTGAGGCGCAAGAGCGTTACAAGCACTAACGGGTCGCTAAGTAATCGTCGAGTTGGGCGAAGGTTCCACTGAAACCAATTCGCATTGATTCCAAATTGTCGAAATAAATTTTTTCTTCGTTTGGCAACGCGTTGATTGGACCACCCTCTAGATGAATCAAAGTTTGATCTCCGTCTTCAACAAATGTCAAAGTGCTTTGAACTTCCAGCGGCCATTCCGGATTCATAAAGTGGCGGGTCTTGCCACCGGCTGCATCTGAGAAATAGTTCACAAACACGATGTGCTGATGAGTTTCTACTTCCAAGTAATCAAAGGCGCCCCACATTTCAAACTGCTCGGCGGAATCCGGTTCGTTTGTCATTAGGTAGTGGAACTTTCCGCCCGGGCGAACATCTGCCTTGCAGACCTTCATGTAAAGACCGGTTGGGCCCCACCACTTGGCGAGTTCATCTTCTTTGGTCCACGCATTCCACACAACACCGATGGGTGCATTGGCAACGTGAGAAATTCTGAAGGGTTCGCGTGCGGTCATTACTAAAGTTTATGGCCACCGCGCAATTTACTACTGCGCTGAAGGGCGCCCCGCGTAAGGGAAAAGCTCACCGTAGCGAAGCGGAACAATACGCACCGTGCGAGCTGGGTTGGGCGCCTCAAGCATCATGCCGCCACCCATGTAAAGCACGACGTGATATTTATCGCCATCGAATGCGCTTTCTTGCGAGTACCACATCAGATCGCCGCTAACCGCTTGCTGCAGCGGAATAAGTTTTTTGCCAAACGCCATTGTGCGGAACTGGTTTGTCGCTGAGTGCGTGCCGATGTAAATTCCAACTGCAGCGTAAGCAGCTTTTGTAATTCCCGAACAGTCCCAGACGTCTGGTCCCATTCCGCCAAGAACATATCGCTCTCCAAGTTGTTGTTTTGCAAATGCAAACATTCCATCAACCTTGGCTGCGTTTGCTGGGCCAACGTCATAAAGTTCTGGCGCGGTTGGCATTGTCTTTCCAGCATTCTGTCTTGCTTCGGCGGCTAGACCTTCTGCGCGCTGACGCTCAAGATCAGCGGCGGTGTTTCGCAAGCTAGCTAGCTGCGAATAAAAAGTTTTGTTCAGTCGATTATTCTCATCGACTTTTGTCTGCACCGCGTTGGCTGCATTTTGCGCTTCAACAAAAGCTGCTTTTGCGATTGCCGCGGTTGCTGCCAATTCTTTTTTTGCAACGCTAAGTTCATCGGTTACCGATTGTGCGTACTGTTGCTTTTCAATTGAGCGGCGGTAAATCACATCTGACTGCTGTGCAACTTTTTCTTGCGCACCAAGTTGGTAGAGAAGGTTGTCTGCTTCGCCGGAATTCAAAAACAGTGTCATTGCAGTGCCACCGGTGGCACCGTCTTTTTGCATTTGCGATGCAATCTTGCCAAGTTGCGCCTGCGCTTCGTCGGCCGCTGCGTTTGCCGCATCTGCTTGTGACTGCAGGCTGTTTACGCGCGCAGTAATGATGTCTACTTTTTCTTGCGCCTGGTTAAAGGTCTCGCCCTTGATTTGCGCAGTGCGACCAAGAGCCGCTGCCTCGGCAGCTAGGTCGGCGATGATCTTCTCCAGGCGAGCAATCATGGCCTTCTTTTTGGTGACGTTATTTTTGGCAGCTGCCACCTCGGCTGCCGAAGGATAGCTAGGCACCGCAAACGAAGGGGCCACGGTTAATCCGGTGAAAATCAGGCCGGAGACCGCGAATGCACCAATAAGTGCGCGAGAAATCCGGTTTGTCATAGATTCGAAACTAACACGCACCTCTTTATAAGAGGCTGAAGGTCACCTGTTGCTATGAAGTATCTCTTTGTAGGCCCCATCGTTTAGTGGCCTAGGACGCTGCCCTTTCACGGCAGTAGCACGGGTTCGAATCCCGTTGGGGTCACCAATAGATGGCTAGTAGCAACTAGATCCTGTAGCTCAGTTGGTTAGAGCGCCGCCCTGTCACGGCGGAGGTCGCGGGTTCAAGTCCCGTCAGGATCGCTTCACTGAAGCCCTTCATTAGGAGGGCTTTTCGTGAATCGGGCAGGTAACTGCTCGAGGCTCTGTAGCTCAGTTGGTAGAGCGAACGACTGAAAATCGTTAGGTCACCGGATCGATGCCGGTCGGAGCCACCAATCGAATCACCCTCCTTCACGGGAGGGTTTTTCTTTATCCATTTCGAGTTCCGCCGGCTTAGGCTGAACCCATGACCTCAACTAACGCTCTTCTAATTAATCAAGCCAACGCACCTATTACTAAGGGCACAATCGAGCGCCGTGCTGTTCGCGCCAAAGATGTGCGCATAGCAATTAGCTATTCGGGCATTTGCCACTCCGATGTCCATCAGGCGCGAAGCGAATGGGGAAACGATATTTTCCCGATGGTTCCAGGTCACGAAATTGTTGGCCAGGTTGTTGAGGTGGGGCCTGAGGTCACCAAGTTCAAAGTTGGTCAAACCGTGGGCGTTGGCGTCTTTGTAGATTCATGCCGCGAGTGCGATGCCTGCAAATCAAATCTCGAGAGCTACTGCGAAAAAGGTCCAGTTGGTTCTTATAACGGATACGCCTACAACGGTGACGTTGAATACGGCGGCTATTCAAAAGAAATCGTAACCGATGAGCACTTCGTGCTGCACATTGCCGATGGTGTTGATCTTGCTGAGTGCGCACCGCTTCTTTGCGCGGGCATCACCGTTTACTCTCCGCTGAAGCACTGGAAGGCAGGACCTGGCAAGAAAGTTGCGATTCTTGGCATGGGTGGTCTTGGTCACCTTGCGGTTAAGTTTGCAGTTGCTCTGGGTGCTGAAGTAACCGTGCTTGGTCACTCGCTGAAGAAAAAAGAAGATGCGCTTTCATTTGGTGCAGTTGACTATCGTTCAACTTCAGACAAGCAAACTTTCAAGGATCTAAAAAACAAGTTTGATTTTATTTTGAACACCACCAGTGCCGACATTCCAGTTGATTCATTGCTGAGCATGATCAAGCTTGATGGGGCACTCGTGTTTGTTGGTCTGCCGGTTGATAGCCAAAGCTTCAACGTATTTAGCGTGACCGGAAACCGCCGTTCAATCAGTGGTTCACAGGTTGGTGGTCAGATTGAAGTTCAAGAAATGTTGGACTTTGCCGCCAAGCACAAGATCGGTGCGTCAATTGAACTTCTTGATGCTACAGATCCTGCAACAATCGATGCCGCTTGGAATCGCGTTGTTGATGCAGATGTTCGCTACCGATTCGTGATTGACGCAAACACAATCTAAATCAGCTCGCCTAAAAAAATATGTTGACCGCAATTCTTGGCCTGTGCACCGCCATTACCTATGGTGCCGCTGATTTCTTTGCGGCAATCGCAACCAGAAAACTTCGTGTTGTAGAAGTAACTGCGCTCGCATCCGTTTCTGGGCTATTAGTTCTACTTCTGCTTCTACCATTCATGGGCGGTAACTTCACCCAGCCAGCATTCTTCTGGGGGCTAATGGGTGGGCTAAGTTCGGTGGTCGCCTTGCTTTGTCTTTACGCATCCCTTGCACTTGGCCCAATCTCGATCATCTCTCCACTGGGTGCTTTGGTTTCTGCAATTGTGCCGGCGATCATCGGGGTTAGCTTGCTGGGCGAAAGCTTCAGCATCGTTGGCTGGCTGGCAATCGCGTTGGCACTTGTTGCCGTTGTGCTGGTTGGTTTCGTGCCCCCGTCTTCAAAGAACGGCGAGGCCGTGATCATTCCAAAGCCCCGTGCAATTATTTTGGCAATCATGGCCGGTGCGGGCATTGGTGTTGCGGTAACCACTCTTGCTCGCTCACCTTCTGATTCCGGTATTGCCCCCATCATCGTGATGCGCACCACGGCAGCTTTCCTGCTTGGTTCAGTGGTCCTGTTTAGCGCAATTAAAAACCGCAATAAAAAATTCAAAGCCACCGATGCCGGTCGCGCACCATTAACCTCAAAGATTTTTTTGACCATCATGGCCGCTGGCACATTGGATGCAGCAGCGAACATCTTCTTTACCCTGGCATCGCGAAGCGGTTCTTTGACCGTAGTTGGTGTGCTGACCGCTCTTTACCCGCTGGGCACAATTCTGTTGGCTCGTTTTGTGCTCAAAGAGCACGTGGCAACGACCCAAAAGATTGGCATCGCGCTGACCTTGAGCGCCAGCCTTTTACTGGCCTTGGCATAAGAAACACGACCCCCAGCCGGTAGTCTGGGGCTATGTCTAAAACCCCAAACCGTTGGATCGGTCTCGTATTTATTTCAATGGCGATTTCTCTCGTCATTATTGACGGAACGATTGTCAACACTATTTTCCCGTCAATCATCGCCGACCTAAAACTCACCTCAACCGAGGTTCAGTGGGTCCAAGAAAGTTACGTGCTTGTCTTCGCATCTTTGCTTTTGGTTTGGGGAACCATCGGTGACCGAGTCGGTCGTCGCAAACTTTTAATCATCGGTATTTTCATTTTTACCGCCGCATCGATCTGGGCAGGTTTCTCAACCGACGCAGCTTCAATGATTTTGGCTCGCATCGTGCAGGGTATTGGTGGCGCAATGGTGCTACCGACCACACTCTCACTCGTTAATGCAACCTTCCAAGGTAAAGAGCGCGGCATTGCGTTTGCTATTTGGGGTTCAACCATAGGTGGAATGGTTGCGGTTGGTCCAGTTCTTGGCGGCTGGCTAGCCACCGATTTTGATTGGCGCTGGGCGTTCAACATCAACGCTCCACTTGGCCTAATCATCATCATCGGTCTGTTGATTTTTGCAACCGAATCCAAGCAAGCTCAGCGCGAAGGTCGGATCGACTGGGTGGGTGCAGGTATTTCGGTAATCATGTTCTCTACTTTGGTTTTTGGTCTTATTGAAGGTCGCGCCTACGGCTGGTGGAATGTGAACCCTGCAAACCAATTTGCCATCGGTGACTTCAAGTGGCCAACGACCGGAATTTCTGTGATTCCAGTTTCGCTTGCAATTTTCGTGATCTCAACAGTGCTTTTCGTTCTTTGGGAACGCTCACGCGAGAAGGCAGAGAAGAACGTAATTCTCGATCTCGGTCTTTTCCACATTGGTTCATTCCGCAACGGTTCGATTGCAGCCGGAATCATCTCAATGGGTGAATTCGGATTGCTTTTTGCGATTCCACTTTGGTTGCAGAATGTTCAGGGCCTAAGCCCGGTATCTTCTGGCCTTGTCCTGCTCTGGCTAGCCGGTGGTGCTTTCCTAGCGTCCGGCGTTGGTGGAGCTCTCAGCGGAAAACTTTCTGCGGTTAATGCCGTTCGCATCGGTGTTCTTCTAGAACTGATTGCCGTTGCTGGTATCGCCTTTATTGCATCTACTGCAGGTGGCTGGCAGGGCATCGCTCCGTTCCTTGCTGTTTACGGAGTTGGTGTTGGTCTTGCGACCGCGCAGCTAACCGGCGTGATCATGGTTGATGTTCCAAACGAAAAGACCGGGCAGGCTTCGGGTTCACAATCAACCGTCCGTCAAATTGGTTCGGCACTTGGCATCGCCGTTTTGGGTACCGTGTTGTTTACTTCAACTCAGGCGTCAATCGAAACTCGCATTATTGATCTTCCGGCGCTGTCTGTTGTTGACGAGCCAACTCGTCAGGTAATTGCCGAACAGATTGCTGGTCCTGTTGCCGACTCTGCAGGAGCAGCGATAATTGCGATTCCTCAGTTCCTGACCTCTCAGGGCATGCCCGAGGAAGTTGCTAACCAGGTAACTATTGCCGCGGCCGATGGATTCACCGACGGCATGAAGGCAACCGGTTGGGCCGCTGCTTTCTTCTTGCTACTGGGACTTGCCTCTACCTATAACCTGGGCAGCAAGACCAAGCGCGAAAAGAAAGCCAAGAAAGTCACCGCATAGTTCGAATGACTGTTTCAGCAAAGATTATCCGCCTCACCTTTTTGGGTGGCGCACTGGGGTCCCTGGTGCGCTTTGGAATATTTATCGGCTTCGG
>JBEGTF010000034.1:0-6865 GCA_041179545.1 Actinomycetota bacterium | reverse complement strand
ACCTGAACGCGAGTTAGTTCCGCACGGAAACCCTGGCGCTTCTTGTAACCGGTCTTGTTCTTGTACTTCTGGATGATGATCTTTGGACCACGTAGGTCGTTTAGAACCTCAGCGGTGACCTTTACCTTTGCTAGCGCTGCTGCATCGGTTGTGACCTTGTCGCCATCAACTAGAAGAAGAGCTGGAAGCTCAATCTTGCCGTTGGCGTCAGCCTTAATACGGTCGAGAGTCACAATGGTGCCTACTGACACCTTCTCTTGACGGCCGCCTGCGCGGACTACTGCGTAAACCACAGATCTACCCTTTGTTCGAAAGTCTTATTTTGTTGCTCTTGCGAAAACCCAGCAGGCAACAAGGATTTAGTCTACATTGCCAATTTGCTGGGGTCAAACCGTTTTTGCCAGCAATTTCCTAGCCAGCAGACACATTTCCACCACTTGATGCGCGGCGAGGCTTGCGACGGCCCTGTCCTGGTGCTTTTGGCTCCGGAAGCGCGTCCAAAACGGCCTCCAGCATCTTCTCGGCAGCCGGAGCATCGGTGTTGGCTACTGAATTTGAAGTCTTATCCACCGCTTTGGTCGCAGGCAAGGTAATCGGCGAACTTTCGCCGGCTGCCTCGTGGGCCGCAACTGTGGAAGCAGCGATCTGGGTCATAACGTTATTGATTTCCACGGCACGCTCGGCAGTTACTACCTTCACAGTCTCTTGCTTCTGATTGCGGTCGCGGTTCTTCTTCTTGTTATTGCCCTGGTTTTGCTGAGGCTTTTGATCGTCGGGGGCACTGTGCTTTGAGCGCATGATTGGTTCGTGGTGCACGATCACACCTCGGCTTGCACAGGCTTCACAAGGCTCACTGAATGCCTCAAGCAGGCCAATTCCAAGCTTCTTTCGAGTCATTTGCACCAAACCGAGCGAAGTAACCTCGGCCACCTGGTGCTTGGTGCGGTCTCGGCTAAGGCATTCCATCAAGCGTCGCTGAACGAGATCGCGGTTTGATTCCAAAACCATGTCAATAAAGTCAACGACGATAATTCCACCGATGTCGCGAAGACGAAGTTGGCGGACGATTTCTTCAGCCGCTTCAAGGTTGTTCTTGGTCACGGTCTCTTCAAGGTTTCCACCCGAGCCAACAAACTTTCCGGTATTTACATCGACAACTGTCATTGCCTCTGTGCGGTCAATAACGAGCGAACCACCAGAAGGCAGGTAAACCTTGCGCTCCAGAGCTTTAGCTATTTGCTCCCCAACGCGGTATTCGTCGAAGACATCTTTGTGACCTTCGTGCTTTACAACTCGCTCTAATAGATCAGGCGCTACCGAGGCTAGGTATTCCTCGATAACTTCGCGTGCATCGTCACCAGAGATAACCATCTTTTGGAAATCTTCGTTGAAAACATCACGAACAATCTTGACGAGCAGATCTGGCTCACTGTGTAATAGTGCAGGCGCTTGTCCCTTTTCAACCTTCTTACTGATGGCTTCCCACTGCTGCTGCAAACGCTGGACATCAAGAGTTAATTGTTCTTCGGTTGCGCCCTCGGCCGCGGTACGAACAATCACACCTGCATCTTCGGGAAGGATCTCTTTCAAAATTTTCTTGAGACGTGCGCGCTCTGAATCGGGCAACTTGCGGGAGATTCCGTTCATCGACCCATTTGGCACGTAAACCAAGTAACGACCTGGCAGCGAAACCTGACTTGTTAGACGAGCACCCTTTTGGCCAACTGGATCTTTGGTTACCTGCACTAAGACTGTGTCGCCAGACTTCAATGCCAACTCAATGCGGCGAGGCTGGTTACCGGTCTCAGCAAGCTCCCAGTCAACTTCGCCGGAGTAAAGCACTGCGTTGCGGCCACGGCCGACATCTACGAAAGCGGCTTCCATCGAAGGAAGGACGTTTTGAACCTTACCAAGATAAACGTTGCCGATTAGTGAGGCCTCTGATGCTTTAGCAACATAGTGCTCGACCAAAATTCCGTCTTCAAGAACACCGATTTGGATCTTGCCGTCTTTAGAACGGACCACCATTGTGCGATCAACCGCTTCGCGACGCGCCAGAAACTCTGATTCGGTAATTGTCGTGCGACGACGACCTGCATCGCGGCCATCGCGGCGACGCTGCTTCTTTGCCTCAAGACGAGTTGAACCCTTTACCCGAGTTGGTTCGTTGCTTGGCGCTTTTGGTTCGCGCGGAGTACGAACCTTTACAACGACGTTTGGTGCTGCGTTTGGATCGATATCCACCGCTTCACCGGCACGACGACGTGAACGACGGCGAAGGTGTGAATCATCGCTGTTTTTTTCGTTGGCAATTCCCTTTGCAGTGACCTTTGGGGTCGGGAGGTCAGGAGCCATAAACATTAGTGAAGTCGCAGAAATGGGTGCAGCAGTGACCTGAGTCGACACATCTTCTTCAGGTTTTGCCTTCACGCCGCGTTTTGCAGGTGATTTCGCAGGAGCCTTCTTGGCAGCCTTTTCGACTACCTCATCAACCGAGGCCGGTGCCTTCTCGGCTTTAGGCTTCTTGTCGGCTGGCGCTTTTTTGATCAGAGTCTTTTTTGGCTTCTCAACAGATTCTGCTGCAGCCTTTTTTGGGGCACGTGCACGGGTGGTTTTTTTGGCAGAAACCTTTGAGGAATCCGCAGGTACGTTCAAATCTTCGTTCTTCACCATTTCTGGTGCACTCCAAGCTGCCTAACCTAGGCCACACTCACTAGGCCCTTAGGCGTAAATCCGTGTTGCCCACGTTTGTGAACAACCAAAACTAACGGCGAGCTACTTCTACTGCGACTATCGCTGCCCGATTGATCAAAATTTTGACCTGGTCTTACGCGTTCTAAGTGCTTGGTACTCGCTAAATCTTTAGTCGATCCCGGTGTGGCGGGTTCAACTCCTCTAAGTATGGCACTTGACCCTAAAAATGTCACCAACCGGCCGTGTCATACTGGGTTTGTGAGCACTGAATTGAAGGCTGAAAAGCAGCCAAATGGCATTACTTTAGAGCCGACCCGCGGGTTTGCCATCACATTAATTTGGACCGGCATTTTGGGCTGGTTTGCGGCATTTTCTCTAGTTTTGGAGCGCATTCACGTTGCCACGAACCCCGATGCCGTGCTGAGTTGCGACCTAAATCCATTCATCTCATGTAAATCAGTAATGTTGACCGCCCAAGCATCGTTGTTCGGGTTCCCCAACCCCCTGATCGGTGTGGCATCTTTTGTTGCGCCAATTGCTGTTGGTGTAGCGATTCTGTCGGGGGCTAAGTTTGCGGCTTGGTTCTGGAGACTTTTCGCCATTGGAATAACACTGGGATTTATATTCGTACTCTGGCTCTGGATTCAGAGCACATTCGTTATCGGAGTTCTCTGCCCTTACTGCATGGTTGCGTGGGCTGCCATGGTGCCGTTGTTCTGGAAAGTGATTTTGTTCGGGGCCAAGGATGGCTTTATTGACACGCCACTACGATTCGTGGGTTTCTTTGACCGCGCCTATGACAAGGCCTGGTTATTCACAGTCCTTACAGAAGTAGTAATTATCGCCATCATCATCGCTCGTTTCTGGACGAGCTGGCCTTCGCTCTGGAACTAGTTAAACCAAAGCCCTAATTCGCGCGATGCAGATTCTTCTGAATCTGAACCGTGCACAAGGTTTTGCTGAACCTTAAGACCCCAGTCGCGACCCAGATCTCCGCGAATAGTTCCAGGGGCTGCAACGGTTGGGTCTGTCGCGCCGGCAAGCGAACGGAAACCTTCAATTACTCGGTTTCCTTCTAGCTTGATTGCAACCACGTCACCACTTGACATAAATTCAACCAGCGGCTCAAAAAATGGCTTGCCTTCGTGTTCTGCATAGTGCGCGTGAAGTAATTCAATCGATGGGGTGAACTTCTTTAGGTCGGCGACAATGTAGCCCTTGGCTTCGAGACGAGAAATAATTTCACCAATCAGGTTTCGCTTTACGCCGTCTGGCTTAATCAATACGAGTGTTTGTTGAGTCATTTACTTTTCCTCCGCTGCTGCCTGGCGCTCTAGAACTGCGCGTGCTTTATCAATTGTGCCACCTGCGATCATTGCCCAGGCCCAAAGACAAACAAAGATTCCGCCAATCACGTACATAAGTGGCACCCAGATTCCAAGGGCCACCACCACAAGTTGCAAAAGCCAGCCCCAAGCGTATGAGTACGGCTTGCCAAGAATTGCAGGAGTAAGAATTAGCAGGAACGAGAGTGATAAACCAATTGCCCATACTGTTGGGCCATCAGCGACTTTCAAACCAAAAGCCACTAACATCGCAAAGAAAACAACGAATGATTCAAATGCCATCAGCATCGAACCCAATGTTCGCTTAGTTGATTTGTTACGCATCTTGCTCCGCTTCTATTTGCTTCAATTTCAATACTTGACCAACCAGTGTTACTGAACCGGTCACGACTATCGCGTTGCCCAGCGTCGCCGGAAGCAGCTTGGCTGCCTCAGCCAAAGCCCACTGTGGATTGGCCTGGACGTGCACGCGATCCGCGCCAAATATCTCACGCGCTAACTCAGCCAACTCTTCAGCCGGTATTGCGCGTGGAGATTCTGACTGGGTAATGATGAATTCGATAAACGTGTCGTCAAGCAGCTCCAACAGCGCGCGAGCATTTTTTTCAGCAAGTATTGAAACAATCGCAACGGCGTAGGGAGAGCCGAAAGATTCCTTCATTGCCCTGACCAGAGACTTGGCTCCGTCTACGTTGTGTGCAGCATCCAGAATTGTTAGCGGTTGGCGACTGACAATTTGCAAGCGACCCGGCGATGAGAAATCGGCGAACGATGCACGCACTACGTCGTCCATTATTCGCTGCTGGCCACCACCAAGGAATGCCTCTACTGCGGCAACCGCAAGTGCAGCGTTCTCAGCTTGATAGCCACCGTGCACCGGCAGGTTGAGGTCATCATATTCACCGGCAACTGCACGAACCGAAACGGTCTGACCAAGCTTGTTAATCTGAGAAGTCACAACACCAAAATCCCGACCATAGGTGAGGAACTTTTCGCCAGTTTCAGCCGCTCGTTCGGAAAGTACTTTCAAAACTTCCGGTTCTTGAGCCGCACTTATGACGATTGAGCCAGGCTTGATGATTCCTGCTTTGGTTTTGGCTATTTCTTCAATCGTGCTGCCAAGACGATCCATGTGATCCAGAGATATCGGGGTGAATACTGCAACATCACCGTCGGCAACATTGGTGGAATCCCACTCCCCGCCCATGCCAACTTCTAGGACTAAAACATCTACCGGCGCATCAGCAAAAATCGCAAAACCAAGAACCGCAAGAACCTCAAAGAAAGTGAGCGCATCATCGCCTGAAGATTCGAGCTCGGCATCGACCAAAGCAACAATTGGCTCAATCTCTGTCCACACGCTGTAGAGACGCTCGTCGGAAACTGGTTCACCATCCAGAGACATTCGCTCATTCAATTTGACCAAGTGAGGGCTAGTGAATCGCCCCGTGCGCAAGCCATGTTCACGCAATAGCCTCTCGATAAAGCGACTGGTGCTTGTTTTTCCATTGGTTCCGGTCACATGGATTACCCGGTAAGACCTTTGCGGATCACCCAACAATTCGGCCAAGCGCGCAGTTGGCTCGAGGCGAGGGCGAATTTTATTTTCTGGAACGCGAGCAAGTAGCGCGTCTTCAACCTCTTTGGCCTTAAGAGCCCAGTAGTGCTCTTCGCTAAGGTTTTCGATCACTGCACTGCCATTACTGGGCCGCCACAACTGCAACATGAACTTGAACCTGTTGGCCATCGCCAACTGCAACAGGGTTGTTTAGTGAACCAGTACTGACGGTTTCAAGTTCTACCGTCAGCGTCTCGCTCTTCACAAGATCTGAGTGCTCGGCAACAGCAGCCAAAACATCGTCTTCAGCCTTTAGAGTCAACTTGATGCGATCACTCACATCAAAGTCGGCATCCTTACGAGCAGATTGAACTGCGCGAATAACGTCTCGAGCCAAACCTTCGGCGGCTAATTCCGCTGAAACTTTTCCATCAAGAATTAAGAAGCCACCCGAAGGCAAGATGCCGATGTGGTCGGTCACTTCGCCATCGCTGCTGGTGGATGTGTCGGCAACCAAATCAATTTCGTATTCGCCTTCGATCAGAGCGATTCCGCCAACCACTGCGGTTCCATCAATTTCAGACCAGTCACCGGACTTGGCAGCTTGAATTACGGCTTGAACACTCTTTCCGATGCGTGGCCCAGCAGCTCGTGAATTAACTGTTAGGCGTTTAATCACACCAAACTCAGTTGTTGAATCTAGTGACATCTCAACTAGCTCAACATGTTTCACGTTCAACTCTTCGGCGATGATTTCGGCAAACTGATTTAGCCCAGCAACGTTTTTGGTTACCACGGTTAACTTGGCCAGTGGTAGGCGCACGCGGAGGCTGGCAGCCTTTCGCAAACTAGATGCAACAGATGACACTGTGCGCACCTGGTCCATTGCTTCTACCAATGCCGCATCGTGCGGCAACTTGCTGGCATCTGGCCATGATTCAAGGTGAACGCTTCGTCCACCGGTCAGGCCACGCCAAATTTCTTCGGTCACCATTGGAAGAAGTGGCGCGGCTACGCGCGAAACAATTTCAAGCACCGTGTAAAGAGTGTCGAATGCCTCTGCGTTGCCCTCCCAGAATCTGTCGCGCGAACGACGCACGTACCAGTTAGTTAGTACGTCTGCAAAGTCGCGAAGGCTGGCCGAAGCTGAGTAAGAGTCGAACTTGTTTAGGTGCGCTTCAACTTCGTTGATCAGGTCGTGTGTCTTAGAGAGCAGGTAGCGATCAAGCAGATCGGTACTTGCGGTTGACCATTTCGCTTCGTAGTT
>JBEGTF010000033.1:0-12818 GCA_041179545.1 Actinomycetota bacterium | reverse complement strand
GGCCGCGGGTGAGGTGCTGCTCTGGAGCCCAACGGATTTCTCCGTATATGACGCCATCGTTTGCCAGATCCAAAACGAATTCGCGAGCCACGCGAGTTAAGTGTTCGCGGGTTTGCATCACGGCGGTGGTGACGTCAAAAGTCTTTAGGTATTCAACCAGTGAGCCAGAGTCGGCTGATTTCTCGAACCACTTGCGCAAGTCTTTGGCATTGTCTGCAGGAAGAGCAAAATCAATTTCCGCTGCCATCTCTACGATGCTCTGCGGACGCAACCCACCATCAAGATGATCGTGAAGTGAGATTTTCGGCAACGAACGGATGTCGAAGTTAGCCATGTGAGTTGCCTCTATTTCTATTTGACTCGCTCGAGCACAATCTTGCGCTCGGTAGCTGAAGTTTCAATCTTAAACGAACCATCCAGCGCTTCCAAGGCACGTTCGAAACGCTCAGGTTCATCGGTGTGTAGGGTCATCAACGGAGCTCCGGCCTCAACCTTCTGCCCCAGCTGGGCGTGCAAAGTAATTCCCGCGCCAAACTGCACGGCATCCTCCTTGCGAGCACGACCTGCACCCAGGCGCCAAGACGCGGTTCCAACCTGAAGGGCATCAAGCTGTGACAAATACCCCGATGCCGGTGCTGTGACCACATGATGCTCTTTAGCCTCAGGCAGTGCAGCATCTGGGTCGCCGCCCTGCGCTGAAATCATCTGACGCCACTTGTCCATAGCACGGCCGTCTTTGAGAGCAGCCGCAACATCAACATCACCCTTGCCTGCCAGACGCAACATTTCTTGTGCAAGTTCAATTGTGATTTCAACCACATCGGCAGGACCGCCGCCAGCAAGAACCTCTAGCGATTCCTTAACCTCAAGCGCGTTTCCAATTTCAAGACCAAGTGGTGTTGACATGTCAGTCAAAATCGCAGAGGTGTTCACGCCAGCATCTTGACCAAGCTGCACCATCACGGTGGCAAGTTCGCGGGCGCGATCGATGTTTTTCATAAACGCGCCCGAGCCAACTTTGACATCAAGCACTAGCGATTGAGTTCCCTCGGCGATTTTCTTTGACATGATCGACGACGCGATAAGCGGAATTGCCTCCACGGTTCCGGTCACATCGCGAAGCGAGTACAACTTACGGTCCGCCGGGGCCAAGCCAGAACCAGCAGCACAAATTACGGCGCCAACATCGGCGAGCTGCTTGTGGAATTCATCGTTAGAAATCTGTGCTCGCCAACCTTTAATTGACTCAAGCTTGTCTAGAGTTCCACCGGTGTGGCCAAGACCACGGCCAGATAGCTGCGGCACGGCAACGCCAAAAACGGCAACCAGAGGAGCCAACGGCAAAGTGATCTTGTCGCCAACTCCTCCCGTTGAGTGCTTATCAGCGGTTGGCATGCCTAGGCCTTCGTAGCTCAGACGCTCACCAGAGGCAATCATGGCCAAGGTTAGATCTTTAATTTCGCGGCGGCTCATGCCGTTTAGCAAAATAGCCATTGCCATCGCTGACATTTGCTCGTCTGCCACCACGCCACTGGTGTAGTTGGCAATCAACCAATTGATCTGCTCGGTAGTCAGTTCACCTTTGTCACGCTTGACAACGATAAGTTCCGGTGCAGAAAAATTAGTCATTAGTTACTTTCTGTTTTGCGCTTAGAGGGCGCGTTCATCTAAGTCGCGAGGACCAAACGCATCCGGAATTACTTCGTCGATTGTTTTGAATCCTGATACGGTTTCTAAAACCATCCCCTTGGCTGAGTGCTCGAATAGCAACTGGCGGCAACGACCACACGGCATCAAAATGTTGCCGTGACCGTCTACACAAGTGAAGGCAACCAGCTTTGCCGGGCCTGCACCAGCCGACGCACTCATTGCAAGTTCGCTGACCAATGAACATTCGGCACAAAGGGTCAAACCGTAAGAAGCGTTCTCAACATTGCACCCTGAGACGATGCGGCCGTCATCGGTTAGTGCCGCAGCACCCACTGGAAACTTTGAATAAGGAACGTACGCTTTTTTCATAGCGACATTCGCGGCCTCGCGCAGCGCAGCCCAGTTAGTTTCTGACATTTGATGCCTAACTCTTTATATAGGGTTTACCGGTTGCGGCTGGTCCTGAAACCTTGCCCACCAATCCAGCAACCGCAACGATGGTAAGTGCGTAAGGCAGCATCAACAAGAACTGGCTTGGCACGTCTGAACCAATAATGCTCAACACCGATTGCAAGTTCTGCGCGAAGCCAAACATCAGTGCAGCAAGAGTTGCCAACAGTGGGTTCCAGCGACCAAAGATAAGTGCCGCAAGCGCAATGTATCCGGCGCCCGAGGTCATCTCTTTACTGAACGAACCAACAGCACCAAGTGTGAAGAATGCACCACCAAGACCAGCCAGCGCGCCACCCAGCATCACACTGATGTAGCGCGTGCGGTAAACCTTGATACCAACGGTGTCGGCAGCCTTAGGGTATTCACCCACGGCACGCAGACGCAGACCCCATCGGGTTTTGAAAAGCGCGACGTAAACAACTGCTACGGCTGCGTACATTAGGTACACAATCAAGGTTTGTGAAAACAGCAACGGACCGATGATCGGAATTTGCGAAAGCAATGGAATGTCCATTTGGCTGAATCGTTCCGGTTGATTCAGCGCAATCAAGTCACGGGCCATCACGGTTGAGTAGAAGAAACTGGTGAGACCAATCACCAAAACGTTGACCACAACACCAACGATGATTTGATCAACAACGTACTTGATGCTGAAGACAGCCAGAACACCGGCAACTAACGCACCGCTAATTGCTGCAGCCAAGAGGCCGAGGGTCAAGCTGTGAGTAATTGAGGTAATTAGTGCCGAGGCAAAGGCACCGGCAAGCAACTGGCCTTCAATAGCAATATTGACAACGCCAACTCGCTCAGAGAGCACACCGGCAAGAGCTCCGAAGATTAGTGGAACGGCAAGTGCGAGTGAGCCCTGAAGGGTTGTGGTGATTGGGAACATTTGACCAACAAACATCACGATCAAAATTTGCTGAACCAACACGAATGCAAAAATTGCAGTCAACCAAAGCGGAGTCTTTTTTCGCTGCAGAGACAACCACCAGGTGACTCCTGTGGCAACAGCCGCAATCGCAAAGACGATCCATGAGGCACCGGCAACCGGAATCGCTAGGTCAGGAATTGCAAATAGCTCTTTACCGGCGTTGAAACTAAACAGGGTTGTTCCGGCAGGAGCAGTGACTGAGAGCCAGAGGCTAATCAGCGTAAATAGGCTGAAGGCGATTGATGTTTTGAATGAGCGCTTCATTATGCAGCCACTCCCTTTGCTTCAGCCTTGGCAGCCTTCTTTGCTGACCTCTTCTCTGGGTCTGACAAACCAAACATCAGACGAACCAGCGGCGGGGCCGCAATAAACAACACGACCAAAGATTGAACAATCAAAACAATGTCAATTGGCACCTTCTGGTTTGCCTGCATGATTACCGCACCAGCGCGAAGTGCACCAAACAGAATTCCCGCGGCCAAAACACCAACTGGCTTTGAGCGACCCAACAAGGCAACCGTGATGGCATCAAAACCAAAACTAGCTGCAACGCTTGGAGTTAAAAACTTTTCAGCACCTAGGACCTGCGAGGTACCAGCAAGACCAGCCAACGCACCAGAGATGGCCATCACCAAAATGTAGTTGAGGCCGATGTTGATGCCGGCAACTTTTGACGCGTTTGGATTGTGACCCAAAGCACGGAACTGGAAACCAACCGATGACCTGTTTAGCAACCACCAGACAGTTGCAACCATGGCCAACATGACAAAGAACGAAGCATTAATGCGGAAGCCATCTCCCATGAAGCGCCAGTACTTTGCGCTCTCCACGATTTCTGGCGAGATAGGGTTTGTTGCACCCGGCGCCTGGAAAAGCGGAGTAGTCAAAACATAGAACAACAGCAAACCAGCAATGTAGTTCATCATGATTGTCACGATTACTTCATTTGCACCCGTGGCTGCTTTCAAGAAACCAACGAAACCACCAAACAAGGCCGAAGCAACTACACCGGCAATAACTGCGAGCGGCAGGTGAATGAATGCAGGTAGATCAAAGGTAAAACCAACCCAGGCAGCGCCCATGGCACCAAAAATGATTTGACCGGTTCCACCAATGTTGAAAAGGCCCGAACGGAAGGCAACTGCCATGCCAAGACCAGCCAAGGTGATAGGTGTCGCGTATGAAAGCGTCTCAGTAATTGGCTTAATCATGCCAACAGTGTCTAGTGCCTTGTAATTGAAGATTGACCCGCGGAACAGAGCGTCATAGGCACCGAAAACCGAGTTCCAAACTGCAAGGAAGAAATCTCCTGGGCGAGCAAAAAGGTAACCGGCGGCGGTTTGCACATTCTCATTTGCAAACGCAATTAGCAAGCCACCAATGATGAACGAGGCCAAAACAGCAAGGACAGTGACCAGCGCGCTTGGGTTGAAGATCTGCTTAATTACTTTGTTCATGCGCTGATACCTGCCATCATCTGACCCAAAACTGATCTAGAGGTGTTTGATGGCACCACGCCAACGACCTTACCTCGATACATAACCGCGATGCGATCGCCCAGTTGCGTAGCCTCATCGAGCTCTGTTGCCACAATCAAAACCGGAATTCCAGAATCGCGCGTTGCTACGATCTGCTCGTGTACGAATTCGATTGAACCAACATCAAGACCACGGGTTGGCTGCGATGCCACTAGCAAACGAAGTTCGCGCGAAAGCTCGCGGGCTAAAACGACCTTCTGCTGGTTTCCACCGGATAGCTGCGAAGCAGTGGAGTCAATCCCCTGAGCACGAATATCAAACTGCTGCAGTTTATCTTGAGCAAACTTTTTCAAGAAATCTAGCTGCAGGCTGATCCCCTTTGCGAACGGCTTGCGGTCGCTTCGATCCAGCATCAGATTCTCTGCAATCGTGAACTCTGCAACAAGTCCATCTTCAGTGCGGTCTTCAGGAACGAAACCAACACCCAGATCCAGAACTTGCTTTACGTTCTTGCCAATGAGTTCTTTACCATCGAGCTCAATTGAGCCGGCGGTCTTGCCGTGCATTCCAATGATTGCCTCGGTCAATTCCGTCTGACCGTTGCCCTGCACGCCAGCGATCACCAAAATCTCACCCTCGTGAATTTCAAGATTTATATCGTCAAGCACCTTCGTGCCAGCGTGATTCCATGCAGAAAGATTTGTAATTTTAAATGTTGCCTTGCCTGGCTTAGCTACCGCCTTTTCAACATCAAGGTCAACCGCACGGCCAACCATCATTGATGCTAACTCGTTGGCAGAAGACTTAGGGCTTGCCTCGCCAACAATTTTGCCCAGACGAATCACAGTGATTTTGTCAGCTACTTCTTTAACCTCACGGAGCTTGTGAGTGATGAAAACAATTGCTTTGCCCTCGCTGCGCAACTGCTTCATGATTGCCATTAGCTCGTCGGTTTCTTGTGGGGTGAGCACCGCGGTTGGCTCATCAAAAACCAAAACCTGAGCATCTCCCATGAGTGCCTTAATAATTTCAACGCGCTGCTGAACACCAACTGGCAAGTCCCCCACGATTGCATCGGGGTCAACTTCAAAACCAAAACGATCAGAAATTTCGCGCACCTGTTTGCGTGCTGCTTCAAGATCTAGCAAGCCACCAAACTTAGTTGGCTCATGGCCAAGAATTACATTCTCCGCAACCGTGAAAACCGGAATGAGCATAAAGTGCTGGTGCACCATTCCTATGCCGGCAGCCATTGCATCACCAGGGCCAGCAAACTTAACGACCTTGTCATCAATCAGGATGTCGCCGCCATCAGCTTGGTACAAGCCATAGAGCACGTTCATGAGTGTTGACTTGCCAGCGCCGTTTTCGCCAAGCAAGCAGTGAATTTGACCCGGCTCTGCAACTAGGTTCACGTTGTCGTTGGCAGTCATCGCGCCAAAGCGCTTAGTTATGCCTCGGAGTTCCAGCTTCATCGCTAATTCCCGTTTCGTGTCTGCGTTTTTCACGCGTGAATTTAAGTCTAACTGGGCAAAATCAACGCGATTGCCAGTTAAAAACTAAAAAAGTTGGGGGCCGATTTCTCGACCCCCAACTTTTTACTTAGCAGTTTTTAGTAAGAAGACTTTACGTCAATCTTGCCTGCAACGATGTCTGCTTCTAGAGCAGCAACCTCGTCAGCAATGCCGGCGCCCCACTTAGCGTCGTGCTCTGGTGATACACCAACGCCCTTGTTAGCTAGGGTTCCAACGTAGATGTCCTCGCCACCAGAGAAGGTGCCCTCTAGGCCAGCCTTGATGGTTTCGAAGATTGCAACGCTCATGTTCTTCTGAACTGAGGTCAAGATAAGTGACTTGAACTCGTCGAACTTTGGAGCCTTGTACCAGTCGGTGTCAACACCGATTACGTACACGCCCTCAGCCTCAAGAGCTGCCTGACCTGAACCTAGACCAACTGGACCAGCAACTGGCATGATCACGTCAGCGCCCTGCTTGATGAAGTTAGCTGAAACGGTCTTGCCTTTTGCAACGTCTGAGAAGTCACCGGTCATGGTCCACTTTGACTGGTCGTCGCCGTCAGTTCCAAGAACCTTAACGTTCTTTCCCTTTACTTCGTTGTAGTAAGCAACACCCTGCTTGAAACCATCCATGAAGATGGTTACTGATGGGTATGGAGCTCCACCGAAGGTTGCAACCTTGCCGGTCTTTGAAGTTCCAGCTGCAACGTAACCTGCAAGGAACGCAGCTTCTGCAGTGTCAAACAAAAGTGGCTTTACGTTTGCAACGTACTTAGGGCTGAAGTCTGCGTTTGATAGACCTGTGTCTACAGGAGCAAAGTTAACGGAACGATCATGTTGCAACCTTCTGCAACCATCGCGTCAACGTTTGGCTGGTAGTCGGTGCCTGATTCTGACTGAGCTTCAGCTGACTGAACGCCTAGAACAGCAATCGCTTCCTTAAGACCGTTGTAAGCCTCTTCGTTGAATGAGCCGTCATCGAAGCCGCCCTCATCAGAGACCATACAAGCCTTGTAATCAACTGGAGTAACGGTTGGCTCAGCTGGAGCTGATGCACAACCTGCAAGGGTTAGACCTGCAACAGATGCAAGTGCAAGACCCTTAAGAATGTTCTTATTCAATTAGATTCCTCCTGGAATAACGACGAGTGGCTCTCACGCGTCGCTGCGGAATCAGCCTATCTGTGTGCGGACCTGCAAAATGACGACAAACGCCAGTTGAATCAAAAGTTAACCGAGTCGCAACAATTTCGTGATTATTGAAAATTACAGAACGTCTGAATGGCCGGTTGCCTTCAACGCATCAACCAAACTCTTCACGCGCTGAGCGTGCTCTTTTGTTGTCACCAACAGCGCATCCGGGGTGTCCACCACAATGATGTCCTCGACACCGATAAGCGCGATCAGGCGATCGGTATCTGAAATCAGAATGCCACTTGAACTATCAGCTAGAACTTTAGCGTTGCCTAAAACCGCCAGGTTTCCGCGACGACCCTGCGACTGCAATTCGGCAATTGCCGCAAAGTCACCAACATCGTGCCAAGAGAAACTTGCCGGAATAACAGCAACCAATCCAGCGGCAGCAGCGGGTTCGGCAACCGAGTAATCAATCGCGACCTTCTTGAGAGTCGGCCAAATCTTTTCGATGGCTACCTTGCGGTCATCGGTGTCCCAGGCAGCAGCCAATTCCATAATTGACGCGTGCAGGGCTGGCTCAGATTTAGCCAACTGCTCCAACAACAGCGCAGCCGGAGCGATGAACATACCCGCGTTCCACAGGTACTGGCCAGAGTCAACATACTTGCGAGCCTTGGCGATGTTTGGCTTCTCCACAAACTTGATTACGTGGCGGGCCTCGGGAGCACCGGCAATGCCAAGCTCCTCGCCCGATTTGATGTAGCCGAAGCCAACAGATGGCTCAGTCGGCTCGATACCAATGGTCACAATCTTGCCGGTCGCGGCAACCAGCACAGCCTCGCGCACAGTCTTGTGGAACTGGTCGTCCTCGGTGATTACGTGGTCGGCGGCAAATGAACCAATAATTACGTCCGGTTCGCGCTTCATCAAAATGGCTGCGGCGAGCGCAATAGCTGCAGTTGAATCCTTAGGTGAAAGCTCCAGTACCAAGTTGTCAGTAGATAGGTCTTCGATCTGCTCGAGCACGGCCGACTTGTGGACCTTGCCGGTCACCACAAGGATTCGCTCCTTGCCAGCTATAGGGGTTAGACGATCCCAAGTGTCTTGAAGCAGGGTCTGGCCGGAGCCGGTGAGGTCGTGCAAAAACTTTGGGGCCGAGGCGCGAGATAGCGGCCAAAGACGGCTACCAATGCCGCCGGCGGGGATGATGCTGAAGAAACGATCCAGTGGATCTCGCTGAGTAGTCATAACTACTAAAAACCTTAGCCCAATGCCTCTATATGGGCGAGAGCAGGCTTTTTGCTGGCTTAGACTAGTAGTGATTTTTGACTGATCAAGGAGGATTGCTGTGGCTAGCATGCCAGCAGGTACTTTGTACCGCGGAAAAGTAGGAATGTGGTCGTGGGTTCTCCACCGTATTACCGGTGTAGCCATCTTCTTCTTCCTTCTAGTACACGTTCTAGACACCTCTTTGGTGCGGCTAAGCCCTGAGGCCTACAACGCCGTAATCAATACCTACAAAACACCGATAATCGGCCTCGCCGAGCTTGGCCTTGTGGCGGCAATCCTTTACCACGCGCTAAATGGTCTTCGCGTTATCTTGATTGACTTCTGGCGCAAGGGCGTCAAGTACCAGAACGTGATGTGGTGGGTTGTTGTAGCCATCGCGTTCGTGATTTTTGCAGCTTTTGCACCTCGCCACCTAATGCACGTATTCGGTTAAGGAGAAGAGACATGTCAGTAGTTATCGAACAGCCTCGTTCACCTCGTAACCGCAACCAGGCCAACTGGGAGAAGTATGGCTGGTTGTACATGCGCGTTTCTGGCGCACTTTTGGTCTTCCTCATTTTTGGACACCTATTCGTAAACCTTTACCTAGGTGAAGGCATCAAGGCAATTGACTTTGCTTTCGTTGGTGGCAAGTGGTCGGACCCGTTCTGGCAGGTCTGGGATCTTGCAATGCTATGGCTAGCCATGATTCACGGCACCAACGGTATGCGCACTCTTGTTAACGACTACACCTCAAAAGAATCAGTGCGCAAGGCTCTGGTTTGGTCACTCTGGGGAATTTGTGCGGTGCTAGTTGTACTTGGAACTCTTGTGGTCTTCACTTTTGATCCATGTCCTGCAGGTGCACTACCTGAGCTTCTTCCTTCTTTCTGCCCAACTGCTTAATTAGCTGAACAACCTAAAAGGAATAAACATAAATTGAGTAAGCCAAAGGTTCATCACTACGAATACGACGTTGTAATCGTGGGTGCGGGTGGTGCAGGAATGCGCGCGGCTATCGAAGCCGGACCACACGCAAAGACCGCAGTTATTTCAAAGCTGTTCCCAACTCGTTCGCACACAGGTGCTGCGCAGGGCGGTATGGCCGCTGCACTTGGCAATGTTGAAGAAGACAGCTGGGAGTGGCACACTTTCGACACAGTTAAGGGTGGCGACTACCTAGTTGACCAAGACGCGGCAGAGATTCTTGCCAAGGAATCTGTACAGGCGGTTATCGACCTAGAAAACATGGGTCTTCCTTTCAACCGCACACCAGACGGCAAGATTGACCAGCGCCGATTCGGTGGCCACACTCGTGACCACGGTAAAGCTCCGGTTCGTCGCTCTTGCTACGCAGCTGACCGAACCGGTCACATGATTCTTCAGACCCTGTACCAGAACTGCGTAAAGCTAGGAATTGAGTTCTACAACGAGTTCTACGTTCTTGATCTAGTGATGACCAAAGTTGATGGCGTAGAGCGCCCATCAGCTGTTGTTGCTTACGAACTTGCAACTGGTGAACTCCACGTGTTCCAGGGCAAGAGCATCATCTTTGCAACCGGTGGATTCGGCAAGATCTTCAAGACCACTTCAAATGCACACACCCTTACCGGTGACGGCGTTGGAATCATTTGGCGCAAGGGTCTTCCACTTGAAGACATGGAGTTCTACCAATTCCACCCAACCGGTCTTGCCGGTCTGGGAATTCTTCTTTCAGAAGCTGCACGTGGTGAGGGCGGAATTCTTCGCAATGCATCGGGTGAACGCTTTATGGAACGCTACGCTCCAACCATCAAGGACCTGGCTCCTCGTGACATGGTTGCTCGAGCAATGGCTAACGAAGTGCGCGAAGGCCGCGGTGCCGGTCCAAACAAGGACTATGTTCTGCTTGACCTAACTCACCTACCGCCAGAAGTGATCGACGAGAAGCTTCCTGACATCACCGAGTTTGCTCGCACCTACTTAGGTGTTGAGCCATACACCGAGCCAGTACCGGTATTCCCTACCGCGCACTATGCAATGGGTGGTATTCCAACCAACGTTCAGGCCGAGGTCCTTCGCGACAACGACACCGTTGTTCCAGGTCTTTATGCAGCCGGTGAATGTGCTTGTGTTTCTGTTCACGGTGCAAACCGTTTGGGTACTAACTCACTACTAGACATCAACGTGTTTGGTAAGCGTGCCGGTGTTGCCGCAGTTGAGTACGCAAAGACTGCAAAGCACGTTCCAGTTCCTGCTAATGCGGCTGACGAAGTCATTTCATTGATTGAAAAAGTTCGAAAGTCAAAGGGAACTGAAAAGGTTGCTGTTCTTCGCAAAGAACTTCAGGACTCGATGGACAAGAACGCCCAGGTTTACCGCACCGAGGAATCTCTAAACGAGGCGCTAAACGACATTGCTGCACTTCGAGCCCGCTACGAGAACATCAGCGTTCAAGACAAGGGTCAGCGATTCAACACCGATCTACTTGAGGCAATCGAACTTGGCTTCTTGCTAGACCTTGCTGAAGTGCTTGCACTGACTTCACGTGAACGTCGCGAAAGTCGCGGAGCTCACCTGCGTGAAGACTTCCTTGCTCGCGACGATGAGAAGTTCATGGTCCACTCAATGGCATACCTAACTGACAAGCCAGCAAAGAAGCCTGGCGACAACATTAAAGTTGGCTGGAAGCCAGTCATTGTTACCAACTACCAGCCGATGGAGCGTAAATACTAATGGCAACTGCAGTAGCTACTAAAGGAAACGAATTCGAACAAATGGGTTCGGTCCCAACATTCCAGGTCACGCTTTTTGTGCGCCGCTTCAATCCAGAAGATGGTCAAGAAGCGCGTTGGGAAGACTTTGACGTTCAGGTTCACGGCACCGACCGCGTTCTTGACGCTCTTCACAAGATCAAGTGGGAAATGGATGGCTCACTAACCTTCCGTCGTTCATGTGCTCACGGTGTTTGTGGTTCAGATGCAATGCGCATCAACGGCCGCAACCGTTTGGCATGTAAGACCCTGATCAAGGACCTAGACATCACTCAGCCAATTTACGTTGAGCCAATCAAAGGTCTTGCAGTAGAAAAGGATCTTGTCGTAGACATGAATCCGTTCTACCAGGCTTACAAAGACATCAACCCGTTCCTAATCGCTAGCGACAAGCCAGCCAAGGAGCGTCTACAGTCTGCAGAGCAGCACTCAAAGTTTGAAGACACCACCAAGTGCATTCTGTGTGCTGCTTGTACTACTTCTTGCCCAGTGTTCTGGACAGACGGTCAGTACTTTGGTCCAGCTGCAATCGTGAACGCGCACCGCTTCATCTTTGACTCTCGCGACGAGGGCGCCGAGCTTCGCTTGGATATCTTGAACGATAAAGAAGGAGTGTGGCGCTGCCGCACCACCTTCAACTGCACCGATGCCTGCCCTCGTGGAATTGAAGTTACTAAGGCAATCGCCGAGGTAAAGCAGGCCATCCTTCGCGGTAAGGCCTAAAAATGATTAGCCGTCGCGGCCTACTAGTTGCAATTGCAACCGGTACGGCCGCGATTGGTTTAACCGGGCTAAGTGAGGTTGCTGCTAATGCCGCAAAAACTTATACAGTCTGCAAAACCAGTGCCGTACCAGTTAAAGGCGGTAAGGCCTTTTCCGTTGGTGGCAAAAAGATCTTGATTACCCAGCCCAAAAAAGGAACCTTCAAAGCTTTCGTTGCTGTTTGCACGCACCAGGGTGGTGCGCTAGATGGCGCAAAAAATAACGAGATTGTCTGCAACCTTCACGGTGCACGATTTGATGCCACTACCGGAGCAGGTTCACCCCCTGCTCAGATGCCACTTAGCAAAGTTACAGTCACCGTTTCTGGCGGCAGCGTCAAGGTGAAATTTTAATTCGTACCTCTAATACACTCGCTACATGCCCCTAAAAGTAGCCACGATAAATGTCAACGGAATTCGTGCCGCCTTCAAGAACGGTATGGCTGAATGGCTAAGCGAAAACCCTGATATAGATGTATTTGCACTTCAAGAAGTGCGTGCTGAAACCAAAGACTTGGTTGATCTATTTGAGGCGAATCCGCCGGCCCCCGATTCAAAAGGCAATGGAACTTGGCACTTCTCACACGATGCGGCGAGCGCCAAGGGCCGTGCCGGTGTGGCAATTGTTAGCAAGGTTGCCCCGGTTGAGGTGCGAACTAAGTTTGGCCCAGACAGTTTTGATTCTGCCGGTCGTTGGCTTGAAGCTGACTTCAAAGTTGGCAGCAAGATCATCACCGTGATAAGTACCTACGTGCACTCGGGTGAAGTTGACACCCCAAAGCAGGTTGAGAAGTACAAGTTCCTGAAGGCTATGCAGGAGCGCATGGCCGAGCTGATTTCCGCCGGTGGTTTTGCGCTGGTGGTTGGC